>DATNFZ010000035.1:0-13725 GCA_035606155.1 Rhizomicrobium sp. | reverse complement strand
TCTATGGGAGCGTTTCTGTAAACCATGGCCGACGAACAGGACGACTCCCAGCAGACCGAACAGCCGACACAGAAGCGCCTGGACCAGGCGCGCGAAGCCGGCGACGTCATCAAATCCATGGAGGTCTCGACCTTCGTGGTGCTGGCGGGCGGCACCTTGGCGATCGCCATGTTCGGCCACTCGGTGGCGGTGGGGATCGCGCAAATCCTGATGCAATTCATCCAGGAGCCCGACCGGATGGCGGTGGATGGGGCAGGGCTGGCTTCGTTGATGCGGGGCACGCTGCTCCATCTGGTGATTGTGCTGGCGCCCTTCATGGGCGTGATGCTGGTGGCGTCTCTGGCCGGCCATGTCCTGCAGAGCCGGCCCACCTTCAACCTCGGAAAGCTGGCGCCGGATCTATCCAAATTGTCCCTTCTGTCGGGCCTTTCGCGCATGTTCGGGCTGGAGGGCTGGATCAATCTCGTCAAGGGCCTGATCAAGCTCGCCATCGTGGGTCTGGCGATCTGGACCCAATTGTGGCCCGAGCGCGGCATGCTGGACTCGATCCTCAATCAGTCGCCGCAAGGCGTGATGGGCGACATGAGCCATCTTCTGTTCAAGATCCTGGTGGCGGCGCTGTCGGCGCTGCTGGTGATCGCGGGGCTCGATTATTTCATCCAATATACGCGCTTCATGAAGCGCAACATGATGTCGCGGCAGGAGATCAAGGACGAATTCCGCCAGAACGAAGGCGATCCCATCATCAAGGCCAAGGTGCGCCAGATCCGCCAGGAGCGCGCCAGAAAGCGCATGATCGCCGAGGTGCCCAAGGCCACCGTGGTGATCACCAACCCCACCCACTTCGCGGTGGCGCTCAAATACGAGTCGGGCAAGACTGCCGCGCCCATCTGCGTGGCCAAGGGCGTGGATGCCCTGGCCTTGCGCATTCGCGCCGTCGCCGAAGAGAACGAAGTTCCCGTGATCGAGAATCCGCCGCTGGCGCGCGCGCTCTATGCCAGCGTCGAACTGGACGAGGCCATCCCGGCCGAACACTACAAAGCGGTGGCGCAAGTGATCGGCTATGTGATGCGGCTGAACGGCACCCTGAAGCGCGCGCCCGCGCCGCAGTAATTTTTCTTTACCCCTGATTGTTGATAAAGGCCCGAAAATCCGAGACTTTTTTACCGGCCCCGGGCTGCCGGAAACCATTCGTTAACCGAATCCTGTAATCTGCAAGGGATGCAGGATTCCCGGACAGTTTCGAGCTGGGCGGTGGGCGTGTCCGCGGGCGCCTGGCGCTGGGCGGCCTTGGGTTTCGGCTTGCTTGCGCTGGCCACAGCGGTCCTGGCTCTGATCTATCCCGACAAGGCGGGTTTTGCCGGCTATGCCCTCTTGGGCGGGATCGGCGCGGTCGCGGCTCTTTTGCTTTACGCGGTCTGGCCGCGCGAGGGCTTCCGCATCCTCGAGGTCAAACGCGTTGCCGAAGCCGCCGCCCGGGCCAATGTCGCCTGGGCGATCACCGGTGTCGACGGCGCCGTGGTGGATTGCAATCCGGTCTATCGCCTGATGGCGGGCACGCGCGAAGGCGAAAGCCCCACCCCGCCGGAATTGGCGCTGGCGGGCGAGCCGTCCAGCGCCGTGCTTTATCGCCTGGCGCGCGATGCCGCCGAGGGCCGGCCACGCGAGGAAAGTTTTCAGGTGATGCCCGGGCTGGATCTGGTGGCCGCCGTGCGCCCCCTCAAAGACCAGCAGACCGTGTGGTGGTTCACCCCGCGTCTCTTGGCCAGTGTCTCGCCTGTGCATGCCGCCCAGCCCGCGCCCCTGGTCCCGGCCGCGCCGCAGCCGGTCGCGCCGGTCATGGTGGCGCCCGAAGCCCGGACCCACCAGACCGCGGGCGCGCTGTTCCAGGATGCGCCGATCGGGGTGGCCTTTGTCGATGCGCACGGTGTGATCCGCGAAGCCAATGACGTGTTCGCCAAATTCTTCGGCCTTTCCGGCACGCTGGCCGGCCAGGACCTGACGCAACTGGTGGAGCCAAGCGAGCGCAACCCGGTGCGCGACCAGATCGCCCGTTCGGCCAAAGGCGAAAGCATGGGCCGCCCGCTGGAGATGCGCTTCGGCGAAAGCCGCATGGCGGAAATGTTCGCCAGCCCCGTGGCCGAAGGGGCGCTGCTTTATCTGATGGACGTCTCCGAACAGAAGCAGCTCGAGATCAAATTCGCCCAGTCGCAGAAGATGCAGGCGGTGGGCCAGCTTGCGGGCGGCGTGGCCCACGACTTCAACAATCTTCTGACCGTGATCATCGGCAATTGCGAATTCCTGCTGATGCGCCATCCCGCCGGCGATCCCTCGTTCAAGGAGATCAACGAGGTCCATCAGAACGCGCTGCGCGCCGCCACTCTGGTGGGCCAGCTTCTCGCCTTCAGCCGCAAGCAGACCATGCAGCCCAAGGTGCTGGCGCTCTCCGACGTGCTGAGCGAATTGACCCAGATGCTGAGGCGCCTGTTGAGGGAAGGCATCAGCCTCAAGCTCGACAATGGCGCCGATATCTGGCCGGTCCATGCCGACGAGGCGCAGCTTTCCAACGCCATCATCAACCTGGTGGTGAATGCGCGCGACGCCATGCCCAATGGCGGCGTGGTGACCATCCTCACCGGCAACGAAACCGTGACGCGGCCGGTCTCGCTGGGCACCGCCATCATGCCGCCGGGCGAATATGTGAAGATCGAGGTGAGCGACACCGGCACCGGTATCGCCGACGAGCACAAGGGCAAGATTTTCGATCCCTTCTTCACCACCAAGCCGGTGGGCCAGGGCACCGGCCTGGGTCTGGCCACCGTGTATGGCATCGTCAAGCAATCCGGCGGCTTCATCACCATGGACACCGAGCTTGGCCGCGGCACCAGCTTTACCATCTATCTGCCGCGCCATCGCCTCGAAGCCGGCGCACAGAGTGCCGAAATGGCGCCCCTGGCGCCCCGCGACGTCACCGGCCAGGACACGATCCTTCTGGTGGAAGACGAAGAGGCGGTGAGGAGCTTTGCGGCGCGTGCGCTGCGCCTGCGCGGCTATCACGTACTGGAAGCGGGCGGCGGCGAGGAAGCGCTGGAGATCGTCACCAAGGGCGGTCACGAGATCGATCTTTTGATCACCGACGTGGTGATGCCCAACATGGACGGCCCGACCCTGGTTCGCCATGTGAAGGAATTGAAGCCCGAACTGGCGATCATCTTCATGTCGGGTTACGCCGAGGAAGCCTTCCGCCGCAATGAAGAGAATGCCGCGGACCTGCATTTCCTGCCCAAACCGTTCGGCTTGAAGCAGTTGGCGGCCAAGGTGAAGGAAGTCTTGTCGCACGCACCCGCGCGCAAGGCCGGATAACTTGCACCGGCCAGGCGGCTAGACCACACTCGCGTCCCATGAAAGTCCGTTTCCCCGCTTTTCTTGCCGCCGCGTTTCTTCTGTCGGCCTGCTCCGAGCAGGACTGGAACCATGCCTTGACCTTTACCGGCCTGGGCGACTCGCATGAGAACAAATCGCCGCCGCCCGCCGCGCCACAGCCTGCGGCAATGGCCCGGCCCGCGCCGATGACGGCCCAAGCCGCGCCAGCTCCCGCGCCCGTCCCCGAGGGCGCCCAACCGCAGCCCAACGCCTTTTGTGAATCGGTGGCGTCGCAGGATGCCGGCGGCAATGATTTCGATCCCGCCACTCAAAGGCGCGTGTTCGTGCAAAGCTATCAGCAATGCGTGGCGGTCTTCGGCGACGCCACCAAGTAGCGCTATGCCTTCACATAGACGAAAGCGGTGAGGCCCGATTTCAACCGCGCGGCGATGCGTTTGTAATCCTCGACTTCGTAGGCGTCGGCGCGCTTGAGTTCGTCATCGCTGATCTCGAACACCATGCCAGAAATCTCATCGACCTCGTTGCCGGGCACCAGGATGGGATGAAAACGCTCGCCGGACAGGCAGAACACTTCACAGTCGATGATCTCCACCATCTCGCGCCGCCAGCCGGGCAAGGTGTCGGGCTGGCCTTTCAAGGTGCGCCCGAACGAGGCCATCTGCACGCTCTCTTGCTGCAAGGTGCCATAGGAAAAAAGATAGGGCATTGGGCGATTATTGCATCCAGATCGAGACCAGCGCCATCAGCGCCACCACCGCCAGCGCGGCGTTGACCAGATAGAGGAACAGGCTGGGGATGCGCTTGGCGTCGGGAATCGGCGGCGGGACGACCGGAAAGATTTCCCGCCACACCGCGGCCAGGAAACAGAACACGCAAAACAGGATCAGGATCGAGCCGGCCAGGCGGATACCCAGTTCCGGCAATATACCCGTGAGCAGCGCCTTGGCGCCCACCCCCGAGGCCAACGCCGCCAGCCCCGTCCTGACCCAGGCGGCATAGGTGCGCTCGGCGGCATAGATGGTGCGGTCGGCGGCGAGCTGTGTGGAGCGGTCGGCGCTCTCGGCGATCTGGCCGCTGGCGGCCTGGATGTTGCGCGAGGCCTGCTTGATCTCGGCGCGTTCGACCCTGGCGGTGGCTTTCTCTACTTGAGCCTGGGCCTGGGCTTGGGCCGGCGTTGGGTTGGAAGCCGCGGTCATGGGGCGGAAACGGAAGCGGCTTTCTTTCGATCCGGCGTTCTCGCGTCAAGGTTTCGTGTTCAGCGCGACGGCTTGGTCAAGGGAGGCGCAGTTCCGCTTCTCCAAGGGAACCGTCCAATCGGCTGTGCCGGGCTCATAGATGATGGTGCAGCCCCAGGCCCCGGGGTGAAGCGGGTCGGCCCACACCCAGGAGCAAGCATAAGCGCGCGCACCCTTCAGGCGCGCATCCCAGGCATTTTGGCACAAAGGCTCCTTCGCCATCTCGGCGCTGGTTTCTTCGCGCCAGACAATCCGGCCGGTGAATTGCGGCTGCGGGCTGGCCCAGCCTGTCAAGAGAAGGATGCAACCACCCAGGGATATCAGTTTGCCGGAATTGAGAAATGCGAAGCGCATGGGACAGTCTTGAGAACGGCCTGATCCGACGTTTGTTGCCCAAAGACCCGCTCCTGCTCACCAAGTAGAACGACAGAGGAACAAGACATGGTATTTCTCCAAAGATACAGCACCTTAGGCTGTATCTTGCAAATGAGAACAAACCATGTACTTTTACCCCATCGCAGCGCCGTTGGAGATTCGCTTGGGGATCGCCCGGCGCTGTGAAATAACCGGGAGGTAGGCATGAGTCAGGCGGCTTTGAGGGTGGTGAGCAAAGACGACAATCAGGATCGCAAGCGCGCCTTGGAAGCCGCGCTGAGCCAGATCGACCGTGCTTTCGGCAAAGGCTCAGTGATGAAGCTGGGGAGCCGCGATCTGGGACTGGCCACGGATGCGGTTTCGACCGGCTCCCTGGGCCTGGACATCGCGCTGGGCATTGGCGGCTTGCCGCGGGGCCGCGTGATCGAGATTTACGGGCCTGAATCCTCGGGCAAGACCACCTTGGCGCTGCACGTCGTGGCCGAAGCGCAGAAGAAAGGCGGCATCGCCGCTTACGTGGATGCCGAGCATGCGCTCGATCCCGTCTATGCGCGCAAGCTGGGCGTGGACATTGACGAAATGCTGATCTCCCAGCCCGACACCGGCGAGCAGGCGCTGGAGATCACCGATACTTTGGTGCGTTCCGGCGGCGTGGATATCGTGGTCATCGACTCGGTGGCGGCACTCACGCCCAAGGCCGAATTGGAAGGCGAAATGGGCGATTCGCTGCCCGGCCTTCAGGCGCGGCTGATGAGCCAGGCGTTGCGGAAACTCACCGCCTCGATCTCCAAATCCAACACCATCGTGATCTTCATCAACCAGATCCGCATGAAGATCGGCATCATGTTCGGCAATCCGGAAACCACCACTGGCGGCAATGCCTTGAAATTCTATTCCTCGGTCCGCCTCGACATCCGCCGTATCGGCGCGATCAAGGACCGCGACGAAGTGGTGGGCAACCAGACCCGCGTCAAAGTGGTCAAGAACAAGGTCGCCCCCCCCTTCAAGCAGGTCGAGTTCGACATCATGTACGGCCAGGGCGTGTCCAAGACCGGTGAACTGATCGATCTGGGCGTGAAGGCCGGGATCGTGGAGAAATCCGGTTCCTGGTTCTCTTATGACGGCTCGCGCATCGGCCAGGGCCGCGAGGCGGCCAAAAACTTCCTGGCGCAGAACCCCGATGTCGCCGCCAGCATCGAGCAGGCCATCCGGGCCCAGGCTGGCCAGATCGGCCAAAGCCTTGCCCATGGCGATGAGGAAAAGGCCGCGGCCGAAGAAGACTAGGCCCGGCATAACAGTTCGAGTCGTTTCTGTCTCGCAGCGGAAACCGACTCCTCGGCAGAAGGCGCTCCGGTAACGGGGCGCCTTCTGTTTTTGCAGATAGGCCGCGATTTTGTGCCGGGATGACAAGATTTGGCCCGCCCGTTACAAGCAAGCCCATGAAAAGCCTTTCCGACATCCGTTCCGCGTTCCTGGATTATTTCGCGCGCCAGGGTCACACCATCGTGGCGTCATCGCCCCTGGTGCCCCGCAACGACCCCACCTTGCTCTTCACCAACGCGGGCATGGTGCAGTTCAAGAACATCTTCACCGGCACGGAAAAGCGCCCCTATGTGCGCGCCTCTACCGCCCAGAAATGCGTGCGCGCCGGCGGCAAGCACAACGATCTCGACAATGTGGGCTATACCGCCCGCCATCTGACATTCTTCGAGATGCTGGGGAATTTCTCCTTCGGCGATTATTTCAAGGAAGACGCGATCCGCTTTGCCTGGGAACTGCTCACCCGCGATCTGGGTCTCGCCAAGGACCGCCTCAGCGTCACCGTCTATGCCGATGACGACGAAGCGTTCGGCCTCTGGGGCAAGATCGCCGGCCTGCCGGATCAGCGGATCATCCGCATCGGCACATCCGCCAATTTCTGGTCCATGGGCGATACCGGTCCCTGCGGCCCATGTTCGGAAATCTTCTACGACCATGGCCCCGGAATCCCCGGGGGTCCGCCGGGCTCGCCCGATGAGGATGGCGATCGGTTTGTCGAAATCTGGAATCTCGTTTTCATGCAGTACGAACAGCTCCCCGGTGGCGAGCGGCTCAATCTGCCCAAGCCTTCGATCGACACCGGCATGGGGCTGGAGCGTATCGCCACCGTGCTTCAGGGCGTGCACAGCAATTTCGAGACCGATCTTTTCCGCCATCTGATCGCCGCCTCGGTGGATGCTTCCGGCATCAAAAGCGAGGGTGAGGCCCGCTTCAGCCATCAGGTGATCACCGACCATCTGCGCTCGACCTCGTTTTTGATCGCCGATGGCGTGCTGCCCTCCAATGACGGCCGGGGTTATGTCCTGCGCCGCATCATGCGCCGCGGCATGCGGCATGCGCATCTCCTGGGCACCAAGGACCCCCTGATGTATCGCCTGGTGCCCACCCTGGTCGCCGAAATGGGCAGCGCCTATCCTGAATTGAAGCGCGCCGAAGCGCTGATCACCGAGACGCTGAAACTGGAAGAAATTCGATTCCGCGAGACCTTGGCGCGCGGTCTTAAACTTCTGGATGAGGCAACACTGGAGATGAAGGCGGGCGACCGTCTCACCGGCGATGTCGCGTTCAAGCTTTACGACACGTATGGCTTTCCCCTCGACCTCACCCAGGAATCGCTCCGCGCCCGCGGCATCGCCGTCGATCAGGACGGCTTCAGTTTTGCGATGGAAAAACAACGGGCCGAGGCCCGCGCCAATTGGGCGGGCTCGGGCGAAGCCGCCAACGAAGCGCAATGGTACGGCATTTTCGACGAAGTGGGCCGCACCGAATTCCTGGGCTATGACACCGAGGAAGCCGAAGGTCAGATTCTGGCCATCCTCAAGGACAACCAGCGCGTTGAGAGCGCAAATGCAGGTGAGAAAGTAGAAATCCTCACCAACCAGACGCCATTCTATGCGGAATCCGGCGGCCAGGTGGGTGACACCGGGCTGATGCTGTCCGCCCAGGCCGAAGGCAAGGTGGTGGACACCGACAAGAAGTTGGGCTCGATGCATGTCCATGTCGTGGAAGTGTCACGCGGCACCCTTTCGGTAGGCGACGGCGTGGACCTTGAAGTGGACCGCGAACGCCGCCGCGCCACCCGCGCCAATCACTCCGCCACCCATTTGCTGCATGCCGCGCTGAAACGCGTGCTGGGTCCCCATGTGAGCCAGAAAGGCTCGCTGGTATCGCCCGAGCGGCTGCGCTTCGATTTCTCACATCCCAAGCCCGTGACGGCGGAAGAACTGGAGCGGATCGAGGCCCAGGTGAACGAAGTGATCCGCCAGAATTCCGACACTTCGACGCGGCTGATGCCCACCGATCAGGCGATCTCGGCCGGCGCCGAAGCCCTGTTCGGCGAGAAATACGGCGAGGAAGTCCGTGTACTGACGATGGGCGACGATCTCGAACAGGTGAAAGCCTATTCGGTGGAGTTGTGCGGCGGCACCCATGTGCGCCGCCTGGGCGATATCGGTATTTTCACCATTCTTTCCGAAAACGCGGTGGCGGCGGGCGTACGCCGCATCGAGGCGCTCACCTCGGAAGGCGCGCGGCGCTATCTTTCGCACCAGGCGGAATTGGCGCGCGAAGCCGCGGCCGCGCTCAAGACCAACTCGGCCGACCTGCCGGGCCGTGTCGCCGCCTTGTCGGAAGAACGCCGCCGGCTGGAACGCGAATTGGCCGATGCCAAGAAAGCGCTGGCGCTGGCCGGTCCCGCCAAGGCGGGCGGCGACGATGGCGCGCGCACGATCGCCGGCATCAAGGCGGTGCTGCGTAGCGTCGATGGCGTGGCGCCCAAGGACCTCAAGGGTTTGGCCGACGACGCCAAGGCCAAGCTGGGTTCGGGCGTGGTGGCGTTTGTCGCCGCGGCCGACGGCAAGGCTTCTCTGGTGGTGGGCGTGACCGCCGATCTCACGGGGCGCATCAGCGCCGTGGATCTGGTGCGGCTGGGCGCGGAAGCCCTGGGCGGCAAGGGCGGCGGCGGCCGGCCCGACATGGCGCAGGCCGGCGGCCCCGATGCTGCGAAAGCGCAAGCGGCGCTCGCCGTCATCGAACAGCGGCTTATGCAGGGCTCGGGCTAATCGCTTACGCGGCCCTCGCGCCTCGCAGATTCCAGTTGCAATCCATCACCGGCAGCGCAGGCCGGGCGCTTGGCCGCTTGGGTAGCCAAACGCCGCTGCTCAGGACTAAAATCGCAACAATCAACCGACCGTAAAGACGCAGATCTTGTTGCCGGTCGGATCGCGCAAATATGCGCCATAGAAGCCGGACGTCGCCTCCGGCGGACGAAAGCCGGGCTTGCCTTCGTCGGTGCCGCCATTGGCCATGCCGCCGGCATAAGCCGCTTTCACCGCGTCCTGCGAGGCCGCTTTGTAGGCCAGCATGATGCCGTTGCCGGGGCGGGCTTCCTGGCCGTTATTGGGCTTGCCGGTCACCATGGTGTGGCAGCCGGTGAAGCCCTTGTCCGGGCCGACCGCGCCATAGCCGATCCAGCCGCCATCGGCGAATTTGCGTTCGCCGCCGATCGCGCCGAAGACCGCGTCATAGAATTTGCCCGACGCCTCACTGTCTTTGGCGCCTATGGTGGTGTAGCCGATCATGATTGTCCCTCCTGAAATGGCCGCGCAGACTTGCGCAGTCTTTGGAACGAATCAAGAACTATTTTGTAAATGGCGATTATCCCGGACTTGACTATCGGGGTTCGCTGATGGGACGGTGGGTCCGACAGGCCGCACTCGTTTTAGCCGTTTTTGGAGGCCTTACAGGGGCCGCTCAGGCGTCAGGTGCTGGTGTTTTGGGGACCGTAGGCCTTCAAGGTGACGTTGGGGAGATTCTTGGCCGCCCCCTGTGGCGGGACTTCGGTTGGCACGCGAAGCAAATCCAGCATCATGCATATCTCCGTATGCCGAAGCTCCTTTGGATGCATGGCATCAAAATATTCAACGCGAGCCCGAATGAACACCTCAGTTTCTCGATTCCAAACGCCGAGAAGATGGGCGATTGGAATGAGTTGATAGCCAGTCTGGACCGGCATTTTAGGGCCCACATCAATACCCTGACCAACGGGGCGTTGAGTGAAATTTGGCTCTCTGTTTTCGATAATCGGAAACTGATCCCAACTGATTATCGTGTTTGCTTGATATGCGGGGGTTTGACCAGCGTTGTGCCAGACAGCCCAGCAAACGAAGCCTTCAACATAAGGTATTCCGCCGACTCCGAGTTGGAAGGCCGGATCAACGGTAATGGATTGAAGGGTCAAATAAGCCCGCAGTTGACGCTCACTGCTTCTCCTAGCGTCCCGCACCTGGATAAACGCGAAAACGGCCAACAGTCCCGTGAATACGCTCGCGGCTATCGCACCAATCGAAGCCAAATCCCAAGGCTGATGGTCATTGGGTTGATGGGCGGCATTTTCTTGGGTGGCATAATTGCTTGGGGCATGGGATGGCTCAAATAAAACGACGAACGGATAGCTCCCATAAACGAAGGCTAGTGCCATCATTATGGCGGCAAACCAATTTGTGCGCAGCCATTTCAGCACCCGCGAATTGCCTCCCCAAAGATGTCCGGGTTCGTCCGGTTGTTATACCGAAATTGGAACTCTGCGACATACAACGGGAGGTATTTGCGGGACACCTTGTGGTAGCTCCCCATAACGCCCCGCTTAATCAAGCTCCAGAAGCCTTCAATCGTGTTCGTGTGCAGCGCGCCGGTAACGTACTGGCGACGGCCATGGTCAACCGTGCCGTGCATGGGATGGGTGTCTTTCAGGCCCCGATAGCCAAGCGCGTCATCGGTTGTGAGAAGCGATACATCCGTCGCGACAACCTCATGCACAAAGCTTTGCATCGTGGCCGAGTTCACCTTGTCCAGCACCCGCGCTACCACGTTGCCCTTGCGCTCCACCGCGCCGATCACCGCGAATTTCAGGCTGTCTTTCTTTCCGCCGTAGGCGTGTTGGCGCCTGTCCGCGTGGCGGTTCTTGTCCTTGCCGCCCACATACGTCTCATCCACCTCGACCAGCCCAATAAGCTTGCGAAATTCCTCATTCGCCAGTCCGGCGCGCACCCGGTGGCACATGTACCAAGCGGTCTTGTAAGAGCCGAAACCCATCATCCGGTGGATTTGCAGGGCGCTAATGCCCTTCTTGCTGGTCAGCATCAGGTGGATCACTCGAAACCAGTCCCGGAGCGGCTTGTTCGTGTTCTCAAAGATCGTGCCCGCGATCACCGAAAAGCGGTAGTTCGTGCCAGAGGGCGAGCAAGCGTTGCAGAGCCAGTTAAATTCCATGGTGCCGTGGGGTTTCACCAGCACAGACCCGCACCTGGGGCAGCGTACAGTGCCGCTAGGCCAGCGATGGCGCACCAGATAGGCCGCGCAAGAGTGCTCGTCCGGGAAGGCCTTTTCCCAGTCCGCGAAGGTCATCTGGTGGATGCGCTTAAGGTGGTTCTTAGCCATGGGGTAGCCCCTCAAAACAACCCATTTATAGGGCTTCGGGGTCAATTAGTCAAGTCCGGGATAATCGCCTTGTAAATGGCGATGGCCCTGACGCATCAGGCAATGATGTCGGGCAGAAGCGAATTGTTGATCTCGGTGATCTCGTCCTTGAGCTGGAGTTTGCGCTTTTTCAGCCGCGACAGCGCCAATTGATCGCCCGCGCCCGAGACCGACAAGGCTTCGATGGCCGCGTCGAGATCGCGATGTTCCTGCACCAGCGCCGCCAGTTTGGCGCGCGCCGCCACCTCATCGGGGCGGGTGACATGCTCATTCATGACCGCTTCCTCCGCTTGGCGCCATTGCGGGAGTTGGCAGAGGGCAGGTCCTCGCCCCAGCGTTTGATCGGCCAGGTAAGCCCAAGAAGATCAAGCGCCCGCCCCGCCATCTGGTCCACCAGATCGGACAGGGTTCTTGGTTCGGCATAGAAAGCGGGCATGGGCGGAAGAAGGATCGCCCCCATTTCCGCCAGCGCTGTCATGGTGCGCAGATGGCCCAGATGCAGCGGCGTCTCCCGCACCATCAGGATGAGGGGCCGGCGTTCCTTCAGCACCACATCGGCGGCGCGGGTCAAAAGATTGGTGGTCACGCCGGTTGCGATCTCGCTCATGCTGCGCACCGAACAGGGTGCCACGATCATACCACGGGTCTTGAAACTTCCGCTGGCGATCGGCGCGCCGATGTCGTCAATGGCGTGGACCCGATCGGCCTTGGCCGCCACTTGCTTGGGGGTGAGGTCGGTTTCGTAGCCGATGGTCATCTGGGCGGGTTTGGTCATCACCAGATGCGACTCGATTCGCAACTCCTTAAGGGCCTCCAACAGGCGAATGCCATAAGCCACGCCCGATGCGCCGGAAATGCCGATAACCAGCTTTTCCGCCGTGTTTTTTCCCGCCCGTTCCTGCTCCATAACCTTCGTTTACATCCAGCCCGCGTAAGCCGAAAGAGTTTTGGTTCCAAAACTTTTTGGGATGACAGGGAGGGGGCATGGTGCTTTACTTTTTCGTGCGCTTGAACCGATGAGGTGTAAGCATGGAAATGGAAGGGCAGATCGAAAATCTCGCGCTTCAGCACAAGAAACTGGAAGAAATCATCGCCGCCGAATTGACCCAACCCGGATGGGACGAAGCCCGGGTCGCGGCCCTCAAAAAACAAAAACTCCGAATCAAAGACGAACTGGAACGGCTTAAAGCCCTTCACTAGTCGCGGCCCGCTTGGCCCGCGCGAACAGCAGCAACGCTCCCAACTGGCAGATCGCCGCCGCGAAAAAGGCCGCGCCCGGAAAATAGATCGGCGCGCCTTTGCCGGTGAACCAGGCGAACAAGGTCGGCATCGCCCACATTGCCGCCACGGATGTCAGGCTGGTGACGCTTGATGTCGCGCCTTGCAATTCGCCTTGCTCGGTGGGGGGCACGCTGTGGGACATGATGGCGTTGAGCGCCGGGCCGCCTACGCCGCTCAAAGTGAACGGGATCATCCAGGCATAGAACAGCCACGCTTTTGCCGCGAGCGCATACCCCAGATACGCCACGGTCCCGAAGGCAAACCCCATATAGACCGCGCCACGCTCGCCGATGCGCGACACAACCAGCCCCGGCAGCACGGCATAGGAAAAAGCGCTCAGGGCTCCGATCGCCACCAGCGACCAGGCGACGTCGCCCGGTCCCCAGCCCGAATTTCAGCATGGTGTAATAGCTCCACGTGGAGGGCAGGGAATCGTGAGCCAACTGAACCAGCACCAGAACCGCCAATAGCAAAGCCAGCTGTGGAAAATGGTTCAGTGCCTTGAGCGCGCCCAGAGGATTGGCGCGCCATAATTCAAACCGCCGGCGCCGTTCGACGGGCAAGGATTCTTTCAGAACCACCAGGCCGAACAGGGCATTGGCGAAGGAGAGGCCGGCGGCCGTGAAGAATGGCGCGCGCAGGCCGAAATGCTCACCCACAAACCCGCCCAGCGCCGGGCCCAACACGAACCCCACTCCGAAGGCGGCGCCCACCAGGCCGAAATTGGCGGCGCGTTTCTCGGGCGGCGAAATGTCTGCGATATAGGCATTGGCAGTGGGATAGGCCGCGCCCGCGCCGCCCGACAGGATGCGGCCGATGAAGAGCCAGGCGATGGTGGGGGCAAGGCCGGTGATCAGATAATCCACCCCCAGCATCACCAGCGACAGGATCAAGACCGGACGCCGGCCGAACCGGTCCGACAGATTGCCGATCA
>DATNFZ010000034.1:0-22185 GCA_035606155.1 Rhizomicrobium sp. | reverse complement strand
GGACAATGTCACGGGCTGGATTCTGGAACTGGATCGCGGCCGCGGCATCCCGCATGAAGGCAACTACACCAGCTTCCTGGGCGTGCAGGAAAAGCGCCTCAAGCAGGAATCCAGCGAGGAAGCGGCGCGCGAGCGCACCATCGCGCGCGAACGCGAATGGATCGCGCAGTCTCCAAAAGCACGCCAGGCCAAGTCCAAGGCGCGCATCAACGCCTATGAGGATCTGCTGGCCAGGTCGCAGGAGCAGCGCCAGGGCACGGCGCAGATCATGGTCCCGGTGGCCGAGCGCCTGGGTTCGGTGGTGGTGGAAGCGGAAGGCCTCGCCAAGGCCTATGGCGACCGGCTGCTCTACGACAATGTGAACTTCAAATTGCCGCCTGGCGGCATCGTCGGCGTGATCGGCCCCAACGGCGCGGGCAAGACCACCTTGTTCCGCATGCTCACCGGCCAGGAAAAGCCGGATTCCGGCACGCTCAAGGTCGGGCCCACCGTGCAGATGGGCTATGTCGATCAATCGCGCGACGCGCTCAATCCCAACAAGACGGTGTGGGAAGAGATTTCCGGCGGCACCGACATTTTGGAGTTCGGCAAGACCAAGGTGAATTCCCGCGCCTATGTGGGCGCGTTCGCCTTCAAGGGGGGCGACCAGCAGAAGAAAGTAGGCCAGCTATCGGGCGGCAAGCGCAACCGCGTGCATCTGGCCAAAATGCTGAAGTCAGGCGCCAACCTGCTTCTGCTTGACGAGCCCACCAACGATCTCGACGTTGACACGTTGCGCGCGCTGGAATCGGCGCTGGAGGAATTTGCCGGCTGCGCCATGATCATCAGCCACGACCGCTGGTTCCTGGATCGCATCGCCACCCACATGCTGGCGTTCGAAGGCGACAGCCATGTCGAGTGGTTTGAAGGCAATTACCAGGACTATGAAGCCGACAAGAAGCGCCGCCTGGGGATCGACGCGGACCAGCCGCATCGCATCAAATACAAGCGTTTCGCCCGCGCTTAGCCGTTCCTGAACTGCTTGGCCAGTTCACCAAGGTGTGACACCAGCATCGGGATGTTGCCGTTGTTCTGTCCCAAAAACGCGGTGAACTGGTCACGCTCGTTCAGCGCCAGCCAGATGCCTGCGACCGAGAAATCCACCACCACGGGCTTGCCGGTGTCGGTGCGCACCCGAAAATCCACTTCCAGCGGTTCCTGGCCGGAATGGTCGTTGGGGTCGATCAAATGCGTGGCGACGATGAAATCGTCGGGTGAACGGGTCTGGCTGCCGGTGACTTTCAAGGTCTGGCCGGCATATTTGCTGAAATAGGATTGATAGACCGCGGTGGCGTAATTCTGGAACGCACCCTCGAAGGCGGCGAGATCGGCGGGGCTGGCGGTGCGGCGATATTGTCCCAAGGTGAAGTCGGCGATGCGCTTCATGTCGGTCAGCCCGACCAGGAAATTCTCGAACTGGCTGCGGCGCTGATCGGTGGAGAGCTGCCGGTTGTTGAGGATCGCGAGGCCCTTGTTGATGTTGTTCTGGACGTAGTCCTCGGCAGGACTGGCCTGGGCAGGAACGTTCACCGCCAGACTCGTGACGGCGGCAACCGCCATGGCGAGAAACGCGCGGCGCGGGATCGGTTGGAAGCGCATGAGGATTCCGTTCTCTGGGATTTACAGGTTCGCGGTTGCGTGTGGCAAGTTCAAGGCATCCAGTGTCCCGATTCCGAAATTCGCGTGACCTCTATATAGGGTTCTAGGCGAATTTCGGAATCGAAGGACACCAGCAAGTTATTGATTCCTGGTGTCGTTTCGGCTTCGAAGTTCGCAAAGCGACCGATATTCCGACCAGGCGAACGTCGAAGCCACGACACCAGCCACGCTTTTAGCATGAAACGCGGGTCAGAAATCCGGCAATTCCTGCGTTTTTTGGGGACGGACCGCACGGACTTGGTTGGCGCGGAGCTGCCGGTAGAAACCGCGCAGGGCGGTATAATAATCAATTGAGCTCCTCTGGATGGTCTGCACGGTCTGGAACGTCTGGCCGCGCAGATCGAGCACTGTAAAATAATAGCGCGCGCCCTCCCACAATATGTGGTCGTGGATGTGGATATAGTTGGTGGGGTCCAGGCCCACATCCGCCGCCAGCCCGAGGGCATCGCGGGGATTGGATGGTCCCAGGAACGGCAGCACCAGATAAGGCCCTTCCTCCACGCCCCACGCGCCCAACGTCACGCCGAAATCCTCGCCATGATCGGGAATCTTCATGCGGCTGGCGGGATCGAGAAATCCGCCAAGACCGATAGTGGTGTTGATCACGAAGCGTGCGGCAGTCTGGCCGCTACGTTTCGCTTGCCCTTGCAGGACATCATTCACGAACGTGGTGGGAAGGGTGAGATTTTCCAGGAAGCGGTGCACGGCGCGCCGGCCGGGGTCGGGCACCAGAAAGAAATAGACCGCCACGGTGGGGATCACGAAATAGCGGTCGATCTTGCCGTTAAGCGCAAGCATGGCCCGGTTGGTTGGCTCATAGGGATCGTTGTTGGCGGCCATTTCCGGAGTGGGGGGCGTCGTGGCGCAACCGGCCAGGACCAGTCCGCACAACAAGACCGCCAGCGACCGCCCCAAAACCATGCCGCCCCCTTGAGAATCCGGAGCTTCTGGGGCGTTTTCCAAGGTCTGTCCAGCCGGAGTTTGGCCGCAGCCACTTGTTTTTAATCTCTCTCCAAGCATATAAAGATATGTTTATATGTTGAGTGGAAGGCGATGGACAGGCTGGTTGCCATGCTGCGTGCCGCGGGAGACCCTACCCGCCTGCGCCTGCTGCTGCTTCTTCGGCAGGCCGAACTCACGGTCAGTGAGCTGATCGAGATCGTGGGTCAATCCCAGCCGCGCGTCTCTCGCCATTTGAAGCTCCTGGGTGAAGCAGGCCTTCTCGAACGGTTCAAGGAAGGAAGCTGGGTTTTTTATCGCGCCGCCGATCGCGGCAAGGGTGCGGAGCTTGGCGCCGCCCTGGCGGCGCTGGCCGAGCCCAGCTTGAGCCAGGCCGACACCGCGCGATTGGGTGCCGTGCGCCAGGCCCGCGCTGCCGCTGCGGCCGCATACTTCAAAGCCAACGCGCCGGAATGGGAGCGCATCCGGGCCCTGCATGCGCCCGAGAAAGATGTGGAAGCGGCGATCCTCAAGCGCATGACGGGGCGCAGAATCGAGAATCTGCTGGATGCGGGTACCGGCACCGGCCGCATGCTGGAATTGCTGGCGCCACATGCGAACCGCGCGGTGGGCGTGGATGTGAGCCCGGACATGCTGGCGATCGCCCGCGACCGCTTGCTGCGCGAAAACCTGAAGAACACCCAGGTGCGGCTGGCCGACATCTATCGGCTGCCTTTCACCACCGACAAATTCGACGCCGTGCTGTTCCATCAGGTGCTGCATTATCTCGACGATCCCGGTGCCGCGGTGGCGGAAGTGGCGCGCGTGATGGCGCCGGGCGCGCGGCTTCTGATCGCCGATTTCGCGCCCCATCAGTTGGAATTCCTGCGCGATGACTACGCCCATCGCCGGCTTGGTTTCTCGGACCGCGAAGTGGAAGGCTGGTTCGCCGGCGCGGGTCTCAGTCCGGGCGACAGCGAGACCATCGCCCCGGCCTCGCCCTCGCCGGAAAAACTCACAGTCAAATTGTGGACGGCCGCCGCCAAAAGCGCGCCCAAGGAAAAGCTCAAAGAGGCGGCATGAGTCTTCAGGATATGATCGGCAACGGACGGCCGCTTTCGGTGTCGTTCGAATTCTCCCCGCCCAGGACGGATGAGGCGGAAGCAGCGCTGTGGTCGGCGATCAAGCGGCTGGAGCCGCTGCAGCCCGGCTTTGTTTCAGTGACCTATGGCGCGGGCGGCTCCACGCGCGAGCGCACGCATGCCACCGTCAAGCGCATCGTCGAGGAAACCTCGCTCAAGCCCGCCGCGCATCTCACTTGCGTGGGTGCGTCGCGCGGCGAGATTGATGAAATCGTGCAGGCTTACTGGGACGCCGGCATTCGTCACATCGTGGCGCTGCGCGGTGATATGCCCGGCATGACGGGGCCGTACCGGCCCCATCCGGATGGCTACCGTTCCACGCCGGAATTGATCGAAGGCATTCGCCGCATCGCGCCATTCGAGATCACGGTGTCCTTCTATCCCGAGCGTCATCCGGACTCCCCCAATCACGGCCATGACATCCAATTGCTCAAGGCCAAGATGGAAGCCGGCGCAACCCGCGCGCTTGGCCAATTCTGCTTCGATAACGATGCGACGGCACGCTTCCGCGACGATGCGGACAAAGCCGGCATCACCATTCCCGTCATTCCCGGCATCATGCCTACCACGGCGTTTCGCGGGGTGGAGCGCATGGCGGCTAAAACCGGCGCCTCGATTCCCGGCTGGCTCACCCGTGCTTATGACGGACTGGATGACGATGCGGAATCCCGCCGCATCGTCGCCGCCGCGGTCTTGGCCGACCAGGTGCAGCAATTGCGCCGGCTGGGTTTCGATCAGTTTCATTTTTACACCCTCAACCAGGCCAATCTCAGCTATGCCGCCTGCCGGCTTCTGGGGCTGGCGCCTTACGCCTTGAAGTCTGGCGATTTGAAATAAGGATTTGTCATGAGTAGCGCCCGTATTGCCCGGCTTGATTGGATGCGAGATGAAGCGAAGAAGCGCCTTTTGCTGCTGGATGGCTCCTGGGGCGTGATGATCCAGGGCTACACGCTCAAGGAAGAGGATTTCCGGGGCGCGCGCTTCGGCAATCACGCCGGCGATCTCAAGGGCAACAACGACCTTCTCACCCTGACCAAGCCAGAGATCATCCGCGACATCGGCCGCCAATATCTGGAAGCGGGCGCCGATTTCATCGAGACAAACACGTTCAATTCCAATTTCACCAGCCAGGAGGATTACGGCCTGGGCCATCTGGTGGGCGAATTGAACGAAGCGGGCGCGCGGCTGGCGCGCGAACTCTGCGACCAGTACACCACGGCGGAACGGCCGCGCCTGGTGGCGGGCGTGCTGGGCCCGGCCAACCGCACCGCCTCGATCTCACCCGACGTGAACGATCCGGCCTTCCGCAACATCACCTTCGACGAATTGCGCGCCACGTATCGCGATGGCGCGCGCGGTCTGATCACCGGCGGTTCCGACGTGCTGATGATCGAAACGGTGTTCGACACGCTCAATTGCAAGGCGGCGATTTACGCCATCGAGGAAGTGTTTGCCGAGCTTGGCGTGCGTCTGCCGGTTTGGATCTCTGGCACCATCACCGATCTCTCGGGCCGCACGCTCACCGGGCAGACGCCGGAAGCCTTCTGGCATTCGGTGCGTCACGCCCAACCGTTCGCCATCGGCCTGAATTGCGCGCTCGGTGCGAAAGAATTGCGCCCCTATATCGCCGACCTGGCGGCGGCGGCGGACACCTTGGTGAGTGCGCATCCCAACGCCGGCCTGCCCAACGAGTTCGGCGGTTACGACGAGACGCCCGAATCCATGGCGGCGATGATCGAGGAATTCGCCCGTTCCGGCCTGGTCAATATCGTGGGCGGCTGCTGCGGCACCAAGCCCGAGCACATCAAGGCCTTTGGCCGTGCCATCAAGGGCGTGCCGCCGCGCGCCGTTCCGGAAAAGCCCAAATACATGCGCCTGTCGGGGCTGGAGCCGTTCACCCTCACCCCCGACCTCAATTTCATCAATGTGGGCGAGCGCACCAACATCACCGGCTCGGCCAAGTTCCGAAAACTCATCGCCGCCAACGATTACGAGCAGGCGCTGGAAGTGGCGCGCAGCCAGGTCGAGAATGGCGCCCAGATCATCGACATCAACATGGACGAAGGCCTGATCGATTCCGAGGCGGCGATGGCCCGCTTCGTCAATCTGATCGCAGGCGAGCCAGATATCGCCAAGGTGCCGTTGATGATCGACAGCTCCAAATGGAGCGTGATCCAGGCGGGCCTGAAATGTTGCCAGGGCAAGGCGATCGTCAATTCCATCTCGCTCAAGGAAGGCGAGGAGCCGTTTATCGAACACGCCCGCGAAGTGCTGCGCTTCGGCGCCGCCGTGGTGGTGATGGCGTTCGACGAACAAGGCCAGGCCGACACGCGCGAACGCAAGGTCGCGATCTGCAAGCGCGCCTATGACATCCTGGTCAATAAGGTGGGCTTCCCGCCCGAAGACATCGTCTTCGATCCCAACATCTTCGCCGTCGCCACCGGACTGGAAGAGCATAATGAATATGGCAAGGCGTTCGTCGAGGCGGCCGAGATCATCCGCCGGGAAAATCCCCACTCCCATATTTCCGGCGGCGTCTCCAATTTCTCCTTCTCGTTCCGGGGCAATGAGCGGGTGCGCGAGGCGATGCACAGCGTGTTCCTGTTCCACGCCATCAAGGCGGGCATGGATATGGGCATCGTCAATGCCGGCCAGCTCACGGTCTATCAGGACATTCCCACGCCGTTGCGCGAAGGGATCGAAGACGTTTTGTTCAACCGCCGGCCCGACGCCACCGAGCGCCTGCTGGCGCTGGCGAAGGAATTTAAGGGCGACGGCGCGGAAGCCGAAATCGAAGACGCCGCCTGGCGGGCGCTGCCGGTCAAGGACCGCATCACCCATGCCATGGTGCATGGCATCGATGCCTTCATCGTCGAGGACACCGAAGAAGCGCGCCGCGAAGCCGCCAAACCGTTGGACGTGATCGAAGGTCCGCTGATGGCGGGCATGAATGTGGTGGGCGATCTGTTCGGCTCGGGCAAGATGTTCTTGCCGCAAGTGGTAAAATCCGCGCGCGTGATGAAGAAGGCCGTGGCCTATCTTCTGCCCTTCATGGAAGAGGACAAATCCGCCGCCAAGGAAAGCGCCGGCCGCATCGTGATGGCCACGGTGAAGGGCGACGTCCATGACATCGGCAAGAACATCGTGGGCGTGGTTCTGCAATGCAACGGCTATGAGGTAATCGATCTGGGGGTGATGACTCCCGCGCAGAAAATCCTCGATACCGCGCGCGAGAAAGGCGCGCATGCCATCGGCCTGTCCGGCCTGATCACCCCGTCGCTGGACGAGATGGTCCATGTTGCCGCCGAAATGGAGCGCCAGGGCTTCGACATTCCGCTTCTGATCGGCGGCGCCACCACGTCGCGCGTCCATACCGCCGTCAAGATCGATCCCAATTACCGGCGCGGCCAGACCGTCTATGTCACCGATGCCTCGCGCGCGGTGGGCGTGGTGTCCAACCTTCTCTCCAGGGAAGGCGGCGCGCGCTATGCCGCCGGCGTGCGCCAGGAATATCAGACCCTGGCCAAAAATCACGCCAATCAGCGCAGCGGTGGCAAGCGTTTGTCCCTGCCGCAGGCCCGCGCCAATCGTGGCAAGCCGGATTTCGCCAATTATGTGCCGCCCCAGCCCAAATTCTTCGGCACGCGGGTTTACGACAATTACGACTTGAAAGACCTGGCCAATTACATCGACTGGGGACCTTTCTTCCAGACCTGGGAATTGGCGGGACCGTTCCCTCAGATTCTCGAGGATGAGAAGGTGGGCAAGGCGGCGCGCGATCTTTATGCCGATGCGCGGAACATGTTGAAGCGTATTGTGGACGAGAAATGGCTCACCGCCCGCGCCGTGATCGGTTTCTGGCCGGCCAATCAGGCAGACGACGACATCCTGGTCTATGGCGACAAGGCGCGGAAATTTCCCATCGCCACCCTGCACACGTTGCGCCAGCAGATGGCGCGGGAACAGGGACGGCCCAACCTGGCGCTGGCGGATTTCATCGCCCCGCCCGGCGTCGCCGATTACATCGGCGGCTTTGTCGTCACCGCCGGCATCGGCGAGGAAAAGCACATCAAGGCGTTCGAGGACGCCAAGGATGATTATTCGGCCATCCTGTTGCGCGCGCTGTCCGACCGTCTGGCCGAAGCCTTCGCCGAGCGCATGCATGAGAAAGTGCGCAAGGATTATTGGGGCTATGCCGCGGAGGAGGAATTCTCCAACAATGAGCTGATCGCCGAGAAATATCGCGGCATTCGTCCGGCGCCGGGCTATCCCGCCCAGCCGGAACACAGCGAGAAGGCCGCCCTGTTCAAGCTTCTGGATGCGGAAGACAAGATCGGCGTCAAGCTGACGGAAAGTTTCGCCATGTGGCCCGGTTCATCGGTGTCGGGCTTTTATTATGCTCATCCCGAAAGCCGCTATTTCGGCGTGGGCAAGATCGAGCGCGACCAGGTGGAAGATTATGCCCGCCGCAAGAATTGGACGGTCGAAGAAGCGGAGCGCTGGCTGGCGCCGTTGCTGAACTATAATCCCCGCGCGGTCAACGCGGCCTAAGCGCGGCTCTTTCGCGTGCCTCGAGTTCGTCGCTCGTCGCTCATGGGCGCTTTACTGCCCACATCGCTCCTCGCTCCTGCTCAGGCCACGAAATTGCTCGCGCTTAGAAGAGAGGATAAAGAGTTCGCATGTCAGTCTGGGGAAAAGTCAGCGGAGGAGCGGCAGGGTCGCTGGTGGGCGGCCCGGTCGGCGCCGTGCTGGGCGCGGTCGCGGGCCATTTCCTGTTCGATCGCGAGTCCGATCCCGGCGTGGTCTTCACCATGGCCATCATCGCCCTTTCCGCCAAGATGGCTGGTGCCGATGGCACAACAACAGAAGAGGAATTTGCCATCTTCCGCCGCGTATTTGGTGTCCCGCCGGACGAAGAAGCCAATGTGCGCCGCATCTTCAACCTCGCGCGCCAGGATATCGCGGGCTACGAGGCTTATGCCGGCCAGATCGCAAACCTCTTCAAGGGAAATCCCGCCGTGCTGGAGGATATTCTCGACGGGTTGTTCGAGATCGCCAAAAGCGATGGCGTGCTGCACCCCAACGAAAGCGCCTTCCTGGAGCGGGTCTCGGATATATTCGGCTTTGCCCCCAATGAATTCCGCCGCATCCGCGCCAGCCATTTCGCGCCCGAGCTGACTGATCCCTATGTGATTTTGGGTCTGTCCTATGCCACGGACGAGGACGAAATCCGCCGCACCTATCGCCGCCTGGTGCGTGAGAACCATCCCGACAGTTTGATGGCGCGCGGCGTGCCGGAAGAATTCGTCAAGCTGGCCAACGACAAGCTGGCGGCGATCAACAATGCCTATGCGAAAATCCTGGCCGAGCAGGGGCTGAGATGAAACTGGCGGATCGCCTATCGCCCAATTCAGATTCGCGTGGGCCTGCGCCCATCGACATGCTGGTGCTGCATTACACCGGCATGCAGAGCGGTGAGGCGGCGCTGGCGCGGATGTGCGATCCCGCCGCCAAGGTCTCGGCGCATTACATGATCGACGAGGACGGCACGGTCTATGCGCTGGTGCCCGAGGAGATGCGCGCCTGGCATGCCGGCGTTTCCTATTGGGCCGGCGCGCGCGACATCAATGCCCGCTCCATCGGGATCGAACTGGTCAATCCCGGCCATGAATTCGGCTATCGCCCTTTTCCTCCAGCGCAGATCGGCGCGCTGATCGAATTGGCGAACGCCATTCTCGCCCGCCATCCCATCCCCGCCTGGCGGGTTTTGGGGCATAGCGATGTCGCGCCTATGCGCAAGGACGATCCCGGCGAACTATTCCCTTGGAAAGAGTTGGCGGAGGGAGGGATCGGGCTCTGGCCTGGCGAAAACGCCGATCCTGGCGAGGCCAAAGTTGCCGGACTTTTGGCGCACTACGGCTATGATCCCGAAGCGCCGCTGGAGAAAACCATCACCGCTTTCCAGCGCCATTTCCGCCCCACCCGCGTCACCGGCATGGCAGATGCCGAAACGCGAATGCTGCTCGCGGGCCTGATCGCGCTTTATGATGCGCGCAAAGGGAAAGCGCGATGAAGACCATGGGCCTGTTGATGGGGATGAGTTGGGAGTCCTCGTCGGTCTATTATCAGCTGATCAACCGCCAGGTGCAGCAACGGCTGGGCGGGGTGCATTCGGCCAAGACGCTGATGTATTCCTTCGATTTCGGTGAAGTCTCGCGCCTCCAGCAATCCGCCCGCTGGGACGAGGCCACGGCGCTGCTTTCCGGCGTAGGTCAGACGCTTGCCAAGGGTGGCGCGGATTTCCTCGCCATCTGCTGCAACACCATGCATCTGATGGCCGACAAGGTGCAGCGTGCTGCCGGCATTCCCTTGCTGCATATCGCCGATCCGTTGGGCGAGGCGGCGCAGAAAGCCGGCATGACGACGTTGGGCCTGATCGGCACGCGCTTCACCATGGACGAGCCGCGCATCATCGCCGACCGGTTGCGCCAGAAGTTCGGACTTGAAGTGATCTTGCCCGATGCCGCGGGCCGCGAAACCATCGACAGCGTCATCCAGACCGAACTGGTCAAAGGCGTGATCCGCGACGACTCCCGCATGCGCTATCGCGCCGTGATGGCCAAGCTGGTGGAGCAGGGCGCCGAGGCCATCATCCTGGGCTGCACGGAAATCCCGCTGCTGGTCGGCCAGGTCGACGCCACTGTGCCGCTCTATGACACGATGCAGCTTCACGCGTCCGCCATCGTGGATTTCGCCTTGGCTTGATCGCTTGTCCGCCGAAGCTCCGAAGGAGCGAAGGGGGATGGATTTTGCGCTGGCCTGACATATCGCTATAATCCTCGGGTCAGACGGCCGGGTGACCGCGCGTCTTCGCCCCGGCTTCGGGGGCTTGCCCGCCGAAGCGCGGGAAGCGCGAAGGCGGGAGGAAAGTCCGGGCTCCACGGAAAGACGGTGCCGGTTAACGGCCGGCGGGGGCGACCCCAGGGATAGCGCCACAGAAATGACACCGCCTAAGGCTCTAAAGGCCCGGCAAGGTTGAAATGGTGCGGTAAGAGCGCACCGCGGTCCTGGCAACAGGAACGGCACGGCAAGCCCCACCGGGAGCAAGACCAAATAGGGACGGCACGTGATGTTTTCCGCATCGCCGTCCGGGTCGGTCGCGTGAGGTGTGTGGCGACACACATGCCAGAGGCATGGTCATCTCCTCCGAAGCCTTAGCGTAGGAGGAACAGAACCCGGCTTACAGGCCGTCTGACTCTATCTTTTTGCCCCCATCTGTCCGCCAACGCGGGCAAGCCCGCAGGCGGACATCTTCCCCCGCCAGTCGCTTCGCGACGCGGGGGAAGAAAGTCCCGACCAAGCTTCGACGCCCTATTTCTTTGCGAGCATCGACACCGTCATTGGATCAGGCTTGTCGTCGAAATATTTGGCGAGAGCGGTAGCGAAGATGTCATGGGGCGAGGCGGCGTCGAAGAGGGTCATGGACGAGCGGAATTTGAGATCGTCGGGTGCGCCGAAGATGGCGTGTGCGGTTTTGCCGTGCGTGTCCAGCACCAGTTGCGTCTCCGCGCGCAACCGCGTGCCCAGAATGGGATGCGCCAGATAGGCGCGCGCCTCGTCCAGGGAGGCGATGGCGTACATCTGCGCCATGGCGCTGTGGCCCAGGCCTGCGATTTGCGGAAACACGAACCACATCCAGTGGCTTTGCTTGCGGCCTGCGGCCAACTCTCTGCACACATTGTCCCATATGGCCCGCTGGGCTTGGACAAATCGTTCGAGTTGAAACGGATCGCTCAGAGACAGGCCTTTTCGGGACAATGCGCGTGGCTACGGATGCAAGTTCCATTTTGTTTCACGTGAAGCACTGTCTCCACAGAAACCCGCGTCATCCTGCACAAGCACGCGAGATCAGAGACCGGCCTTTTCCAGCGACAATTGCGCGATCGAGGCCCAATCCTTGTCTTTCCAGCCTTTCTTCATCGCCTCTTCGTATTGCGCGCGCACCAGATCGAGCACCGGCATCGGCACCGCTAAATCTTTTGCGGCGTCGCGCACCAGGGTGGCGTCCTTCAATCCCAGCCAAAGGTAGAAACCGGCGGGTTCATACGCCTGGTTGAGAATCTGCCGGCCGTAATTCTTGTAGATAGGCGAGGCGAACAACCCTTCGGTCATGGTCTCCCAAAACAAATTTGCGTCCACGCCGCCTTTCTTGAGCAGGGCGAAGGCCTCGCCCATGGTCTCGACCGCGCTCATGATCATGAAATTGCCGGCGATCTTGAACAGGTTGGCTTTCTCCGGCTCTTCGCCCAGCCGCACCGTGCGCCGCCCTATGGTTGCCAGCAGCGGCTCGATCTTGGCGAAGGCCTCATTCGGGCCGGCGGCCAGCACCACCATCTGGCCCGCCCGCACCATATCGGGCCGTGCATAAACCGGCGTCGCCACATAGCCCAGCCCGCGGCTTTCATGCGCCGCCGCCAGCGCCCGGGCAAAGGTGGGCGAGATGGTGGCCAGATTGGCGTGAACCAGGCCTTTCGCCGCTTTGTCCAGCAGCGCCGCATCCAGCCCCACCTCCTGCATCGCTTCGTCGTTGGCGAGCATGGAGAACAGCACGTCGCCCTGCATGGTTTCGGCAGGATGCTTGACGGCCACGGCGCCTTGCTTGGCCAAGGCCTGGGCCGCCGCGGGCGAACGATTCCATACCGTCAGTTCGTGCCCGGCCTTGATCAGCCGTTCGGCGATGGCGGCGCCCATCTGGCCCAGGCCGATGAATCCGATTCTCATGATGCGGTCCTTTGCTCTTCTATGTGCGGGCTGGCGAATCGCCCGGGCCCTGCGGCCGCCCTCCATGGCAGAGCGCCTCAGGCGGTTAAGACATTCTTTACCGATCTCAACACAATCTTTCCGTGTTTTGGATTTGTTCCGGGGAACACAACCCATAGTAGGTCACACTCAGTAACGTCTAAGCAAGTCTTTCAAAAATATGGGCTTTTCGTTTGACGTGGCGTCTTGTCCCATGATATCCCATGCCATCCCAGGGGTGCTGTCACCCGCCCGTCTAACGGCCGACTGACCGGCCGCCCGGGCCCGAGGGATAAGCGGGGGCATTGCGATCCATGACCGGGCTGGTCCAACCGTTCATCTCGACGGTGATGGGGTCGCTCGACAGCAAGGGTCGGGTCTGCATCCCCGCGCCCTATCGCCATATCCTCGCCGCGCAGAACACCCAGGGCGTCTATATCTGCCCCAGCTTCGCCGAAGCTTCGCTGGAAGCCTTCGGCCAGACCGTGATCGATGCGCTGCATGCACGGCTTTCCACCCAGGACCCGTTCTTCTCACCCAGCCATGACGACGAAGCGACTGCGGTGATCTCGCGCACGCAGCTGCTGGTGGCTGATGAGCAGGGCCGCGTGCGTTTGCCGGATTCCATGATCGAACATGCCGGTCTGAAAGATCGCATCGCCTTTGTCGGCCTGTCGCAGAAATTCCAGATCTGGGATGCCGATGCCTATGCACCCATCCAGGCCGACGCGCTGGCCCGTGTGAAAGCGCGGCTGGAACGCGCCCGCATCGCCGCGCAGGGGGATAAGCCATGAGCGGCCATCTTCCCGTGATGCTGAAGGAAGTGGTGGCGGCGATCGCGCCCAAGGATGGCGGCCTTTATGTGGACGGCACCTTCGGCGGCGGCGGTTATGCCCGCGCCATTCTGCAAGCCGCCGATTGCCGTGTCTTGGGGCTAGACCGTGATCCGGAGGCTATCGCCCGCGGCCAGGCTCTGGTCGAACATTTCGCCGGACGTCTCACTCTGGTCGAAGGCGAATTCTCCCGCATGGAGGAATTCACCGATACAACCGACGGCGTGATGCTCGATTTGGGCGTCTCGTCCTTCCAGTTCGATACGCCAGCGCGGGGTTTCTCCTTCCGCGAGGAAGGTCCGCTGGACATGCGCATGAGCCTTGCCGGCGAAAGCGCCGCCGATCTGGTCAATTCCGCGACCGAACGCGATCTCTCCCAGATCATCGCCCGGTATGGCGAAGAGAAGAATGCGCGCCGCATTGCCCGCGCCATCATCGCCGCGCGTCCCATCACCACTACCACCGAACTGGCGGCGATCGTGTCGGAAGCGCAAGGCCCCAAGGCCCAGGCGCTATCCATCCATCCCGCCACCCGCACCTTCCAGGCCCTGCGCATCCGCGTGAATGACGAATTGGGCGAGCTGGAGCGCGGGCTGGAAGCGGCGCTCAAGATTCTTGCCCCCAAGGGCCGTCTGGCCGTGGTCTCGTTCCACAGCCTGGAAGACCGCATCGTCAAGCAGTTCCTCACGCGCCACAGCGATGCGCGGCCCAGCGCCTCGCGCCACGCGCCGGTGGCGCGCGCCGAAACGGCTCAACTGCATCTTTTCACCAGGTCCCCGCAGGTGCCGTCTGCGGACGAAGTTCAACGCAATCCCCGCGCCCGGTCCGCCAAATTGCGGGTCGCCGAGCGGTTGGCGGCTTAAGGAGAAACGACATGATCCGGGTGCTCAATTTCTTCTGCGTGGCGTTGATGGGGCTTTCCATCCTGGGCCTCTATCACGTGTCGGAACGGACCCGCGTCGCCGAAATGCAGTTGACCAAGGTGGATCGGCAGATCGCCGACGCCAGAAGCGGCATCGGCGTGCTCCAGACCGAATGGGCCAAGGTCGCCGGCCCCGCGCGCATCCAGGAATTGGCGCAGCGCGACGGCATGAGCGACACCAGCTCGGTGGAATTGTCGTCATTTGCCCAGTTGCCGCGCCGCGCCGACGCGCCGCTGAACAATTCGCCGGTCCGCAACGCCAATGCGGAAGTACCTCTGGTGCAGCCTACGCTGATGCCGCAGCCGATCTCGGTCCGCACCGGATATTAGGATTCTCAATGGGCGAAAAACCGGGGATGTTTCAGCGGCGCATCGTCATCGGCGCGGTCATGTGCGTCGCCGCTTTCACCCTGGTGGGAATTCGCCTTGTCGATGTGACCCTGATGCGCGGGCACGGCGGCAAAAGTCTCGCCGATCACGCCGTCACCGCCCGCGCCGACCTGGTGGACCGCAATGGCGTGCTTCTCGCCCGGGATTTGCCGGTTCAGGACCTCTATGCCCGCCCCCATGTCTTCTGGGACAAAGAAGAGGCGGCGCGCGACCTGGCCCTGGCCACCGGCACCGACGAGAAGCGCCTGCGCGAGAGTTTCGATAACACCAAGCATCCCTATGTGCTGATCGCCCGCCAGATCACGCCCGATACGCAAGACAAAGTGATGCATCTGGGCCTGCCGGGTCTGGAATTCGAGCCCAGCGCCAAACGCTATTATCCGCAAGGCCGCATCGCCGCCCAACTGGTGGGCGTCACCGATCCCGACAATAACGGCCTGTCCGGCCTGGAGCTGGGGTTCGAAGACCGGCTCAGCACGGAGTCCGACGCACCGGAACCTGTCGTCACCTCCATCGACGCACGGGTGCAATACATCCTGTCGCACGAAGTCGAGGATCAGCGCGAAACCTTCAGCGCGCGGGCCGCCGGCGGCGTGGTGATGGACGTGCGCACGGGCGAGATCATCGCCATGGTCTCACTGCCCGATTTCGACCCCAATGGGCGCGACCTCAGGGGCGACGACTCCACCCGCAACATCATGGCCCAGGACGTCTATGAACTGGGTTCGGTGTTCAAGATTTTCACGTTCGCCCAGGCGATGCAGGACCATAGCGTCAACCTGGACGAGGTCTTCCCCATTGGCCAGGGCTACAAGATCGGAAAGTTCACCATCCACGAGGCCGAGCGCATGCCGGCCGCGCTTTCGGCGCGCGATATCCTGGCGCAGTCTTCCAACATCGGCACCGCGCAGATCGCGCTGCGCGAAGGTGGCGGCAGGCAGAAGCAATTCCTCACGCATATGGGTTTGCTCACGCCCATCCGCACCGAATTGCCGGAACATGCCCGCCCGCTTTATCCCGCCAATTGGGGCACCATCGAGACCGCCACCATCGCCTTCGGCCAGGGCATTTCGGTGAGCCCGTTGCGCTTTGTCGCTTCGGCGGCCTCGGTGGTGAATGGCGGACGCGAAGTGACTCCCACCTTCATCAAGACCGATGCCGACCGGCGCGGCGCCCAACTGATCCCCGCTCAAACCAGCGAGACGATGCGCAACCTGCTGCGCTATGTGGTGACCAACGGAACCGGCAAGAACGCCAATGTCGAAGGCTATGACGTGGGCGGCAAGACCGGATCGGCCCAGGTGCCGGGGCCGGGCGGGCGCTATATCCCGCACGCGCTCCGCACATCCTTCTTTGCGGCATTCCCCATCGACAATCCCCGCTACATCCTGTTCGTCCTCCTGGATCAGCCGCATGGCACCAAGGCGACCGGCGGCCTGGCGCTGGCCGGCGAGACCGCCGCCCCCCTGGCCGGCCGGGTGATTGCCCGCATCGCCCCTCTTCTGGGCGTCCCCAATCAAGCACCGCCGGCCCTCCTGGCGGATGGAAATTCATAATAGCGCCCCATTCGGCGACGAATGTGGTGTGCAAGAAAGACAAGACGCCATGGTGGCGGCAAAGAATTCCCGCGGCCTCGATTTCAGAGGCCTCACCAGCGACAGCCGCAAGGTTGAGCCAGGATTTCTGTTCGCGGCCTTGACCGGGACAAAGACCGACGGCGCGCGCTTTCTTGCGGAGGCGGTGGCCAAGGGTGCGCACACGGTGCTGGGGCGGCCCGAGCTGGCCGACGAAGCCAAGGCCCTGGGCGTGGTCTTCATTGGCGACGAGAATCCGCGTTTGCGGCTGGCGCGCATGGCGGCGGAATTTTATGGCGCGCAACCGGAGACGGTCGCCGCCGTCACTGGCACCAAGGGCAAATCTTCCATCGTCGCATTCCTGCGCCAGATCTGGACGCAAATGGGCAAGAAAGCCGCCAGCCTGGGCACGGTGGGCGTGGTTGCGCCCAAGGGCGAGATTCCGCTCGACAACACCACGCCCGATCCGGTGGAGATTCACCGCCTGCTGGCGGAACTGAAGCATGACGGGGTGGACTATCTTTCCATCGAAGCCTCCAGCCACGGGCTCGATCAATATCGCCTCGATGGCGTGTTCGTGCGGGGCGCCGCCTTCACCAATCTCACCCGCGACCATCTCGACTATCACCACACCTATGAGGATTACCTCAAAGCCAAGCTCAGGCTGTTCACCGAAGTGGTGGCGGAAAATGGCGTGGGCGTGGTCAATGCCGACGCCGAACATTCGGATGCCTTCATTGCCGCAGCGAAAAAGCGCGGCCTGACGTTGGTCACCGTGGGTGAGGCGGGCGAGACCATCAAACTCATTTCCCGTCAGAGCAAAGGCGAAGCGCAGGCGCTCACCATCGGTTATGGCGGCAAAACTTATCCCGTGCTGCTCCCTTTGGCCGGCGCTTTTCAGGCCTCCAATGCCTTGATCGCCGCGGGCCTGGCGATTGGACTGGGCGAGGAGCCGGAAAACGTGTTTGCGGCGCTGGCGCGGCTCAAAGGCGCGCCGGGACGGATGGAGAAAGTGGCGTTCGCGGTAAGCGGCGCCCCCATCTATGTGGACTATGCCCATTCGCCGGACGCCTTGGAGAAAGTGCTGAAGGCGCTGCGCCCGCATACCGCGAACAAGCTGCATGTGGTGTTCGGCTGTGGCGGCGACCGCGACAAGGGCAAGCGTCCCCTGATGGGTCAGATCGCCGCTGCCCTGGCCGACGACGTGATCGTCACCGACGACAATCCCAGAAGCGAAGACGCCGCAACCATCCGCAAGGAAGTGATGGCGACCATCCCCAACGGGCGCGAGATCGGCGATCGGGGCCAGGCGATCCGCGCGGCAATCGCCTCGCTCCAGGCCGGTGATGTGCTGGTCCTGGCGGGCAAGGGTCACGAGACCGGCCAATATGTGAAAGACAAGGTGCTGCCATTCTCCGACCGTGAGGAAGCGGTGAAGGTGGCGTTGTCGTTGGGCGGGCGGGCGGCATGACGCTCTGGACCGCCGCCGAAGCCGAAGCCGCCACGTTGGGCAAAGCCAGCAGGGACTTTGCCGTCACCGGAATTTCCATCGACACCCGCACCTTGAAGGCGGGCGACCTGTTCGTGGCGCTCAAGGGCGCGCGCGATGGCCATGAGTTCGTGAATGCCGCGTTCCAGGCCAAGGCCTCCGCCGCCATGGTGAGTCGTCTTTCTGCATCATCAGGCCCGCTTCTTGTGGTGGCCGACACCCAGCGCGGGCTGGAAGACCTGGCCCGCGCCGCCCGTGCCCGCAGCCACGCCAAGATCGTCGCCGTCACCGGCAGCGCCGGGAAGACCACCACCAAGGAGATGCTCAGGCTCTGCTGCAACGCCTTGGGCCGCACGCATGCCTCGGCCGCGTCCTACAACAATCACTGGGGTGTGCCGCTCAGCCTCGCCTCCATGCCGCGCGACGCCGAATATGGCGTGTTCGAGATCGGCATGAACCATGCCGGCGAGATCCGCAATCTGGTTTCCTTTGTGCGCCCGCAGGTGGCGTTGATCACCACCATCGCGCCCGCTCATTTGGAATTCTTCGGCTCCTGCGAGGCCATCGCCGACGCCAAATCGGAAATCTTCGAGAGTCTGGCGCCGGGGGGCGCGGCCCTGATCCCAGCGGACTCGCCCCATGCGGCGCGCCTTGTCCGCCGCGCCGAACAGGCGCAGGTGGGCCGCATTCTGCGCTTCGGCCACCAGGGCGACGCCCGGCTTCTCTCCTTCGACATCGCCGGCCAAAGCATGCGCCTCAAGGCCGACATCCTTGGCCGCGCCGTGGATTGCCTGGTTGGCGCGGAAGGCGCGCATATCGCCATGAACGCAGTGGCGGCGCTGGCGGCGGTGGCGCTGGCCGACGGCGATGTGCTGAACGCAGCCGCCGCGCTCAAGAACTTCACCGCCCTCAAAGGACGGGGTGCGCGCTTTCAGGCGGCCGGCATCGAAGTGATCGATGAAAGCTACAATGCCAATCCCGCTTCCATGGCGGCGGCGCTGGCGCTCTTGGCCACGGCCAAAGGGCGCAAGCTCGCCGTTCTGGGCGACATGCTGGAGATGGGCGACGAAGGTCCCAGCCTTCATGCCGCCCTGGCCGATCCGATCGAAGCCGCGCATACCGATCTGGTCTTTGCCTCCGGGCGGCAGATGAAAGCGTTATGGGACGTGCTGCCGCCCAAGCGGCGGGGCGGTTATGCCGAGAATTCCGCGGGCCTGGTTGAGCCGCTGGCCGCTTCGCTCAAACCCGGCGACACGGTGCTGGTGAAGGGCTCGCTCGGCAGCCGCATGGCGGTGATCGTCGAAGCCCTGAAAGGGAAGGCGGGCTGATGTTGTATTACTTGTCGCTTCTCACTCATACCGAACAGTTGGCCTTCTTCCGGCTGTTCGGCTATCTCACCTTCCGCTCCGGCGCGGCAGTGATGACGTCGCTCCTGATCGCCTTCCTCATCAACCCTGCCCTGATCGCGTGGCTGAAAAAACGCCAGGGCAAGGGCCAGCCCATCCGCACCGACGGGCCGCAGCGCCATATCGTGGCCAAGGCAGGTACGCCCACCATGGGCGGGTTGCTTATCCTGATCCCTTGGGTGGGCTCGACCTTGTTATGGGCCAGCCTGTCCAACCGCTATGTCTGGATCGTGCTGATGGTGACGGTGGCGTTCGGGATGCTGGGCTTCCTGGATGACTATTACAAAGTCACCAAGCGCACCGCCGACGGGCTCTCGGGCCGCTCGCGGCTGATCATCGAATTCATCGTCGCCTTTGTCGCCACCTGGGCGATCATGCGGGTCGAGGCGCCTGCCTTGTCCGGCACTCTGGCTGTTCCTTTCATCAAGACCGCGCTTTTGCCGCTGGGCATCTTCTTCATTCTGGTGGGCGGCTTTGTGGTCACTGGCGCCGCCAACGCCGTGAATTTCACCGACGGCTTGGATGGGCTCGCCATCGTGCCGGTGATGATCGCAGCCGCCACCTTCACCCTGATCGTCTATCTGGTGGGCAACGAAAAATTCTCCGCCTATCTGGGGGTTCCCTATGTGGACGGGTCGGGCGAACTGGCGGTGTTCCTGGGCGCGCTGGTGGGCGCCGGCCTGGGCTTTCTTTGGTACAACGCGCCGCCCGCCGCCATCTTCATGGGTGATACCGGTTCGCTGTCGCTGGGGGGCGCCTTGGGCGCGGTCGCGGTGGTGGCCAAGCATGAGATCGTTCTCGCCATCGTCGGCGGGCTGTTCGTGCTCGAAACCGTGTCGGTGATCGTGCAGGTGATCTCGTTCAAGCTTACGGGCAAGCGGGTGTTCCGCATGGCGCCCATCCATCATCACTACGAGCAACTGGGCTGGACGGAGCCCACCATCGTGATCCGTTTCTGGATCGTGGCGGTGGTCCTGGCGCTGGCCGGGCTCGCCACCTTGAAACTCCGGTAAGGGGCATGATCGCGGCCAAAAGCTTTCCGGGCAAGATCGTCGCCGTGTTCGGGCTGGCCCGCACGGGCCTGGCCTCGGTGTGCGCCTTGAAGGAAGGCGGCGCCCAGGTGATCGCCTGGGACGACAATGCCGGCGCGCGCGACGCCGGCCACCAGGCGGGCGCCGAGATCACCCCCTGGCGCGAATGGGCCTGGGAAAATATCGCGGCGCTGATCCTCAGTCCCGGCGTGCCGCTCACCCATCCCCGCCCGCACGAAGTCGTCACCCACGCGGCCAATGCCAAGGTGCCCGTGATCGGTGACGTGGAATTGTTCGCCCGCGAAATCCGCGCGCACGCCGACAAGCCCGGCAAGGCGCCCGTGATCGCCATCACCGGAACCAACGGCAAGTCCACGACCACCGCCCTGATCGGCCATATTCTTGCCAGCGCCGGCTTCGACGCCCAGGTGGGCGGCAATATCGGCAAATCGGTGCTGGAACTGGCGCCCCCAGGTAACAAGACGATTTACGTGCTGGAGATGTCCAGCTTCCAGATCGATCTCACGCCCGGGCTGCATCCGGATGTGGCGCTGCTTTCCAATCTCACCCCCGACCATCTCGACCGTCATGGCAGCATGGCGAACTACGCCGCGATCAAGGAGCGGGTGCTGCGCCAGGTGCCCAAGAACGGCCAGACCGTGGTGGGCGTGGATGACGATACCAGCGCCGCGATCTTCACCGCGCTTCAGGCCGCGGGCGGCGCGCCGGCGACACCGGTGTCGGTGGGCAAGGTCCTGGGCCGCGGCGTCTTCGTGGTGGACGGCGCGCTTTATGACGCGCAAGGCCAGCGCGCCGGCAAGATGATGGCGGTGGACGAGGCGTCGCACCTGCCGGGCGCCCATAATTGGCAGAACATGGCGCTGGCCTATGCCGCGGCCAGGATTTTCGTGAAAGACCCTCGCGTCATTACCGCGGCGATCGCCTCTTTTCCCGGCCTTGCCCATCGCATGGAAGAGGTGGGCCGCATTGGCAAGGTGCGCTTCGTCAACGATTCCAAGGCCACCAATGCCGATGCGGCGGCGCGCGCGCTGGCCTGCTATTCCGATATTTTCTGGATCGCCGGCGGCAAGCCGAAAGAGGGTGGCATTGCCGGCCTGGCGTCCTATTTCCCGCGTATCCGCAAAGCCTATCTGATCGGCGAGGCCGCGCATGACTTCTCCCGCACCTTGGATGGTAAGGTGGTCTATGACCTGTCGAACACGCTGGACAAGGCGGTGGAGCGGGCTACCGCCGATGCCGCCGCTTCGCAGGCCGCGGCGCCGGTAGTGCTGCTGTCGCCGGCCTCGGCCTCCTATGACCAGTTCAAGGATTTCGAACAGCGCGGCGAGGCGTTCCGCGCCTTGGTGGCGAAGCTTCCGCGCGAAGTGAGGGCGGCGTCATGAGCATCTCGCGCGCCGACAAGGGCGGTTTCGCCAATTGGTGGTTCACGGTGGACAAGGTGGCGCTCACCGCCATGGGTTTGCTGCTCGGCATTGGCCTGATGCTGGCCTTTGCCGCCAGCCCCGCCATCACTGGTGGCCCTTTGACTGCGGGCGATTTCCACTACGCCTTGCGCCAAATGGCATTCGCGGCGGTGGCATTGTCCATCATGGCGGGCGCGTCGCTGCTCACCCTGCGGCAGGTCAAGATCGCGGCGGCGCTGATTTTCGCCGGCGCCTTGATCGGCTCGTTCCTGGTCCTGTTCCTGGGCAGCGACGTGTTGGGCGCGCGGCGCGAACTGAATTTCGGCTTCATGAGCCTGCAACCGTCCGAATTCCTGAAACCCGGCTTCGCCATTCTCGCCGCCGCGGTGTTGGCCGACCGCGCCCCCATGGTGTTGCCCAAGCCGGCCATCACGTTGCTTCTGATCCTGCCCGCCATTGTCACCCTGTTGCTCCAACCCGACGTGGGACAGAGCGGCCTATTGTTATCGCTGTGGGGCGCGATGCTGTTCTTCGCCGG
>DATNFZ010000033.1:0-13723 GCA_035606155.1 Rhizomicrobium sp. | reverse complement strand
GAGGTCTTCAAGATGATGTTGCGGAACTGCTCCGGGGTCTGCAGTTCGGACTGCGCGGTGACGGTGGCGTTGATCGCCTGGCCGGGAACGGCGGGCTGGGCGCCGATCTGGCCGGCGGAAACCTGAACGTTCTGGGCCTGGATGGCGCTGACGATGTCTGAAGGCTGCAGCGCGTAATTCTGCAGCTTGTAGGGATCGAGCCAGATGCGCATGGCGTAAGGCGCGCCGAAGCCCAGGACATTGCCCACGCCCGGCACGCGTGACAGCGGGTCCTGAAGCTTGGAAATGATGAAGTCGGAAATATCCATATTGGTGTAGCGATGGGTGGGATCGAACATCGCCACGATCAAAAGGAAATTGGTCTGCGCCTTGGCGACCGTCACGCCCAACTGCTGCACCTGGCTGGGCAATTGTGCCACCGCGGATTGCACCTTGTTCTGCACCTGCACCTGGGCGATGTCGGGATTGGTGCCGGGCGCAAAAGTCGCGGTGATCGCGACCGAGCCGTCGGCGTTGGACGAAGAACTGAAATAGAGAAGATTGTCGATGCCGGTGAGCTGTTGTTCGATCACCTGGGTGACGGAATTCTGCACCGTGGCGGCATCGGCGCCGGGATAGATCGCGTTCACCACCACCGCCGGGGGAGCGATGGTGGGATATTGCTCGATCGGCAGGCTGAAGGCTGCGATCGCGCCCGCCAGCATGATCACGATCGCGATCACCCAGGCGAAAACAGGACGGTCGATGAAGAAGCGCGATAACGCCATGGGGCGCTCCTTTTATTGGGCGCCGGATGCGGCAGGCGGTGCCTTCACCGGCGACGGCGTGACTTTCATGTCAGGCTGAATGACGGTCGTGCCTTGCATAAGGCCTTGCACGACGACCTTGTCGCCGGCCTTCAGGCCGTCCAGCACCTGCCAATCGCCGCCGATCATGCGGCCGGTCTTGAGCACCTTAAGCCGGGTCATGTTCTGATCATCCACCGTCAGCACGGTGGGCTCGCCCTTGGGGGTGCGGCCGACCGCGTTCTGGGGCACCAGGATGCCGTGCGGGTCCACGCCTTCGTTGATCACGGCGCGGACATAGAGGCCCGGCAACAGGATGCCGTCGGGATTTGGGAAAAGCGCGCGCAGCAGCACCGTTCCGGTCGCCTGGCTCACCGTCACATCAGTGAATTGCAACTTGCCTTCCAGCGGATAGTCACTGCCGTCGCCGAGTTTCAGGCTGACTTTCGCGGCCAACGGCTGGTTGCGATTCACCTGGCCCTTGCGCGCCTGTTGTTCGAGGGTCAGAAGTTCGTCGCTCGATTGGTTGATGTCCACATAGATCGGATCGAGGGTCGAGATCACGGCCAAAGGCGTGCCCTGATTGGCGGTGACCAGCGCGCCCGGCGTAACGGCGGAAGCGCCAATGCGGCCCGAGATCGGCGCAATCACCTTGGTGTAGCGCAAGTTGATATGGGCGGCTTCGACATTGGCGCGATCGGACTTGACGATGCCCTCATCGGAGCCCACCAATGCGCTCTGAGTATCAAGCGTCTGCTGCGAAATCGCATTCTGCCCCTGCAGCGACTGATAGCGTCCGAGGTCACGCCTGGCGTTGGTGAGGTTGGCCTGTGCCTGGGCGAGTTGGCCCTGGGCCTGGTCGAGCGCCGCCTGATAGGGCCTGGGATCGATCTGATAGAGTGACTGGCCTTCCTTGACCATGCTGCCTTCGGTGAAAAGGCGCTTCAGAATGATGCCGGTGACCTGCGGTTCGACATTGGACACGGCATAGGGATCGGTGCGGCCCGGCAGCTCGGCGATGAGTTGCACCGGCTGTTCGCGCACGACCATGTAGCCCACCTGCGGTGGCGGACGTTGCGGGCGCTGAGGGCTGCACGCGCAAAGCGCAGCCGCGGCCACTAGGATGACCGAAAGATGGCGCAACATGAATTCCCCTTGAAAAGACCGGCGAAAGCCACCCCCGGTCCGGCACTCCTACCAGAAGGTGGGATCGAGCCCAACCCGCTGCAAGGGCGCAATCGCTCGACCGCCCCGTCTTTACAGATGTTTTACATAGGCAGGGCTGGCTGAATTGGAAAGGGGGACCCTGACCAAAATGTGGCGACCGCTCTTTCCAAGGCCGCGGCATTTTCGATTCGGCAAAGCCAGGACTTGGCCGCGCGCCTCGTTTCCGGCGTGCCCAAAGGCGCGTTTTCCACATACCAGCCCAGATGTTTGCGAAATACGCGCAAGCCCAGCGCTTCGCCGTAAAATTTCAACGAAGACGCGAGATGGCGAAAGAGAATGTCAAGCCGCGCTTCCGATTCCGGCTCTGCCGCATCTTCGCCCGCGAGCGCGCGGCTGAGATTGGCCGCGATCCAGGGACGGCCATAGCTGCCCCGGCCGATCATCACGGCGTCGGCGCCCGACTGCTTCAGTGCTTCGTTGGCGCTGGCAAGATCGACAATGTCGCCATTGACGACCACGGGAATCCTCACCGCCTGCTTCACTTCGGCCACCGCGCGCCAGTCGGCCTTGCCGCGGTAGAATTGCTGGCGGGTGCGGCCATGCAAGGTGATGGCGGCCACGCCCAATTGTTCGGCGCGCCGGGCGATCTCGGGCGCATTCTTCCAATGCTCGTCCCAACCCAGCCGCATCTTCAAGGTGACGGGGCGTGTGGTGCCTTCCACCGCCGCGCCGATCAGGCGTGACGCCAGCTCTTCGTCGCGCATCAAGGCCGAGCCGGAGAGCGCGCCGGTAACCTCTTTGGCGGGACAGCCCATGTTGAAATCGATGATGTCGGCGCCCGCCTGTTCAGCCAATTTGGCGCCCCGGGCGATCCATTCCGCTTCGCGGCCCACCAGTTGGATCACCATCAAGGGCAGGCCATCGCCCACCGCAGCGCGCCGCACCACATCGGGCCGGCCCCGGGCAAAAGAGTCACAGGCCACCATTTCAGTGGCCACATAGGGGGCTCCCAGCCGCGATGCAGTCTGGCGGAACGGCAGGTCGGAAACCCCGGTCATGGGCGCGGTCAACACCCGGCCGGGGATCAGGACGTCGCGGATTTGCAGGCCATTCATTGCGTGGGGATTACAGCGTTCCCGGTGTTCCAGCCATTGAAATCGCGCGGGAGCTGGTTTGCATCCGTAAAATGCCGGACTGGAGCGATTAGTCATCTCCTGCTCTTTCATAAGGGTAGGCCCCCCCGTTAAATTAGGTGCGTCGGAGAGGGGCCGGGCGATGATTGCAATGATTCTGACGTCGGCCGGATGGCTGTTGGCAGGTTTGGCCCTGTGTGGAGCGGCATATGCGCTGGCCGCCGCGTTTTACGCCGGCCGGTTTATGCGGGCCGAAGCGGTTCCCGCCGTGGATTACCCGCCGGTCACGATCCTGAAGCCGTTGCATTCGGGCGAGCCGGGCCTGTCCGACAATCTGGAAAGCTTCTTCGCCCAGGATTATCCGGGACAAGTTCAAATCGTCTTCGGCGTGCACGATGAGAAGGACCCCGCGATCGCCGTGGTCCAGACGTTGCAGGCACGCCACCCCCATCTCGACACCGTCATCGTCGCCGACGGTGCGCTCCATGGTTTCAACGCAAAGATATCAAACCTGATCAATATGCTGCCGGCCGCGCGGCACGACATACTGGTGCTGTCGGACAGCGACATCATCGTTCCCGGCCGCTGGCTTCGCCATGTCACGGACGCGCTGGCGCATCCTGAAGTAGGTCTGGTGACGTGTCTTTACACGGGCGAAGTGCTCCGCGGCGACAACCGCATCTGGTCCAGGCTGTCGGCGATGGGCACCTGCTACGAATTCCTGCCCAATGTGATGCTGGCCACCAGCCTCGGTCTGGCCGATCCCTGCATGGGTTCCACCATCGCGCTCACCCGCACCGTGCTGGAAGAAATCGGCGGCCTGACCGCCTTCGCCGATTTCCTGGCCGACGATTACGAGATGGGCCGCGCCGTCCGCGCCAAAGGTTATACCGTGGCGATCCCCGCTCTTGGCGTGGGCCACACCGCATGCGAGGCCAGTGCGCTGGATCTGCTTCGCCACGAACTGCGCTGGACCCGCACCATCCGCATGCTCGATTCCCTCGGCCATCTGGGCAGCGTGGTGACATTCGGGTTCCCCATCGCCCTGGTTGCGGCGCTTTTGCTGCATTTCAACTGGGCGAGCCTGATGGTGATGCTGGTCACGCTGGCGGCCCGGCTGTTCCTCAAACGCCGGATTGATGATATTTTCGCCATCCATGCGGGCCCGTTCTGGCTTTTGCCCTTGCGCGACCTGTTGAGCTTTGCCGTGTTCGTGATGTCCCGCTTCGGCGAGACGGTGTATTGGCGGGGCAGCCGCTTCCAGATTGAAACCAGCGGCGCGCTCTCCCAATCCTGAATGACCCAATCCTGAAGGCTTATGTCCATGCCCATGAAATCGCTTTTCCTCCAGGCGCCTTCCTTCGACGGCTATGACGGCGGCGCGGGCGCCCGCTATCAGATGAAACGCGAAGTGAAGAGCTTCTGGTTTCCCACCTGGCTGGCCCAGGCCGCGGCGATGGTGCCGGGTTCGCGCCTGATCGACGCGCCGCCGCACCGGCTTTCCTTCAAGGACATCGAGGAAGACGTCAAGGCGCATGAGCTGATCATCGTCCATACCTCGACGCCCAGCTTCAAATCGGATGTGCGTACAGCGGGCATGATCCGCGCCCTCAATCCCGCCGCCAAGATCGGCTTCATCGGCGCCAAGGTCGCGGTCGAACCGCAACAGAGTCTGGAAGCCTGTCCGGCGATCGATTTCGTCTGCCGCAATGAATATGAATTCACCGTCCAGGAGCTGGCGAATGGCGCGGACTGGGCGACCATCAAGGGTCTTTCCTATCGCGACGCGAACGGCCAGATCGTCCACAATCCCGAGCGCGAAATCCTGATGGACATGGACAGGCTGCCGTCGGTCCTCCCGCTCTACAAACAACTCAAGGTCGAGAATTATTTCGGCGGCTATCTGCTCCACCCCTACATGTCCTGGTACACGGGCCGCGGCTGCAAATCGCGCTGCACCTTCTGTCTCTGGCCCCAGACCATCGGCGGGCACAAATACCGTTACAAGTCGATCGAGAAAGTGGTCGGGGAAGTAAAGTATGTGCGGGACGAATTCCCGCAAATCCGGGAAATCTTCTTCGACGACGATACGCTAACCGACGATCATGCCCGGGTGGAAGAACTGGCCCGGGCGCTGGGGCCGTTGGGCGTCACCTGGTCCTGCAACGCCAAGGCCAATGTTCCGCGCAAGACCCTGGAAGTGATGAAGGCGAACGGCTTGCGTCTTCTGCTGGTGGGCTATGAATCCGGCAACCAGAAGATACTGCACAATATCAAGAAGGGCCTTCTGGTCGAGGTCGCCAAGCGCTTTTCGCGGGATTGCCACGAATTGGGCATCATCGTGCACGGCACTTTCATCCTGGGCCTGCCGGGCGAGACGCGTGAAACCATCCAGGAGACCCTGGCCTTCGCCAAGGAAGTCAATCCGCGTACCTTGCAGGTGTCGCTGGCCGCGCCCTATCCGGGCACATTCCTCTACAAACAGGCGAAGGAGAATGGCTGGTTCGCCTCGGACGTGGATCTCTTGACCGACGACGGTACTCAGATCGCGCCGCTCAATTATCCCCATCTCGGCCACACCGAGATCTTCGATTCGGTGGAGGAGTTCTACAAGAAATTCTATTTCCGCCCCTCCAAGATCGCCGAGATCGTGGGCGAGATGCTCACCTCGCGTCACATGCTGGTGCGCCGCTTGCGCGAAGGCGTGGAGTTCTTCCAGTTCCTCAGGAACCGGGAAGACATGATCGTCTCCTGACTTTGAAGAATCTGATCGTCACGGCGGATGGCGGGAAGCGGTTCGCCGCAGGCGAACGAAACGGTCCGGCGGACCGTTTCGAGCGTCCAGCGCCGCGAGCTTGGGCGAGCGGCAGGGCGCCGCATCAATCATGAAGCAGCTTATCATTACTGCCGATGACTACGGGGCTGCACCCGAAGTCAACGAAGCGGTGGAGCGTGCGCACAAAGCCGGCATGCTCACCGCCGCCAGCCTGATGGTGTCGGGCTCCGCTGCGGCCGATGCGGTGGTACGGGCCCGCGCTCTGCCCAGACTGCGCGTGGGGTTGCACCTGGTCCTGGTGGATGGCAGGCCGATCCTGCCGGCCAAGGCGGTGTCCGATCTGGTGGACGCCCAAGGCAATTTCCGGCGTGACATGGCGCGGGCAGGCGCGGCGATGTTCTTTCGCTCGAACGTGAAGGCGCAGCTCGCGGCCGAGGTCGAGGCTCAATTCGAAGCCTTTGCCGCCACCGGCCTCAACCTCGATCACGTCAACGCGCACAAGCATTTTCATCTTCATCCCACCGTCGCCCAACTGATCGTGGAGTTCGCCGCCAAGCACGGCGCCAAAGGTGCGCGCGTGCCGCTGGAGCCGCGGGAAATATTGGCGCGGATCGAACCGCATCGCCGCTCCGGCACGGCATTATTGACGACACCTTTTGCCTATCGCCTGCGCCGCCATTTCCGCAAAGCCGGTGTATGCGCGCCCGACCATGTCTTCGGGTTGGCCTGGTCCGGCGCGATGACGGGAAGGCGCCTCAAGGGATTGCTGGAACATCTGCCTGACGGTGTGAGCGAGATTTATTGTCATCCCGCCACCGGGCCCTATCCGGGAAGCGCCGCCGGCTATGCCTATCGGGAGGAGTTGGCCGCGCTCGTGGATCCGGCCATGGCGGACTTGATCGCCGGACGGAACATTCGTCTTGGCGGCTTTTCCGACTTTTGGGTACAATAGGACCATGCGGCGCGGTGGGCTGACCGTGCGGTAAACCAATTGTTTTTGAAAGAGATTCGATGAGCAGTCCGGCATTTGCCATTCCGCCCGACCTGACGCGCGACACGGGCCAATGGCCCGCGGATGGTCCCATCCGTTTTGGCAGCGATGCCCACAAGCGGCTTTTCTGCAAGACGCTGCTGGATACCCATGATCCCTATCGCCCCAAGGTCCTGGACTGGCCGCGCCTGGGCGAGGAAGCGGAGAAACGCATTACGTCCTTGCCAATCTGGGACATCGCGGTGCAGACCGAGAACCGCGCCGGGCTCAATGTCTGCACGTATGCCGACACCATCGCCGACCCGCTGCTCAACAAGGCGGTGAGCCTCAATGGGTTCGAAGAGCGCCGCCATCGCCATGTGCTGGCCAACCTGGTGCAAGCCTATGGCATCAAGCTGGCGCCCGAGCCGGTCTATCCGGTGCCGAAGGATCCGGAATGGGCCTTCATGGTCACCGGTTATTCGGAATGTATCGATTCTTTCTTCGCCTTCGGCTTGTTCAAGGCGGCCAAGGATACGGGTTATTTCCCCCCCGAACTGGTCCAGACCTTTGATCCCGTGGTGAACGAGGAAGCGCGCCATATTCTGTTTTTCGTCAATTGGGTCGCCTGGCACCGGCGCAACATGGCCTGGTGGCGCCGCCCCTGGTTTGAACTGAAAGTGCTGGCGGTGTGGGCGTTCCTGATCTGGGAGCGCATCGGCATCGCCGGCGACATGAGCCACGGCCAGCAGGACAACAATTTCACCATGAGCGGCGCCGAGCAGTTGGGCGCGGATATCGATGTGGGCGAGCTGGTCGCGATCTGCCTTTCCGAAAATGACCGTCGCCTGGCGCCCTACGACAATCGCCTCAAGCGGCCACGCTTCGTGCCCTTCGTGGCGCGCCAAGCTCTTCGGATCATGGCCGCATTGAAATTCCTGGGAAAGAAGGCGGCGTGAGGCGCGCGCGGCGCTGCGCGGCCGAGCGGCATCCATGAGCGACATGGTCCTGGTCACGGGCGCCTCGGGTTTTGTCGGCGCTGCTGTTGCCCGCAAGGCGCTGGAGCGCGGCTTCAAGGTCCGCGTCTTGATGCGGCCGACCGCGAGCCACGCCAATATCGCGGGCCTCGCTGTGGAGGTCGTGAGCGGCGATATGCGCGATGTTCGCTCCATGCGGGCGGCGCTGGACGGTGCGCGCTATCTGTTCCATGTCGCCGCCGATTACCGGCTTTGGGCACGCGATCCCAAGGAAATCGCCCGCAACAATCTGGAAGGCGCCAAGGCCACCATGCGGGCGGCTCTCGAGGCGGGCGTGGAGCGGGTGGTCTATACCTCGTCGGTCGCCGCCTTGAAGCCCGGCAGGGGCGAGGCGGTGGATGAGACGTCGCGCCACAGCGAACAAAGCGCCATCGGCATCTACAAGAAAAGCAAGCTCCTGGCCGAGCGTGAAGTCGAACGCATGATCGCCCAGGATAATCTTCCCGCCGTGATCGTGGCACCGTCCACGCCCATCGGCCCGCGCGACATCAAGCCTACCCCCACCGGACGCATCATCATCGAAGCGGCGCGGGGTGCAATGCCGGCTTTCGTCGATACCGGACTCAATCTGGTGCATGTGGACGATGTGGCGGAGGGCCATTTCCTGGCGCTGGAGCGGGGCAAGATCGGCGAGAACTACATTCTGGGCGGCGAGGATGTGGGGCTGGCTGAGATGCTGGCCGACATCGCGGCATTGGCGGGGCGGAAGCCGCCGAAAATCAGGCTGCCGCGCGCGCCGTTGTTCCCGCTGGCCTTTGCCGCCGAATGGGCGGCGCGCCTCACCGGCAAGGAGCCATTCCTCACCGCCGATGCGCTGCGCATGTCGCGATACCTGATGTATTTCTCCTCCGCCAAAGCCAAGCGCGAATTGGGCTATGGCGCGCGTCCCTATCGCGAGGGATTGAAGGACGCTCATGCCTGGTTCGCCGCGAACGGGTATCTCTGAATGATCGCGAGCATCCTGTTCGGCTTCCTGCCGCTCTTGATCTGGCTTTATTTGCTTCTCGGCCATCGCTTCTTCTGGCTCTTGCGCGAGAAGGACGCCGTTGCTGTCCCCAGCCCGGACCGATGGCCGCCGGTAATAGCCGTGGTTCCGGCGCGCAACGAGGAAGAGGTGATCGGAGAATGTCTCGCGAGTCTTCTGGCGCAGGATTACCGTGGCGAATTGCGCGTCATCCTGGTGGACGACCAGTCGGACGACCGCACGTCCCAAATCGCCCGGACCATCGGCGATCCGCGCCTCACCGTCTTGGCTGGCGAGCCGCGTCCCGCCGGCTGGACCGGAAAGCTCTGGGCGATGAACCAGGGCGTGGCCCAGGCGGGAATGCCGGAATTTTTCTGGTTCACCGACGCCGACATCGCCCACAGTCCCGACAATCTCCGGCACTTGGTGGCGCGCGCCCAGGATGGGAATAAGGCGCTGGTTTCGCTGATGGCGCGGCTTCATTGCCGCTCCACGCCCGAGCATTTCCTGATCCCTGCCTTTGTGTTCTTTTTCGACATGCTGTTTCCGTTCGGCGCGGTGAACGATCCCAAAAGCAAGGTGGCGGCCGCGGCCGGCGGCTGCATGCTGGCCAGGCGCGCCGCACTGGAAAGGGCGGGCGGGCTTAAGACCATTCGCCACAACATCATCGATGATTGCGCCCTGGCGCGGGTGATGAAGCGGCAGGGTCCGATCTGGCTGGGCCTGACCGATCGCGCGGTATCGCTGAGGCCTTATCCGCATGTGGCCGACATCCGCAAGATGGTGGCGCGCTCGGCCTTCGCCCAATTGGATTATTCGCCGCTTCTTCTGGCGGGGACCCTGATCGGCCTTTTCATCATGTATCTTGCGCCGGTGTTGGGCGCGCTTTTCGCCATGTATTATGTGCAGCTCGCCGCCTATCTGGCCTGGACCATCATGGCCGTGGTGTTTCAGCCGATCCTGCGTTTCTATCGCCTCTCGCCCTTGTGGGGCTTGGTTCTGCCCCTGATGGGCGCGTTCTATGCCGGCTTCACTCTGGATTCCGCGCTTCAGCATTGGTCGGGCAGAGGCGGGATGTGGAAAGGCCGTGCTCAAGCTTCCAGGGGTGGCGCATGAGCGAAGCTGTCGCGCTGCAATCGGGCAAGGGCCACCATGACGAGAATTTTCCGGTCGCCTCGTTCCTGATTGCGCGCGAGGCGCGCGCACCCGTCCTGGCGTTCTACCGTTTCGCCCGTTTTGCCGACGACATTGCCGATCACGCCAATGCGCCGCCGGCCGACAAGCTCAGGCTGCTGGATGAGATGGGGCGCACCCTGGTGGGTGAGAGCGACGCCTCGCCGGAATCTTTGGCGCTGCGCCAGGTGCTCCGGGAGCGCCGCCTCAGCGCCCAGCATGCGCTCGATCTGCTCGAAGCCTTTCGCCGCGACGTCACCAAATTGCGCTATCGCGACTGGGACGATTTGATGGACTATTGCCGCTATTCCGCCATGCCGGTGGGGCGCTTCGTGCTCGACGTGCATGGCGAAAGCCGTGACACCTGGCCCGCCAATGACGCGCTGTGCGCCGCCCTTCAAATCATCAATCATCTGCAGGATTGCGCCAAGGACTACCGCAATCTCGATCGGGTCTATATCCCCGAAGAGGCGTTGGCGGAAAAGGGACTGGACGTAAGGGCCCTGGCCGGCGCCAAGGCCGGCCCGGCCCTCAAAAGCGTGATCGCGGGCCTGGCGGCCAGGAATGGCGCGCTTTTGGACCAGTCGCGTTCCTTTGCCCGCCAGATCCGAAATGGAAGGCTTGCCTTGGAGGTCGATCTCATTCAAACCCTCGCCGACGATCTCAACGCTCTTTTGAGAAGCCGCGATCCCTTGAGCGAAAATGTCCATCATTCCAAGGCGCGCGTGGCGGGTCTGTTCGTGGGACGCTTGCCACTCTTTCTTCTTTCGCGTCTGAGGCGTGAGCGAAGATGAGCAAGGCTTCGCCGTCGCCCCAGGCTTCTTCGGTGAAGAAGAAGGCCGTCGGAAGCTCCTTCTATCTCGCCATGCGGCTGATGCCCAAGCGCGAGCGCGACGCCATGTTCGCGATCTACGCCTTTTGCCGCCGGGTGGACGACATCGCCGATGACGGCGTGGGCACGCGCGCCGAGCGTCACGAAAGATTGGAAGCTTGGCGTTACGATCTGGAAACGCTTTATGGCGGACAAACGCCGCAGCGCGTGGCGTTTTTGGCGCCGGCGACGGCTGGGTTCGGTCTGCGCAAAGAGGATTTCCTCACCATCCTGGACGGGATGGACATGGACGTGGCGGAAGACATCGTCGCGCCCGCCCTCGCCACGCTCGATCTTTATTGCGAACGGGTGGCAAGCGCGGTGGGCCGGCTGTCGGTCAAAGTTTTCGGCATGGACGAGGGTCCCGGTTTCGAGCTTGCCCGTCATCTGGGCCGGGCGCTGCAACTGACCAACATCCTGCGCGACATCGACGAAGATGCGGGTGTCGGCCGGCTCTATCTGCCACGCGAATATCTCTTCGCCGCGGGCTTCAAGTCGCTCGATCCCCGCATGGTGGTGTCGGACCCGCGGGTGGACGGTGTCTGCCGCGCCGTGGCCGAAAAGGCGCACGAGCATTACGAAAAAGCCGACGCGATCCTGGCCCAAAAGCCCAAGGGGCGGATCGCCACCCCGCGCCTGATGGGCGCGGTCTACAGCGAAATCCTCAAGGCCACCGAAGCGCAAGGCTTTGCGCCGCCGAGGAAGCGCGTCTCGCTCTCGCGCGGCAAGCTTCTCTCGCTGCTGTTGCGCGCGGGCCTGGCCTAGGCATGGCCAAAGTCCCAAAGCCGGCCGCCCACCGCGCCTTCGTGATCGGGGCCGGCATCGCGGGCCTTGCGGCGGCCACCCGGCTGGCGGCACAGGGCGTGACCGTCACAATTTATGAAGCGGCGGGGCAGGCAGGCGGGCGCTGCCGCTCCTATTACGATCCGGCGCTGGACCAGACCATCGACAATGGCAATCATCTTGTGTTGTCCGGCAACAAGGCCGTGCACCGCTATCTGAGGCGGATCGGACCTGACGGACGATTGGCGGGTCCGCGCCGCGCCTATTTCCCATTCGCAGATATCAGGAGCGGCGCCCGCTGGACGCTTAAATTGAACCGCAGCCCGCTGCCCTGGTGGATGGCTTCGCGCGGCCGCCGTGTTCCAGGGACCAGTCTTAGCGATTATCTGCCCTATGCGCGGCTGATGTTTGCCGGGCGCAAAGCGCATATCGTGGATGTCGTCCCAGCAAAAGGCATGGTGTGGGACCGCCTGATGCGGCCGTTCCTGCTGGCCGCACTCAACACCGATCCGGAGACCGCCTCCGCGCAATTGGCCGGGCAGGTGATCCGCGAAACCCTGGCACGCGGCGGTTACGCCTGCCGCCCGCGTGTTGCCACGCCCAATCTGTCCTCGGTCTTTATCGAGCCCGCTTTGTCGTTTCTGGCTAAGAACGGCGCCAAGATCGAATTGGGCAAGCGGCTCAGGACCGTGGTGTGCGATCCCCATGCCGTGCTGGCGCTGGAATTTCCCGACCTGACGGTGCCGCTCAATCCCGCCGACATGGTGATCCTGGCGGTGCCGCCCTTTGTGGCCAAGGAATTCTTGCCTTCGCTCGGCGTGCCCACGGAATTCCGCGCCATCGTCAACGGCCATTTCCGCTACCCGGCGCCCAAGGGTGTGCCCCCCATTCTGGGGGTGATCGGAGGTGTGGCGGAATGGATTTTTGCTTTCGAGGATCGCATCTCGGTGACCGTCTCCGGCGCCGACGCCATCGTGGAGCGGGAGCGCGAGGAATTGGCGCGGCTGTTGTGGCGGGACGTTTCGGCGGCCCTGCGGATTTCCGACAATCTGCCGCGCTGGCAGATCGTGAAGGAAAAGCGCGCCACCTTCGCCGCCACGCCGGAGCAGGACCTGAAGCGGCCCGGCACCAAAACTGGCTGCCGCAATCTGTTCCTGGCGGGCGACTGGACCGATACCGGCCTGCCCGCCACCTTGGAAGGCGCGGTCCGCTCAGGCGAAGCGGCGGCTGTTTTGGCGCTCAAGCGCCTCGCTTTATAGTCCTGAGGCCATGAACCAGCTTGCCCCTCACGATTTCGCCGAAGTGGAAGCCGCCATCCGCGCCGCCACCGACGCGATCCTGGCGGAGCAGCGGCCGGATGGGCATTGGGTCTATGAACTGGAAGCCGACGCCACCATCCCGGCGGAATATGTGCTTCTGGTCCATTATCTGGGTGAGACGCCCAATCTGGCGCTGGAGCGCAAGATCGGGGTCTATCTCCGCCGCATCCAGGGCGACCATGGCGGCTGGCCGCTCTATCACGATGGCGTCCTCGACATCTCGGCGACCGTGAAAGCCTATTTCGCCCTCAAGATGATCGGCGACGACATCCAGGCCCCGCATATGGCGCGGGCCCGCGCCGAGATCGTCAAACGCGGCGGCGCGATCAAGACCAATGTCTTCACCCGTATCCTGCTGGCGCTCTATGGCGAGACGTCGTGGATGAATATCCCCACCATGCCGCCGGAACTGATCCTGGTGCCGCGCTGGTTTCCCATCCGACTCTCCAAGATGAGCTATTGGGCGCGCACCGTGATTGTGCCGCTTCTGGTGCTGGCAGCAAAGAAGCCGCTGGCCAGAAATCCGCGCGACATTCATGTCCATGAATTGTTCGTGCCGGGCGTGCCCGCGGCCTCACCCCGCGCGCCACACCAGAAGGCAGGCTGGTCGGCGTTTTTCGCAGGTCTGGACTGGTGCCTGAAACGTTTCGAGCCCTTCTGGCCGAAGAGACTGCGCGCCCGCGCCATCGAAAGATGCCGGACCTGGGTCACGGAACGGCTGAATGGCGAGGACGGGCTGGGCGCG
>DATNFZ010000032.1:0-7348 GCA_035606155.1 Rhizomicrobium sp. | reverse complement strand
GCGCGGCCTGAACGAGGCCTTGCTGCGCATGCAGGTGGGCGACCGCTGGGAACTGGTGATCCCATCCGATCTGGCGTTGGGCGCCAAGGGCAACGCCGCGGTGCCGCCCAACCAGACCCTGGTCATCGACATCACCCTGATGGCAGTGACGCCGCCGGCACAGGCGCAAGGCCAGGATTCCAGCCCCATCTCGATCTATGGCTACAACCGCGGGGTCGAGCACCAGGCCGGGGCGATGTTCACCCTCAAGCAGTGAGGAGCGGCGCGGGCAAAGCCCGCGTGAGCATGTCCAGTGGACATGCGAGAGCGACGAACGAGCGGCGCGGCAAAGCCCGCGTGAGCATGTCCAGTGGACATGCGAGAGCAACGAACGCCGCGAGCTGGGCGAGCGGCCAGCCCCAAAAAATTCCCATTCGCCCTTGTTGTAAAAGAATCTAGATATATCTAGACTGTGCTACAAGAAGGAGATTTGAACCATGTGGCATTTCAGAAATCACGAAGAATCAAGTGGTTATCGGCATTGTGCGGGGCGCGGCGCCTATTTCCGCGGCGGCTTTGGCCGATTCGGTCATGGCAGAGGTCATGGCGATGGCGGCGGTTTCGGCCGCAGGCGCGGTCTTTATGACGGCGACGAACTCCGGCTGGTACTGCTCTCCCTGATCGCGGAAAACCCCCGCCACGGTTATGACCTGATCAAGGAAATCGAGGAACGCAGCGGCGGGCTCTATGTCCCCAGCCCCGGCGTGATCTACCCCACGCTCACCATGCTTGAGGACATGGGGCTGATCGTGGAAAGCGACGCGCCGGGCACGCGCAAAGTCTATGCCGCAACCCCCGAAGGCCGCACCCATCTCGGAGAGAACAAAGAGCAAGTCGAACAGCTTCTCGCCCGCATGAGAGAATTGAAATCCATGCAGAAAGGCGACACCGCGCCCGTGCGCCGGGCCATGCGCAACCTCCATGCGGCGCTGGCCGAGAAACTGACCCGCGCCGAGAGCGACGAGGCCATGCACAAGATCGCCGCCCTGCTCGACGAAGCGACGCAGAAGATCGAACGCAGTTGACGGAATATGGCACCAGCCGGGCAATCGTGCGTTCTACCCTTTTGGACAGAAATGGGGAGCTCCCGCATGGCGGACGACACAAAGCCTTTTCTCAGCGATGTAAAAACCTTGCGCGACCGCGCCCGCAAGCACCTGGAAGGCGGCGCGGTGACGGACACCTACAAGGGCGACGTCAAGAAGACCATCGCGATCCTGCAATCGGTCCTGGCCACCGAGATCGTCTGCGTGCTGCGCTACACCATGCACGCCATCGCCGCCACCGGCATTTCCAGCGAAGGCGTCAAGAAGGAATTCGCCGAGCATGCCGGAGAAGAACAAGAACACATGATGATGGTGGCCGAGCGCATCAACCAGCTTGGCGGCAAGCCCGATTTCAATCCTGAGGGGCTTCTCACCCGCTCGGCCTCGCAATATGCCGAAGGCGGCGACTTGGTGGGCATGATCCGTGAAAATCTCATCGCCGAACGCATCGCAGTCGATCATTACCGCGAACTGATCCGCTATTTCGGCAATGACGATCCCGCCACCAGGGTGATGCTGGAAGAGATACTTGAAAAGGAAGAAGAGCATGCCAACGACATGCACGATCTCCTGGTCGCCCATGAAGGACGGCCGATGCTGAAAAGTTAGGGCCCGGTTCGCTTTGTGGTTCAATTGCGGCGGGGCCAAGGTCTTATCGGGGCCGAAGGAACCTGCCAATTGGGTGCCCGTTTTCCGGAAGCAACCGCCTCGTCCGAGGTTCCCATGGAGCTGTTGAAAGTCACGATGGCCGGGGCCGCCCTCGCCGCCGCCGTCATTGCCGGAGCGGAAGACCTCGCGCCCATGTCGCTCTCGAGCCTGCCCGCGCCCCCGCCCAGGATCACCACTGCCATGGTGGAAAATCTGCAGGGCCAGGTGATCGGCCATGTGCAGAATGTGGCGACCGATCCAAGCGGCAAGCCCGCCGCAATTTCGGTGGCCACCTCCCAGGGCACCACGGTGGTGGCGGCCCAGGCCGCCAGCTATGATGAGAGCCGCAATCTGGTCGTCGCCGACTTGGCCATGCCGCAAGTGGCGAGCGCCGCGCACTGACGATCATCATATCTGCGGCCACAATTTTGGGGGACAGGGATGCGCACGTTTGAATTCGTCGTCGCGCTGGTCGTCGCGGTGGTGGCGTTCGTGGTCCTCAAGCTGATCGGGCTGATCGTGAAATTTGCCCTGATCGCGGCCGCCCTGGGCTTCATCGCCGGCCTGGTGCTGGCGCGCGCATTTCGCGCGCGCTCCCCTTAGGGCTGCGACCAGGGCGAACAACGCGGACGCGAGAGACTGTCAAGCTGATCGATCTCGGGCTTGAGTGCGGTCAGCGCGGCGGGGTTGCCCTCGGCGGACCGGATGTGGGAAGCGAGCTGGCTTTCCGCCTCGGCCAGCGCCGGGCCCGTCATCGCGCTGCTGCAAACCGAAACCCGGCCGCTGCGATTGTCCAGCCGCCACACGGTAACACCGTCATTGCCGCTCACTTCGCTGAAGTGCGGGCTGGTTCTCGCCCCGAACGCCGCAGCCGCCAGCGCCCCCAGGATCAAGGCTGCCACAAATATCGCCGCGAACAGAAGCGCCTTCACTCTCACCCCCAAGACAAGCGAGTGTGATTGGAATCAACCCTCAGGCCAATATGTCAAGTCGATATGAAGAGCGGCTTTGATGAACGTCATTGCACCTTCTTTACCGCCACCAGTTCGATCTCCACCAGCGCGCCGGGGACCACCAGATTGGCGACCTGGACGGTGGCGCGGGCCGGCTTGTTGGGCTGGCTGGGCGTGCCGAACACTTTCATCCAGGCGGCATTCATGCCGGCATAATCCATCTTGCCGCCATTATACGGATCGGCCGCCAGATAGACCCGGCCCTGCACCACATCGGCGAAGGTGACGCCCAATGCCGCCATCTTCTGGCGCAAACCTTCCAGCGTCGAGGTCGTCTGGGTCCCGGTATTGCCCAGCCGCTGCACCGAGCCCGCCGGCGCATTGGCGTCAGCCACCAGGGGACCGCTGCCGCTGATGTAATAGGTGGTATAGCCGGGCGGCACCACCACCGAACTGGCGAAAGGCGAATTCGCCGCCTCCTGGTTGTGGATCACGTCATCGGCGGCAAAGGCGCCAGAAGTCAGCGCGGCAAAGGCAAGGGCGGCTAGCGATGCGGTCAAGGCTTTCATGATGGTCTCCCCAATGGTCCATGCGGCACCCATGGCCGCGAACAGCCGATCATCGCGGCATCTTTTCGCTTTCGACAAGCAGGCATTTGGGCTTCTTTGCTCAAGTCAACCCCGCATAGCCGCCGGACCTCACGATGTGTTTTTCCGCCACCGCCAGTTTCGGCGCCGCCGGCATCCTGACGCTGGCAGGTGTGGCCACGCTCTCCAAGGCCCGTAACGCCCGCGAGCGGCCGCTGGCGGCGGTGCCGCTGCTTTTCGCGCTGCAACAAGGAATGGAAGGCTGGTTGTGGCTGACGGTGCCCGCCGGCCACCAAGCCGGCCAGAGATTGGCCACCGGATTGGCCACCGGCTTCGCCACCCTGGCCCTGATAGTCTGGCCGGTATTCACGCCCCTGGCGGTGGGGCTGGCGGAGAAAACACGCCAAAGGCGGCGGTGGATTCTCGCCCTGATCGGACCGGGTCTGGGTGTGGCGGGCTATTCGGTGCTCGATATCTGGCGCCACCCCTACATGGCGTGGCCCGCGCCGCACAGCCTGGTCTATATCAATGACAGCCCTTTTCCCCTGCCGATGATGCTGGCCTATCTGGCCGCCACCTGCGCGCCGCCCTTGCTGTCATCAGACACGGCGATCCGCTGGTACGGCATTGTCGTGACCTTGGGATTGGCGGTCACGCTGGGGTTCTTCTTCGTCAATCTGGTGTCGGTGTGGTGCTTTTTCGCCGCGCTCGCCAGCGCGATCCTGGTGGTCTATTTCTATTCACCTTCGGGGGACCATGTGGCGCATTCTTAAATTCGGCCTGGTTGGGCTGGGCGTGGTGCTGCTGGCGGGTGCCGGTTTCTTTGCGGCGCTGAGGCTGCATTTTTCGCCATCACCGCCAGCAACTCGTTACGCCGTTCCCAACGACGCGCTGGAAGCCCAGCGCCAGGATTTGGATTATTTCGGCAAACTTCTGGCGATGGACATTTCCTTTTCCCCCAAAATGCGCGCGGAAACGGCGAAGCGCCTTGAAGCCATGCGCGAATCCAACGTCGTGTTGCCACGGCCCAGATTTCGCGTCGCCCTGATGCGTATCGCCGCTCTCAGCGACAATGGCCATACCGGCATGGCCACGGGTTCCGGTGCCGGGGCGATGGAATTGCCGGTCAGGGTGGCGGGGTTTTCCGACGGCATCTATGTGATGCATGCGACGAAGCCCTACGCTGATCTTCTGGGCGGCAGACTGATCGCGATCGACGGCCATCCCATCAATGAGGTGATGCAAAGGCTGGAGCAACTGCGCGGCGGCGTGCCCGGCTGGCGGAAAGCCTATGCCGAAACCTATATCAGCCAATTGGACCTGCTGGCCGGCACCGGCATCTCGCCGAGCATGCGCCAATCCAGTTGGACCGTGGTGGCGCCATCCGGCGCCACCCTCACCCGCGCGCTGACCGCCTATCGCCAGCCGGACAACGAGCCCTCTCTGTTCGTGAAATGGGATTATGGCGACGTGCCACTCACCCAATTGGGGCCGGACTGGATCGCCTATCAGCCGGATTGGCCCCTGCCCGCCACGCTCTCCGATTTCACAACTCCGTTTCGCCGCTTCCGCGATGGTTGCGTGATGGTGGCGCAACTCAAGTCCAGCAGCGATGAAGGGCCGGCGCAGATCAAGAAATACCTGGCGGCAACGCGCGCCGATATGGAAGCGAGCAAGCCTTGTGCGGTGATCCTGGACAACCGCTTCAATGATGGCGGCGACTATACCAATCTGGCCGCGTTCGCCAGCGGCCTTCCCAAGCTCACCACCGGCAAGATCATCGTCCTTACCTCGCCAATGACCTTCTCCGCCGGCATCACCACCGTGGGCTTCGTCAAGCAGGCGGGCGGCGATCGCGTCATCATCGTGGGCGAACCGGTGGGCGACCGCCTGGCCTTTTATTCGGAAGGCTCGCGGGGCTGCCTGCCCCATTATCACCTTTGCCTGAACTACCGCACCGCCAGGCATGACTATGCCAATCCCTGCACCGATTGGCGGACGTGCTTCTGGCTGGATTGGTTTTATCCCGTGCGGGTGAAGAGCCTGGCGCCCGACCATGCCGTCACCATGAGCTTCGCCGATTGGCGGAGCGGCCGCGATCCCGCCTACGAAGAGGCCTTGGCGTTGGCCCGCAACTAACGGATCACGCCCACGCCATTTTCGATCCTGATGCGGGTGCCGAAGACGGCGGATATGGCTTTCATATGTTCAAGGATCGTTCGCGCTTCCGCCGCGGATGCCGCTTTGGGCATGCCGCCATCCGGCCCGTCGGTGTCGTTGATGGCGAAGGGATAAAGCCTGATCTCGGCCAGTTTGCCGTGGGCATAGCGCGTGACGGGGATCACGGTCTCGTACCAGACATCGGGGAAGCGCATGACCTGGCCGGTGGGCGACGTGTAGGTGCGCTTGCCGTGGAAATCGAAGAACAGGCTGCCCAGGCTGTAGAAGATGGGCTTGCCCTTGTAGATCTCGATCCCGCCCAACACATGGGGCCCCGTGCGCACCACCGCATCGGCGCCGGCATCGATGGCGGCATGGAACAGCGTGGGCTCGAAATCGGCCGGCCTGGGATCGTCGGCGCTGGCCGCCTCGTTCGCCCAATGCAAGGTCATGGGCTCGAACGGCTTGCCGCCTTCATCGACATCGCCCGCGGTCTGATGTGCGTGAATCGAGAACAGCACAAACTTCGCATGCGCGCGCGCCGTCTTGACGGAATTCAGGATCGCCGTCTCGTCGTCCTTGTCCATCTCCCAGCGCGGCCCCGGCTGATCCGAGAACACCTGATCGCCAAGCCGCACTTGATGGGCATTGCCGCCGATGTTCAGGGTGCCGCTGATCTGGCGCATGGTGTCGAGTTGTGCGGTCGAAATCCGCCCCACTTCGCGCACATGGAGCGGGCTGATGCCTTCCCTGGGCTTGGAATTGACGCCAAAGCGCGCCACCGCCGGTCCCGCCACCGCCATGGGCGGAAATGTGGAGGCCGTGTCCACCAGCGCGATCCGGCCCTTTGACGTATCGCGATAGACCGGGGCGCGGGCGGCCTCCAGGCCCGGACCTGCTCCGCCCGCGGTGACGTCCGCCACCGTCAGCCAGCCCAAGGTGGCGGTGAGCCCTTCGGTGCCCCAGTCGGTGGCATGATTGTTCGCCTTCGACACCAGGCTGATGCCGATGGATTTCAAATCGCGCGCGAAGGACGGCGGCTGGAGCGGATAGCCGCCGCCATTCTCGGCCGCGGGCCTTCCGGGAAAAGTCTTGAGATCGAAGATCGAGCCTTCCTGGTTGGCGAAGCCGAGATCGGCGCCTTTGAACAGCGCGATCACTTGGGCGAAACCGGGGTCGGGCTTGGCCGGCAGCGCGCGATAAGGCCCGATCATGTCGCCGCCGGCGACGAAGGTGAAATTGTCCGGCACCTGGGCCGCCAGGTTCGCCGCAAGCGCCAGGCCGGCCAGCGCGATCGGCATCAGGCGCTCATTGCCCGCTTGTGCAGGCGGCCGATCGCATCCAGCGCCGACAACACCGCACCTTCCTGCCAGGCCGGCAGATAGGAGCAATGCTCGCCCGCCAGCACGATGCGGTTATCGATGCTGCAGAGATCCTTGTAATGCCTGGCACGGCCTTCCTCGGTCCAACTGCCGGCGCAGCCCAGGGTCCAGGGCACGCGGTGCCACGCCACCGCCACGCCATCGAGGAATTCCTTTTTGTACTGCGGATGGATCTTGGCGCCCTGCTCGACCGCCGACTGCACCTGCTGCGACGGTGGCAGCGCGGCGAAGTTGAAATCGGGGAGGCTGTTGCCATAGCCGTAACCGCCCAGCAGCACCGCCGGCCCGTCGCTGAAATAGCCGGTGCAGGGATAGGCGATGTTGGTGATGGGCTGGTCGGTATAGGAGATGCCGCCATAAATGCCGTCATCCTGCTCCCAGAAGCGCCGCTTGAACTGCAGGCCCACCTTGAAGGACGACTCATAAGGAAGCTGGTCGATGGCGTTCTTCATCGGCGCCCCCACATTCATGGGAATCTGCGAGAGGATCGAGGCCGGAATGGTGCACACACACCAGTCGGCATGGGCGGTCTT
>DATNFZ010000031.1:0-13989 GCA_035606155.1 Rhizomicrobium sp. | reverse complement strand
AGGGTGGTGAAAGCGACGGTCGAGAGCGGTACATAAACCAGCCCGACGCCGAACCCCTGGATGACGCCCGAAATGATGACCGGCCAATAATCCATCAACAGCGAGAAGCGGGTCATTTGCCACAGCGAGTAGGCGGTGAGCGCCAAGCCGACCGCCATGATCAGACGGGCGTCGAAGCGATTGACCAGACGGCCAACCACGAACATGGCGACCATGGTGCCGATTCCGCGAGGCGCGGTGATCAACCCAGTCAGCACCACGGGATATCGCATCTGGTTCTGCAGCATGGGCGGAAGCAGCGCCAGGGTGGCGAACAAGACCACGCCCACTACGAAGATGAAAATGTTGGAGGCGACGAAGTTGCGATCCTGAAACAAATGCGGATTCAAGAACGGGCGGGGAGAGGTGAGGGTATGGACGATGAAAATGTAGGCGGCGATCCCGCTGACCAACCCTTCGATCACGATTTCCCGCGATGAAAACCAATCCAACAACTGGCCTCGGTCCAGCATCATCTGCAATGCGGCGATGGCCACGCTGAGGCTCGTGAATCCAAGGAAGTCGAAACGAGAGGGCTTGGCGTTGCGGCTTTCAGGCATGGTGAAATAAAGCGTGGCGAAAGTCAGCACGCCGATGGGCAAGTTGATGTAGAACACCCAGCGCCACGAGTAATTGTCGGTCAGCCACCCACCCAGGGCGGGCCCCAGGATCGGCCCCACCATGACGCCAATCCCCCAGATCGCCATGGCGCGGCCGAAGTCTTTCGGTGGATTGATGTCGAACAGCACGGCCTGGGACAACGGCACCAGCGCTGCGCCGCCCACGCCCTGCAGGAAGCGGAACAGGACGATCTGGTAAAGCGACGTGGCGAGCCCGCACAAGGCCGAAGCGAGGGTGAAGGTGAAAACCGACGCCAGGAAGACTTTGCGGCGGCCCACCTCGCCGGCCAGCCAGCCGGTCAGAGGAATGGTGATGGCCGCGGCCACGATATAGGAGGTGAGCACCCAGCCCATTTCGTCCTGGGTGGCCGAAAGCGTGCCCTGCATGCGCGGCAACGCCACATTGGCGATGGTGGTATCCAGCGCCTGCATAATGGTGGCCAGCATCACCGAAAAGGTGATCAGGCCATGGAAGCGCACGCGGCCGTGCGGCTGGGAAGGCGGCCGTGATTGCGTCGCGCCCGCGCTTGCGCCCTGCGCTGTGTTCTCGAACCTGTCTTCTTCCGGTTTGTCCGGCATTTTAGGCCCTTAGTCCCACCGCCGATGCTGGGTGTCCACGGTGACTTCAACGCTCATGCCGGCGGCCAGGGGCACCTGCTGATTGTTGTCGATGGAAAGACGCACCGGCAGGCGCTGCACCACTTTCACCCAATTGCCCGAAGCATTTTCCGGCGGCAGCAGCGAAAAGCTCGATCCGGTGCCGGGGCTGGTGCCGAGCACGCGGCCGGTGAAGTTGCGGCTTGAATAGGCGTCCACCGAAAAAGTAGCCTGCTGGCCTGGCCGCATATAAGTGAGGTCGGTCTCCTTGAAATTGGCTTCCACCCAAAGATCCGTGGCGGAGACCAGCGCGAACAGGGGCGTGGCGGCATTGACGTGATCGCCCACCTGGATCTGGTCCACCTTCGCGACGATGCCATCCATGGGGGCCTGCACTACGGTATAGGACAATTGCAGCAGCGCATGATCCAGCGCCGCTTGTGCCTGTTTCACCAGAGGCAGGCTTTCCGGCGTGGCATTGGCATTGCCGCCCAAATCGGCCAGCGCGCTGGCCGTCTGCTGCTTCACGGCGGCCAATTGCTGCTCGGCAGACTGAAAATTGTTCCTGGCCTGGTCGAGTTGCGCGCGCGACGAGATGCCTTGCGACTCCAACTGGGTCTGGCGCGCCAGTTCGCGCCGGTCGTAATCGAGTGTGTTCTCGGCGCCGGCCTGGTCCGCCAGGCGCTGGCGATAGACAGCCTGCAGAGACGGCACTTTCAGCATCGCCGCCGCCAACTGGGCCTTGGCATCGGCCACGGCAATGTTGAAGCTGGGCGTGTCCAGCCGGAACAGCACATCGCCTTTGTGGACGATTTGATTGTCGTGAACAGCGATCTCACGGATGCGGCCCGACACTTCGGTCGAGATATCCACCCGCGCGGCTTGGATGTAGGCGTCGTCGGTGGACACATAACGTCCGGTCATCAAATAGAAGACCAACGCCGCCACCACGATGACTGCGGGCCCCCCGATCAGAAGCAGGCGGCGATTGCGGCCAAACCAGTTCTTGGGGCTGGCGGCAGGATTCGACATGGACGGGGTTCCAACAGCGATACGGCGCGGGGATATAGCGGAGTTTGCCGGTGACGATAACAGCAATCCTCAAGCTTTTCCCATAATTCCCCGTGTGAAGTTGACAGCCATCACGGGACGCTGACCCTCGAAGCCCTGCAATTCAGCGCATCCGGCGTCATCATCCGTCAGACTGTGCGGGTCCCTCCGATTCCGCATAGCAGCTACCGCCCCGACAGGTTCCGCGATAGAAGGCGGGCATGACTTCCGGCTCGCGTCCCAAGCTTCTGGTGATCAATCAGGCCGCGCTCCACGAGATCATCACCCTGGCGGAGACCATCGAGGTCGTGGACCAGGCGATGCGCGAATTGTCTGCGGGTCTGGTGGCCGCGCCGGAGCGCACCATGATGGCCGTCAACGCGGCGACCAGGCTGGGGCTGATGCCCGGCGCTATGCCCAGCCTGGCGCGCTTCGGGGTGAAGGTGGTCAGCCTTTCGGCGGATGCCGAATCGTTCGGCCTTCCCAGCCATCAGGGCCTGATGCTGCTGTTCGACAGCGGGACCGGCCAACCTTTGGCCGCGCTGGATTGCCACGCACTCACCCGCCTGCGCACAGCCGCCGCCAGCGCGGTGGCGACCAGGGCGCTCGCCCGGCCGGACGCCAAAGTGCTGGCCATCATCGGGCCGGGCGATCTGGCACGTCCGCATCTGGATGCGATCTCGGCGATCCGACCGATCGAACGGGTTCGGGTCTGGGGACGCTCCAAGGCCAGGGCCGAGGCCTTTGCCCAGGGTCGCCGCGATGTGACCGTGGTGGACAACGTCGAGCAGGCGGTCAAGGGCGCGGACATCATCTGTATGCTGACATCCTCGTCCGAACCACTGCTTGAAGGGGCGTGGCTGGAGCCCGGCCAGCATCTCAATCTGGTAGGCGCCAGCCTGCGCTCGTCCCGCGAGGCAGATAATGAAACGGTGCGGCGGGGACACTTCATCGCCGATTCCCGCACTCACGCCCTGTCCCAGGCCGGTGAACTCCTGCACGCCATCGAGCAGCGCGTGGTGGACCAAAGCCATGTCAAAGGCGAAATTGGCGAAGTCCTTTCGGGCAAAGCGCCAGGCCGCTCCAGCGAGGACCAGATCACCATCTACAAATCCCTGGGCCACGCCGCCCAGGACATTGCGCTGGCCCACGCCGCCCTCTTGCGGGCGGGCAAATCTGATAAGGTGCAGGCGGTCGATTGGTAGAGAAGCTCGTCCCATGGATTTGTCCCGCCGCGCCTTGATCGGAAGCCTGTCCGCCCTGCCGCTTACCAGTGCGGCGGTAAAAGCGGCATCCTCGCTCCCCGACAAGGCGGCATTTGAATTTTCCGGAACCTATCTCAATGCGGCTTATACCCACCCGCTGGCCCGTCCCGTGCGCCAGGCGGGTGATGATTTCCTGGCCGCGCGCGCCAACCGTGAAGTCAGCCGTGCCTGGCCGGCCGACAATCCGCGCAACCAGGCGGCGGCGAAATTCGCCGCCTTCATCGGCGCCGATGCCGCCGACATCGCCGTGGTGCCCAGCACCATGGAAGGCGAGAACCATCTCCTTGCCGCGCTGGGCATTGACGAAACGCATGGCGTGGTGACGGACGCCTATCATTACAGTCCGTCGCTGGTGCTCTATGGCGAGCTGCACAAGCGCGGCGTGCCGCTGGCCGTGGTGGCGCCGAGAAGCAACCGCATCGAGCTTGCCGATATCGAACAGGCAATTGGTCCCAATACCAAATTGGTGGCGGTTTCACATGTGGGCAGCGGCACCGGCTTCCAACACGATTTGAAAGCATTGTGCGACATGGCGCATAAAAAGGGCGCCTATGTCTATGCCGACATCATCCAATCGGTGGGCGCCGTTCCGTTTGACGTGAAGGAAAGCGGCGTCGATTTCTGCTGCTGTGGCACCTACAAATGGCTGATGGGCGATTTCGGTACAGCCTTCCTCTTTGTGCGGCCCGACCGGCAGAAAGAATTGAAACGCACAGCGGTCGGTTGGCGGCAGGTGACTGACGAAGTCAGTCATGTCTATCCGCTGGATCCGCCCGGCCCGGTGATCGGTGACTGGACCATGAAGACCGGCACCGCCGCCACCTTTGAAGTGAGCACCCCCAGCTGGTGCGCGCTCCAGATGGCGATTGCTTCGTTGGACTATGTGCAACGGTTGGGCGTGGAAAACATCGCCCGCCATCGCCAGCCCTTGATCGCGCGGTTGCAGGACGAGATGCCCAAGCTGGGCTTCCTGCCGCTCACGCCCAAGGAAACCACGGGCCCCGTGGTCGCCTTCACCTATAAGGATGCTGCAAAGCGGCTCGATCCCCTGCTGAAAGCCGAACGCATTACGATCTCCACCTATGACAACCGCATCCGCATCTCACCCTCGGTCTATAATGACATGGACGATATTGAGCGGCTATTGAAGGCGGTTTCCCGAGCGTAACGAACGCTGCGTCAACAAAGCCCCGCGCCGCGCGAAGGTCTGTCACGCGCGCGCTGCGATAGATACGGGCCCGGTTTAAGTCTAGAAGCACGCCCGCTCGGCGGATCGAATGATTCGGAAGATGCGCGGTATCAAGCTTTCAGCGATAATTGCCTTCAGCCTCGTGGCATGTTCGACCGCCCGGGCCGAGGCTGTCCCGCCTCCCGCCGCATGTGATCCGTACAAGGATTATTCCTGCCTCGACAGCTATCTGGGCAGCGATGTGCTTACCCGCATCTTCAATTACTATCGGTTGGAATGGGGCGAGGCCGCCGCGCCTACCGATCCAAACGCACCTCCGTCCGCGCGCGAAGGCTGGCCGCAGACGCCTGAGACTTCCCCGCCCATGCCCTATACGGAATTTCCCACCGGGGCGCTGACCAGCATCGGGGTGACGCGTCCGGGTAGCGTGGACGGCCCATTGATGGCGGCGATCGCCAACACCGGCCTGGGCAAATGGCTGGCGGGCAACGATACCCAGATTTACGGCTGGGTTGATCCGGGGTTCAATTTCAGCACCAACAGCACCAAGTTCGGCAACGCACCTATCGCCTATACGGTCAATCCCAATGTCGGGCAGCTGGACCAGGCGGTTCTTTACATCGATCGTCTGCCCAATACCGTCCAGACTGATCATTTCGATTGGGGCTTCCGGCTTTCCGCCATCTACGGCCAGAACTATCGCTATACCAACGCGTACGGCATCGCCAGTTGGCAGTTCAACGGCAAGAACAATTGGGAAGGTTATGACTTCCCGATGATGTATGTGGACCTTTGGTTTCCCAAAGTGTTCGAAGGTCTGGAAGTGCGCGTCGGCCGCTACATCTCAATTCCCGATGTCGAGGCGCAACTCGCCCCCAACAACATCCTCTATACGCATTCTCTGAGTTACGGCTACGACAATTACACCAATGAAGGCATGGTGGCGTCCTGGCAGCTCACCAAGAATTGGTTGCTCCAGACCGGCATTGTCGATGGTACCGAGACGCCCCCGTGGCACTACAACAAGACGATTCCCAATCTGTACGTACGAGGCGGCTCGGACACGGCTGGCTTCGGGCCGGGCGTCGATCCGCTTTATCCCTACTCCGCCATGCGGAAGGATCCTGGCAACCAACTCACGGGCGTTCTATGCCTGCGCTACGAAAGCGACGATGGTTCGACCGTGTTCTATCCATGCATGGACGGCATTAACGACGGCGCTTGGGGTTACAACAATCTGCAATGGCATGGTGTCACGCTCTATCACAAATTCGACGCGCACTGGCATGTCGATTTCGAATCTTATTGGATGTCGGAAAATGGCGTACCTAACCTGAACAATTCGCAAGCCGTGGCGCTGGTCAATAATGGCGGCACGCCCTTTTCGCCGCAGTACATCAATTTCAACGGTCCCAATCTGGCTTACTGCGGTAGCGCGGCGAAACTCTCCTGCGGCGTCGATGCTTATGGCGTGCTGGCCTACATCAATTACACGGTCGATCCGCTGAACAACTTCATCTTCCGGCCGGAGTTCTATGATGATCCGAATGGTTGGCGTTCCGGCATCGGCAAGCCCGTCAAATATATGGAATACACGCTTGGCTGGCAGCACTGGCTGTCGCCGCAGGTCGAATTCCGCCCTGAGATCGGCTATTGGCGCTCTTACCGCGCGCCCGCTTTCAACGGCGACGTTTATGCCGGCGTCGCGCCCAACAAATCCGTCACCGTGGAATTCGCCTCGGATGTGATCATCCATTTCTAGCGGTTGTAAATTGCCGCCTTCCCACTAATCTGCCGGCTCAAAACCTGGGCATGTCGATGACGGAAAGACGAATTCGGGTGGGCCTGATCGGGTTCGGGCTGGGTGGCGCGTCATTCCACGCGCCGCTGATCCAGGCGATGTGGGGCATGGCATTGACCCATGTGGTGACGGCCAATCCCGATCGCCAGGCCCAGGCGCGTGCGGCCATTCCCGGCGTCGTCGTGCTGTCCAGTGTGGACGCGCTGTGGGACAAGGCGGGCGATCTCGACCTGGTGGTGATCTCCACGCCCAACCGCAGCCATGCACCGTTGGCGCTCCGGGCGCTCGAAGTGGGGCTGGCCGTGGTGATCGACAAGCCTTTCGCGCTCTCGGCCGATGAGGCGCAGCAGGTGATCGAATCGGCGCGCGCGCGCAAGCTGCCCTTGAGCGCCTATCACATCAGGCGCTGGGACAGCGAATGTCTCACCCTCCGGACGCTGATGGCACGGAATGAATTGGGCCGCATCCTGCGCTTTGAGTCCCGCATGGATCGCTGGCGGCCCCAGCCCAAGGGCAGTTGGAAGGAACGCGGCGTGGCCGACGAGGGCGGTGGCCTGCTCTACGACATCGGCAGTCATCTGATCGACCAAGCGCTTTATCTGTTCGGGCCGGTACGCGAAGTCTATGCGGAATTGGATCAAAGGCGCCAAGGCGTGGAAAGCGACGACGATGTGTTCGTGGCGTTGACCCACGAAAATGGCGTGCGCGCGCATCTCTGGGCCAGCGTGCTGGCGGCCGACGCCGGGCCTCGCATGCGCGTGATGGGCGATCGCGGCGCCTTCGTGAAGCGGTTTGGCGATGTCCAGGAAGCCGCCCTGCGCGCCGGTGAGCAGGCGGGCGGACCCGGTTGGGGCGAAGAGCCGCCCGAGCGATGGGGCACCCTCAGCGATGGCCAGACGCAACGTGCCGTCAAAAGCGAACCGGGCGCGTATCAGACATTCTATGAAAGGATGGTGCGGTGCCTGAGAGACGGCGCACCGCCACCGGTCGATCCAGAGGATGCGGTTCGGGGGCTCGAGATCATCGAAGCCGCGCGGCGTTCGGCGGCCGAGCGCCGGGTCGTGCCGCTCGACTAGTCTCTCACGCCGTCAATCCAGGTTTCCTTGACGTTCAAAGTGTCGTCAGCGACCACGAAATTGGCGCGCAGACCCTTGGCGATCTCACCATAGCGCTCACTCACTCCCAGGAACGTCGCGGGCGCGCGGCTCGCCATCGTTATCGCTGCGGGCAAGTCCAGGCCCAGCAAGTCCATGGCGTTGCGCACCGCCCGGCTCATGTCCATGGCGGACCCGGCCAAGGTGCCGTTCTCGTCCATGCAGACGCCGTCCTTGATGGTGATGGTGGCGCCTTGCAGTTCGAAGCTGGTGAGGCCCGTCCCCACATTCGCCAGCGCGTCCGTCACCAGCATGAAGCGATCATACGATTTGCATTTCAGCGCCAACTTCAGCACATCGGGATGGACATGGCGGCCATCGACGATAATGCCGCAATAGCTGGAAGCATCTGACAGGGCCGCCCCCACCACGCCGGGCTCGCGTCCCGTCAAAGGTGACATGGCGTTGAACAAATGGGTGAAGCCCGTGACGCCATGCGCCAGTGCTTCCCGCATCACCTGGTAGCTGGCATTTGTATGTCCGGCGGCGACGATCACACCAGCCTTGGTGAGGCGGGCGATCATCTCCGGCGTGGTCATTTCCGGCGCCAAGGTCAGCAATGTCTTCGCGCTCTTGAGCGATGTGAGAAGCGCGAAGGCCTCTTCATCCAAAGTGCGGAATTTGGCCGGGTCGTGCACGCCTTTGCGCGCCGGGCTGAGGAACGGGCCCTCGATATGGATGCCCAGCACGCCGGGCAAATTTTCTCTCACCGCAGCATCGACCGCTTCGATGGCACGCTTCATTTTGGCGAGATCGTCGCTGATCAGGGTGGGAAGAAAGCCTGTCGTGCCGAAGGGACGATGCGCGGCGGCGATTCTGCGGATGGTCTCGACCGAGGGATCGTCATTGAACAGCACGCCACCGCCGCCATTGACCTGGGTGTCGATGAAGCCCGGGAGCAAAAACGCGCCCCTCAGGTCGTGCACCGGCAAACCCTTCAGAGCCGAATCCTCGTCGGTGACGATATCGGCGATGCGGCCATCCTCGATCACCACCGCGCGGGTATCCAGAATTTGCCCTTGCGATAAGATCCGCCCGTTGATCAGCGCTTCGCGCATCAGAAGGTCTCCGTCACCTTCTTCAGATGGGGAGGATGGTCGGGATCGAAGCCGCGCGCCGACGCCAGTTCCGCAACCCAGCGATAGAAGCTCTGAATGAACAGGATTGGTGCAACTACCGCATCGGCCGGCATGGTGGGAAGACGCGTCACGCCGGGCGCATCGCCACCCGCCATCAGCACTTGGGTCCCCGAAGCAGCCAAGTCGCGCGCCAGAGCTTCCATGCCTTCACGTGTCTCATCATTTTGCACGAACATCAGCGCCGGAAGACGCTGCTTCATCAGCGCCATGGGTCCGTGCCGAACTTCAGCGCCGCTGAAAGCTTCGGCATGAAGGCCACAGGTCTCCTTGAATTTCAGCGCGGCTTCCTGTGCCACCGCCAGTCCCAGCCCACGCCCCAGCACAAAGAGATTGCTGGCGAATGTCAGCAACTCGACCATCGGTCGCCAATCCAGATGCCAAGCTTGGCTCAAATGCGCAGGCAACGCTTGATGCTCTTTCAGCAATTCCTGGCTCTCGCTCCACTGCGCCACGAGATGCAGCGACGCCGCCAGGGCGCATATATAGGACTTGGTTGCCGCCACACTGCTTTCCGGCCCGGCGCGCAAGGGGATCACATGGTCTGCCATGGCAGCCAGCGGCGAATCCTTCTCGTTGACCAACGCCATCACCAGCGCGCCGGCGTCCCTGGCGGCGGCTGCGGCCGCCAGCAGGTCGGGGCTGCGGCCCGATTGCGAGAGAACCAGGAACAGACAGCGGTCAAGCTCCTGACGCACACCATAGACCGAACTCACCGATGGCGCGGCCGATGAGGTGAGAATACCCAGCCTGGTCTCAATCAGATAGCGCGCATAGGTTGCGGCATGGTCCGAACTGCCCCGCGCGCAGGTCAGGACCGCGCGCGGGTGGAATTCTCGCAACGTGGCGGCGATGCGCGAGAGGCGTTCGCCATCGTGATCCAGTTGCGCCTGCACGCGCTCCGGCGCTTCCTTTGCCTCCCGGGTCATGGCGGATGCGTTCATGCCGTTATTCTGGACCGTTCTTTGAGGCTAAGCCATCCACCTCGCGTGGGATCGGCGCGGTAGCACAAATCCGCCTTTGCTGTCATATTGGAACAGCGAATTTTGCCGCGTCGCGGGGATCGTTCAAGGGTGTGACATCGGACAAGACCAATAAGGGATCGAGCGGCGCGCATCCCATTGAGCCCCTGGTTCTTCTGGCCCCGCTCGACGGCTGGGCCGCGCCCCTGGCCGAAGTCCCAGATCCCGTCTTCGCCGACCGGATGATGGGCGACGGATTGGCGATCGATCCCACCGCATCGCTTCTTTGTGCGCCTTGCGACGGCGAGGTGATGCTGTTGCATGGGGCGCACCACGCCATCACCCTGCGCGCCGCCAATGGTGCGGAAATCCTTATGCATATCGGATTGGATACTGTTGGCCTGGGCGGTGAGGGGTTCAGCGCGCATGTGCGCCAGGGGCAGAAAGTGGCCGCAGGCGACAGGCTGATCTCTTTCGATCTCGAGAAACTGGGACGGGCTGCCAAAAGCCTGATCACGCCCATTGTCATCGCCAATGGCGATGATTTTGCCATCGAGTGGCGGCTGGAAAACAAGCGCGTGGCGCGCGGGCAAGAGCTGATGCGCGTCCGTCCTCTGGGCAAAATGTCCGCCGCTGCCGCCCAAGGGCGTGAAATACGCCACGATCTGGTGATCCTTTTGGCCCACGGCCTGCATGCCAGGCCGGCGGCGCGGCTGGCCAATATGGCAAAATCATTCTCCGCCGAGATTTCGATGGAATCCGGTGTGCGCCGCGTCAGCCTGCGCAGCCCCGTGGCGATGATGGGACTTGGTCTCGCCCGGGGCGCTTCCATCAGCTTGGCTGCCACGGGCACGGACGCCGAGAACGCGATCGCTGCTATCGTCGCATTGTTGGAAAGCGGCATGGGCGAAGGAGATATCTTGGCGGAGACGATCGTCACCACAGCCGCGACGAAGGAGCCCGGAGCGATCAACGGTGTGCGAGCCGCGCCCGGCCTTGCCCTGGGCAAGGCGCTGCGTTTTGCCCATGCCGAGATCGCCGTCACCGAGGAAGGAAAAGGAATTTCGGTCGAGGGCAAGCGTCTTGGCGATGCCATCGCGTCGGTCCGCACCAGGCTCAATGAAGCCGCGAAAAATGATCGTTCCGCCATCCTCACGGCGCATCTGGCTTTCCTGGACGATCCGGAATTGGCGGCCGAGGCCGGACGCCATGTCGCGGAAGGCAAAAGCGCCGGATACGCGTGGCATTCGGCAATCGAGACGCAGATCGCCGTTTTGAAGGCATTGCCGGACGCCCGTTTTGCCGGGCGCGCGGCCGATCTTACGGATCTGGAACGTCAGGTGCTGATGGCCCTGGGAGATATGAAGGCTCAACCGCGCATAGCATTGCCCGACAACACCATATTGCTGGCGGACGATCTGCTGCCGTCGGAATTCATGACGCTGGACGCATCGCGTCTGGCGGGTATCACCCTTGCCGGAGGCGGACCTGCCTCACATGTCGCGATTCTGGCGGGGACGATGAACATTCCCATGCTGGTGGCGTGCGGGCCGGGCCTGTTTTCCATCCGCGACGGCTCGACACTCTTGCTGGATGCGGACCGAGGCAGGCTCGCCATCGATCCTCCATCGTCTGTGATGGACAATGCCCGCCGGCAAATGGCAGCGCGCCGCGACGCACATGAAGCCACGCGAATTCTGGCGCATCAACTCTGCCATACCGCCGACGGCGTGCGCATCGAGATCAATGCCAATCTAGGCTCCGAGAGTGATGCAATTGTCGCGGTGGCGGCCGGCGCGGAAGGCTGCGGCTTGCTCAGAACGGAATTCCTGTTTCTAGACCGTGAGGCGCCGCCGGGCGAACAAGAGCAGGCCGATCTCTATCGCGCCGTCGCCGCGAGGCTGGACGGAAGGCCGCTCACGGTTCGCACTTTGGATATCGGCGGCGACAAGCCCGCGCCCTATCTGCCGTTCCCGCCGGAGGAAAATCCAGCGCTGGGTTTGCGCGGCGTGCGGGTGAGTCTGTGGCGACCCGATCTTTTGGTGGTGCAGTTGCGCGCCTTCCTGATGGGGGTGCCGGCGGCGCAATGCCGGATCATGGTGCCGATGGTCGCAAGCCTCGCCGAATTGCGTGACGTGCGCGATGCACTGAAACGGGTGCGCGCCGAACTCGGTATTACCGAACCCGTGGCGTTGGGCGTGATGGTGGAGACACCGGCCGCGGCGATCACCGCCGATCTGCTGGCCGCGGAGGCCGACTTTCTTTCCATCGGCACCAATGATCTCACCCAATATTGCCTGGCGATGGATCGTGGCAATGCAGGCCTCGCGGCCAATTTCGATGCCCTTCATCCCGCGGTGCTGCGCCTGATCGCGGCCACCACCGAAGGCGCATCCCGTCACGGCAAGCCGGTGAGCGTATGCGGTGGCCTGGCCTCGGACGTGACCGCCGCGCCGATCCTGATTGGCTTGGGGATACGAGGCCTGTCCGCCGCCGCGGCGCAAATTCCTGCCCTCAAGGCCTGCATCCACAAGCTCACGCTCGAAGAGTGCCGGCGGTTGGCGGAAAAGGCGCTGGCGGCATCGTCGGCGGCCGAAGTTCGCGCGCTTGCACTTTCCATGGGAGAAATCTGATGCGCTCCATCCTGGGATGGCTCCAACCATTGGGCGGGGCATTGCTTCTTCCCATCGCCGTCTTGCCCATTGCCGGCCTGCTGTTGCGGTTGGGCCAGCCCGATCTTTTCAATGTGCCGTTTGTGAGCGCGGCGGGCGACGCGATCTTCTCCCATCTGGGTCTGGTCTTTGCCATCGGTGTCGCCTTCGGTTTGGCCAAGGACAACAATGGCGCGGCGGGCCTTGCGGGCGCGGTTTGCTTTTTGGTGGCCAGCCAGGGCGCGATTGCTCTGCTGCAGGCATCGCCGGGCGTGCTCAGGGGCGTTCCCGCCGCCTACCAGGATGCCGTTTTGGCGAAGTTCAAGAGCGATGCCATCGCACCCAGCAGTGTGCCGATGGGATTATTGGCGGGGATCATCGCGGGCTATGCGTATAACCACTTCCACAATCTCAAGCTGCCGGAATTTCTCGCCTTCTTCGGCGGGCGCCGTTCCGTACCGATCATTTCCGGTTTTGGCGGTTTGGTGCTGGCGGCGTTCTTCGGTCTTACCTGGCAGGGCCTCAATCACGGCATCGACGTGGCCAGCCGCACGGTGCTGGCGCATGGGCTGATCGGGCCTTTTGTGTTCGGAGTCTTGAACCGGCTGCTGATCGTGGTGGGACTGCATCACATCCTGAACAATTTCGTCTATTTCATCCTGGGCAATTATCACGGCGTGTTCGGCGATCTGAATCGCTTCTTCGCCGGTGATCCCCGGGCCGGCACCTTCATGACGGGCTTTTTCCCCGTGATGATGTTCGGCCTGCCGGCCGCGTGCCTCGCCATGTATCACGCCGCGCGGCCCGAGCGGAAAGCGGCGGTCGCCGGCATGTTCCTGTCGATGGCGCTCACCGTGTTCATCACCGGGGTGACCGAACCGATCGAATTCTCTTTCATCTTCCAGGCGCCCATTCTCTATGCCTTGCATGCGCTCCTGGCCGGCATTTCGGAAGTGGTGATGAATCTTCTGGGCGTGCATCTTGGCTATACATTCTCCGCCGGGCTGATCGACTATCTGATCAACTTCAAGCTGGCGACGCGGCCGCTGCTGCTTTTGCCGGTGGGCATTGCGTATTTCGCGCTCTATTACGGCGTGTTTCGCTTCACCATCCAATGGTTCGATCTCAAGACGCCGGGGCGGGAAGCGCCGGAAGCCGCGTCGGTCAAGCCGCAAACCTGGGGGCGGCGCGAGGAGGATTTCGTCGCCGCTTTGGGAGGCGCCGCCAACCTGATCTCGGTTGACGCCTGCGCCACCCGGCTCAGGCTGATTGTGGCCGATCAGTCCAAAGTCAATGAGCCGGCGTTGAAGGTGCTGGGCGCCAGAGGGCTGATCCGTCCGTCCGACAAGGCATTGCAGATCGTGCTGGGACCGATCGCCGACCAGGTGGCCAGCGACATCCGCGCCGAACTCAAGCGTGCGCCTGCTCCAGCCGACGGAAACCGACTGCTTTCGAACCTGGGCGGAGCCGCCAACCTCGTGAGCGTGACAGTTCGCGCGAGCCGGTTGCTGGTGGAAGTGAAAGA
>DATNFZ010000030.1:0-5332 GCA_035606155.1 Rhizomicrobium sp. | reverse complement strand
AGGCGCGTGAGCAGGTCCGGGGGACCTGCGAAAGCAGCGAACGCCGCGAGCACAAGTGAGCGGCAGGGGGAATAATGGTTTTACGGCTCGCCTTTCTGGGAACGCCCGATTTCGCAGTGCCGACCCTGGCCGAGCTGATGGCCCAGGGTCATGACATCGCCGCCGTCTATTCCCAGCCGCCAAGGCCCAAGGGCCGCGGGCTGTCGTTGGAAAAAGGCGCCGTCCACAAATTCGCGGAAACTGCCGGGCTCGAAGTCCGCACTCCGCTGTCGCTGAAAGGCGACGACGAGCAGGCAGCCTTCGCCGCGCTCAAGCTCGATGCGGCCGTGGTGGTGGCTTATGGCTTGCTTCTGCCCAAAGCGATCCTGGATGCGCCCCGCATGGGCTGCTTCAATCTGCATGGTTCGCTTTTGCCGCGCTGGCGCGGCGCTGCGCCGATCCAGCGCGCGGTGATGGCGGGCGACACCGAGACCGGCGTGATGGTGATGCAGATGGACGAGGGCCTGGATACCGGTCCCGTCCTGATGGCAGAACGGGTGGCGGTGGGACGTCAGACCTCCGGCGAATTGGCCGAACGATTGGCGCGGCTGGGTGCCGATCTGATGGTGCGCGCCCTGAGCGCGCTGGAGCGGGGCGCGATCGAAGCACAAGCGCAGCCGACGGAAGGCGCGACCTACGCGAAAAAGATTTCCAAGGACGAAGCGCGCATCGACTGGTCGAAAAGCGCTGCCGAGATTGATTGCCTGGTCCGTGGCCTGTCGCCTTGGCCCGGCGCCTGGAGTGAAGTGAAGGGCGAACGTCTGAAAATTCTTTTGGCCGAGCCGGTGTCCGGAGTTGATTCAATTGCCGCCTCCGGCGGCGGGGGAGAACCGGGTGCCGTGATTGGCGAGGATCTCACCATCGCCTGCGGTGACGGGGCGTTGCGTCTCCTGAAAGTTCAGCGCGCGGGCAGCAAGGCAATGGCGGCGGACGAATTGCTCAAAGGCTTTGCGCTGCCTCAAGGCACGCGCTTTTCGTGATGCGTTACCGCCTGACGCTGGAATATGACGGCGGCCCCTTTGTTGGCTGGCAGCGGCAGGACAATGGGCCCTCGGTGCAGGGCGCGCTGGAAACCGCCATCGAGAAGCTTTCCGGCGCGCGGGCGACTGTCACCGGCGCGGGTCGCACGGATGCCGGGGTGCATGCCCTGGGCCAGGTGGCACATTTCGACCTGGAAAAGGATTTCGCCCCCGACAAGATTCGCGACGGGCTCAATCATTTCTTGCGGCCCGCACCGGTGGTGGTGTTGGACGCACAGGTCGCGGACGGGGATTTCCACGCCCGCTTCTCCGCCACGGGACGGCATTATCTCTACCGTATTCTCAATCGCCGAAGCCCGCCTGCGCTGGACACTGGCCATGTCTGGCATCTCACCGTGCCGCTGGACGCAGAGGCGATGCATCAGGCTGCGCAGACATTGGTGGGCCAGCATGATTTCACAACCTTCCGCGCCGCCGAATGTCAGGCTTTGTCGCCGGTCAAGACACTCGACCGGTTGGATGTGGCACGGCGAGGTGAGGAGATTCATATCGAAGCCTCGGCGCGCTCTTTCCTGCATCACCAGATTCGTTCTTTCGCGGGCACTCTGAAGCTGGCAGGTGAGGGCAAATGGGCGACGCGCGATGTCGCCGATGCGCTTGAGGCCCGCGACCGCAGCCGCTGCGGCCCCGTCGCGCCACCGGACGGGCTTTATTTGGTGAAGATCGATTATTAGCTGCGGATTGCGTAACTCAAACTCTCCATGGGCGGGCTTGACCCGCCCATCCATCTGGATGGCCGGCTCAAAGCCGGCCATGGTGAAGTAAGTTGTTACAGATCCACCACTTCCACATTGCCGGGATCGATCGGCGCGCCCAGGAATATCTCACCCACCCGGCTGAAGCGGTCAGGTGCATCCGTCACCAGGAATTGCGACCAGCCTTTCGGGCCGTCATTGCACATGCCGTTCGCCTCTAATGTTTGCGCGACAGAGCGCGCTGCGGTCTCGGCACTGTCCACCAAGATTACGCCCGGGCTGGCAATTTCGGCGATGGTCTGTTTCAACGCTGGAAAGTGGGTGCAGCCCAGCACCAGCACTTTGGGGTGCGGCACTGTCGCCAGCAGCGGTTTCAGATAGCGTTCTGCCGCCAGGCGCGCGATCTCGCCCGTGACAAGACCCTCTTCCGCTAACGGCACCAGCAAAGGCGCGGCTTGTTGCACCACGGGCAGTTCGGGGGCCAGCGCCTGGATGGCGCGGACATAGGCACCGCCCTTGACCGTGCCTTCGGTGGCGATCACGGCGATGGGCGCGCCGTGCGCGGCCGCCACCGCTGCTTCCGCGCCGGGACCGATTACGCCGATCACCGGCAGCGGTGCGAATTCTTCGTTCAATGCCTGAAGCGCGACACTGGAGGCGGTGTTGCAGGCCACCACCAGCATCTTAATGCCGCGCATGGTCAATGCTTGCGCCGCTGTCACGGCATAGCGCGTGACGGTATCGGCGCTCTTGGTGCCATAAGGAAGCCGGGCCGTGTCGCCCAGATAGAGCAAATTTTCGGTTGGTAGCCGCGCGCGCAACGCCCGCATCACCGTCAAGCCGCCCATGCCGGAATCGAAGACGCCTATGGGAAGAGAATTGTCGCTCACGTTCAGAGTGGCGGTTTCGCGAAATAATCGGCCAGCAGTTCAGCATAGATGTTGGTCAGCGTTTCGATCTCGCCGACCGCGACGCACTCGTCGGTCTTGTGCATGGTGGCGCCGGCCAGCCCCAGCTCGACCACCGGACAATGATCCTTGATGAAGCGCGCATCGGACGTGCCGCCGCTGGTGGAGAAGACCGGCGTTTGACCTGTGACGCGTGCAACGCTGATGCCTACAAGCTCCGTGAATTTCCCCGGCTTGGTCAGGAACGACACACCGCTGACCGAGTGACGGAAGCTGATGGTGCAGCCGGTCGCAACGGCGATCTTGTTGGCGTGGCCTTTGACCCAGGCGATCAGGCTGTCCGGTGTGTGCTGGTCATTAAAGCGGATGTTGAAAGTGGCGCGCGCCTCCGCCGGAACGACATTGGCGGCCAGATTGCCGACATCGACCGTGGTGAAAGCCAGGGTCGATGGGTCGAAATGGTCGTTGCCGTTGTCCAGCGCCTCATCCGCCAGCGCCGTCACCAGCCGGGCCAGTGCGGGAATCGGATTGTTGGCCTTGTGTGGATAGCCGACATGGCCCTGTACGCCCTTCACTGTCAGAAGAAAATTGATCGAGCCGCGCCGCCCGATCTTCAGCGTGTCGCCCGCGCGCGCTGTGCTGGTGGGTTCGCCCACCACGCAATGATCGATCTTCTCGCCGCGTTCTTTCAGCCAAGTCAGCACCTTGGCGGTGCCATTGATGGCGGGGCCTTCTTCATCGCCGGTTATCAGTAGGCTGATTGAGCCTTTGAGCGGTCCCTTCTCCAAATGTCGCGCCGCCGCGGCCGCGAAAGCCGCCACGGCCGATTTCATGTCGGCGGCGCCCCGCCCGAACAGCACGCCGTCCGAAATCATGGCGGCGAACGGATCATGCGCCCAGCCTTCGCCCGGCGGCACCACGTCACTATGACCGGCGAAGCAGAAATGCGGGCTGCCCGTGCCGATGCGGGCATAGAGATTGTCGATGGGTGGCGTGCCGTCCTGTTCGAAGCGCAGGCGATGACAGGCAAAGCCCAGTGGTGTCAGCGCCCGTTCCAACACATCCAGCGCGCCCGCATCCGCCGGCGTCACGGAGGGACAACGGATCAACGCCTGGGTGAGGGCGAGGGCATCGATCAAGTGCGTAACAACTCGTTGATCGAAGTCTTGGCGCGGGTCTTCTCGTCCACTCGCTTCACGATTACGGCACAATACAAGGACGGGGAAATTATATTTTGGCCTCCGTCTTCGCTGCGGCCGTTGCCGGATGGCAGCGAACCGGACACCACCACGGAGTAAGGCGGCACCTTGCCCATGAAGATTTCGCCCGTGGCGCGGTCCACGATCTTGGTCGAAGCCGACAGATAGACGCCCATCGACAATACGCTGCCTTCGCCCACGATCACGCCTTCGGCCACTTCGGCGCGGGCGCCGATGAAGCAATTGTCCTCGATGATGGTGGGCGCGGCCTGCAACGGCTCCAGCACGCCACCCAGGCCTGCGCCGCCGGAGATATGGCAGTGCGAACCGACCTGGGCGCAGGAACCCACCGTCGCCCAGGTGTCGATCATGGTGCCTTCGCCCACCCGCGCGCCGACATTGACGAAGCTGGGCATCAACACCACGCCCTTGGCGATATAGGCGGACCGGCGGACGATGGCGCCCGGCACGGCACGGAAGCCGGCGGCGCGAAAACGGGCCGCGTCCCAGCCCAGGAATTTGGAATCGACTTTGTCCCACCACACCGCGCCGCCCGGCGCGTCGGAAATGATCTTCATGTCGTTCAGGCGGAAGGAGAGCAGTACGGCTTTCTTCAGCCATTCCTGCACAACCCATTCGCCGCCCGATTTCTCGGCCACGCGGAACCTGCCTTCGTCTAGTCCCGCCAGCGCGGCCTCGACCGCCTCGCGAGCTTCGCCATGGCTGGCCGGGCCCAAGCTTTCGCGCACATCCCAGGCGGCGTTGATGGCGCGCGCCAGATCGTTGGTCATGTCAAATCCCGATATTGTCGAGGAAGGAACAGAGATCCCGGGTTTCATGATCGATATGGGCTTTGGACGCAACGGGAAATTCCGGTCCCTGACGCGACCAGTCGCTCTGGTCGTCCAGCCATACGGTGGTCATGCCCAATTTATGCGGCACCACCAGATTGCGGGCGATGTCGTCGAACATGGCGGCTGCGCCCGGCGACACGCCGCCCGCCCTCACCACCGCGTCATAAGCGGCCTGGGCCGGTTTGGGGACAAAGCCAATGGTGCGGATGTCCCAGACTTGGTCGAACATGTGGACCAACTCAAGCCGCTCCAGGATGCGCAGCGCATGGTTGCGGCAGCCATTGGTGAAGACAAAGCGCCGGCCCGGAAGCCGCGCCAGCGCCCTCGCCATCGCCGGGTCCGGATGAAGATCGGAAAGGTCGATGTCGTGCACAAAGGCCAGGTAAGGCTCGGGGTCGATCTTGTGCACAGCGATCAGCCCCGCCAGCGTGGTGCCATGATCGCGATAAAGCTGTTTCTGGACCTGGCGCGCGGCATCGCGTTCCATGCCCAGAAGACCTGCCACGAACTGGGTCATACGTCCGTCTATCTGGGCGAAAATGCCGTTGTCGGCGCGATACAGCGTATTGTCGAGGTCGAAAATCCAGTCCCGCACAT
>DATNFZ010000029.1:0-4537 GCA_035606155.1 Rhizomicrobium sp. | reverse complement strand
CCTATGTGGGCGTGCCCATCGCCTTTCTTTTCCCCGCGATCATGGCGGTGGCGGTGGACCCCGGCTGGTCCATGCTGCTCTGGGTGATAGTCCTGTTCGCCGGAGTCGAAGGGGTGATCGGCCAGATGGTCGAACCTTTCGTCTATGGCCGCAGCATGGGACTTTCCGCCGTGGCGGTGGTGGTGGCGGCGGTATTCTGGACCTGGCTGTGGGGCCCGGTGGGCCTACTTCTTTCCACGCCGCTCACCATGTGCGTGGTGGTCCTGGGCCGCCACATCGAGAGCCTGAAATTCCTGGACGTGATGTTGGGCGATACCCCTGCGCTCAAAGCCGAGGAAAGCCTTTATCTGCGCATGTTGGCGGAAAATCCCGAGGAGGCCAACGAGGACGCCGAGGATTATCTGCGCGCCAACAGCCTGGTCGCCTATTACGACGAAGTGGTGGCGCGCGCCCTGATGCTGGCGCAAGCCGACGTCAATCGCGGCGCGCTCGATCCTTTGCGCCAGGCGCGCATCCGCGACGCCATCAAGGGCGTGATCTATAATCTCGGCGGACGCAAGGAAGGCGTGCAGGATGTGGGGCTGCCGTCAAACTGGCAGCATGGCAAGCCGGTGCTCTGCATCGCCGGGCGGGGGCCGCTGGACGAAGCGGCCGCCCTGATTTTGCTGGACATGCTGAGCAAATATGGCGTAGGCGGCAAAGTCGTTCCCGCCGACCAGGCCGCGGCCGGAGAGATCGAGAGCCTGGATGCAAACGGAGTGAAGCTCGCCTGCGTGTCCTATCTCGAGCCCGGGACCTACAAGAATGCGCGCGGCCAGGTGCGCCGCTTGCGCAAACACATCCCCGGCGTTCCCATCCTGGCGATCTTCTGGGGATTGGGCGACGATCATTCCCGCTATCTCGACAGCATCGAGGCCACGGAAGCCGATGTGGTCACCACCGGCCTTAAGGAAACCATCCATCATGTCCTGATCTTCGCCCGCCGCGCGCCGAAACCGGTGATGGAAAAGGCGGCGGAATAAATCGCTAATAAGGCAAATCGTCCGCCGTGCGCTTGCGGCGGCGCATTGACCAAAGCTGCATGCCGCCGGACGCAATAAGGCAAATGCCTGCAATGGCCGTCAGGGCGCGAATCACGGGGTCATTCACCACCCCGCCAATCAACAACAGGGGGATACCTGCCAAACATGTCAGGATGGCTGACAGCCGCTTGATGGTGCGTCGAATGGCCAATCTCTCCCCATGTGTCCGGAACGGACCGCGTCAAAATGGCGACCCCGGTTGGATTCGAACCAACGACCACCGGCTTAGAAGGCAGGTGCTCTATCCAGCTGAGCTACGGAGTCTTGGCCGGCACTTTAGGCTAAAAATTTGCCCATCCCAAAGTTCGTGTCGAAAGGAGGAACCGCGCTTCGACGGCCTGTAACCAGAATCTGCAGGGCGACGGCGCGCGAAGCGCAATAGCTGGAGCCCTGCATTAATGTGACCAGGGGACTTTGCGGTCGAAGCGGAAATTGTCGGAATAGGCCTTGGGCATGGGCTTTGGCGCATGCGGCTCAAACACCTGGTAGGGAATGTCGTGCTTTTCCGCATAGGCAACCGCTTCTTCGCGTGTGTCGAACTCCAGCGCCAGTTGCTGGCGCATGTCATTGGAACTGGTCCAACCCATCAGGGGGTCGGGCACGCGGGCTGTTTCCGGTTCATATTCCAGAAGCCATGATTTGGTGCGGGCTCTGCCCGACTGCATCGCGTTCTTGGCCGGTTTGTAGATGCGCGCGCGCATAGTCTCTCCCGAATTCTTCCAACACCGTTCGCTTCCCTCCGCCCTCACGCTTCGGCGTTCGGTGCGGTCCTCCACCCGTTGCCGGGTCCGCCCTCGCTCCGGCTTCGCCGTCGCTCGGTGCGGTACTCTGTTTTTGTAAGCTCACATTCGTTCGCTACCAAAAACAGGCATGGTCGGAGCGGCGTGATTTGAACACGCGACCCTCTGCTCCCAAAGCAGATGCGCTACCAGGCTGCGCTACGCTCCGCCGCTTTTAGGGCGTTCCCATACACGCTGCGCCGGGCGTGGGCAACCGCGGGCCGTTTAACGCCGTTTTGACATCAGTTGCGGCGCGCGGACATGGCCGCCTTCCTTGATTCCCAGGGCCGCGGCGCGCCCGGCGTTGAGTTCGATCACCAACTGCACCGGCTCGCCCGACGGGATGCTCTCGCGCGAATAGGGCGTGGCATTTTCCTTGACGCGGGCGATGGTGCCGTCGGCGCGCACGAACACCATGTCCAGCGGCAGGATGGTGTTCTCCATCCAGAAGCTCACCTCCTGTGGTTCGTGGAAGTCGAACAGCATCCCGGCGTCGGGCGCCATGGTCTTGCGGAACATCAGGCCGGTTTCGCGGCTCTCTTCGTCGGCCGCCACTTCCACCGTGAAGGCATGCGGCCCCGCCTTGGTATCGACGGTGATGGTTTCGACCGGAAGTCCGGTCTGGGGACCGCTGGCCGCAAGCGCGCAGCCGCCGGCGAAGGCGATGATGAGAACGGCAAGCAATGGTGAAGATAGAGCGCGCATCAAAAACCCCCGAAAACCTCGCTCTTGCTTAAAAGCGAGGCATCGGGAAATCAATCGGGGGGCCGGTGTCCCGATTCTGAAATTCGCTACACCCCATATAATCATTATACGAATTTCAGCGTCGAAACCACGGCACCAGGTTTAATGAACGGCTTGTGCTTTGATCTCGCGCGGCTGAAACTTTGCCGCATGAGCGAAGAACTTGAAAAAGCCGCGACCTGGCTGGCTGGGGGGCGCAAAGTGGCGCTGGGGACGGTAATCAAGACCTGGGGCTCCGCGCCCCGGCCGGCCGGAAGTCAGATCGCTGTGCGGGACGACGGCGCTTTCCTGGGCTCGGTTTCGGGCGGCTGCGTGGAAGGCACCGTGATCGAAGCCGCCCTTCAGGCCATCCGGGACGGCAAGAACCGCGAGTTGGAATTCGGCGTCACCGATCAGCAGGCCTGGGATGTGGGCCTGGCGTGCGGCGGGCGCATCAAGATCCTGATCGAGCCGGTCCGGGAATGAAGCGCGCCCTCCTCGAAAAGCTGGCCCAAGGGGGCCCAAAAGCCTGGGTCCGTGCGCTGGACCTCGCGCACCATGAGGAGCGGCTGATTGATCCGTCCACGGACGAGAGCGCGCTGGGCAGGGCGGCCCGCGCCGCCGCCCGTGCCGACGCCAGCGGCGAGACCGAAGTGGAAGGCCGGACCTGGTTTCTGGAAGTGCACAATCCGCCCCTGGAACTCGTGGCTGTTGGTGCCGTCCATATCGCGCAACCTCTGGCCGCAATGGCAGCGATGGCGGGTTATGTGGTCCGGGTGATCGACCCCCGGACCGCCTTCGCCACCGAAGCCCGTTTTCCCGGCGTAAAACTGATCCATGCGTGGCCCGATCAGGCCTTGCGCGATCAGCCCTTGGGGCCGCGCTCGGCGCTGGTGGTTCTCGCCCATGATCCCAAGATCGACGATCCGGCACTGGAGACCGCGCTCCGCTCCGAGTGCTTTTACGTGGGTGCGCTGGGCTCCAAAAAGACCCATGCGGCGCGGCTGGAGCGGCTGCAAGCCCGAGGTTTCCCGAAAGAGCAACTCGCGCGTGTCCACGGCCCCATAGGCATTGCCATCGGCGCGAGGAGCCCGGCCGAGATTGCGCTTTCGATTTTGGCGCAAATGACTGAGACTTTGCGCCATTGACAGGATTTGCGACAAATCCCTGTTTGCAAGGGCCCGCACCGTGACGACAAAGTTGCATTCCATGAACAAGGAAGAGGCCAAGCCGCACATCCTCCTGGTCGAGGATGCGCGCGACATCCGCGAGCCATTGGCGCGCTATCTGCGCGAACATGGCTATCGCGCCACCACGGCGCCCGATTCCGCGGCCGCACGCAAAGTCCTCAAAGGTGCGGCGATCGACCTGATCGTGCTGGATATCATGATGCCGGGCGAAGATGGCTTGAGCCTCTGCCGCTCGATCCGCGAGACCTCGCAGATTCCCGTGATCCTGCTCACCGCCCGGGGTGAGGAGGTGGATCGCATCATCGGGCTGGAAATGGGGGCCGACGATTATATCGCCAAGCCCTTCAGCCCCCGCGAACTGATCGCCCGGGTCACCGCCGTGCTTCGCCGCACCCAGGCGCTGCCGCCCCGGCAGAAGCCTCCCGGGGCAGAGCGCATCCGCTTCGGCGACTGGACGCTCGATACGGGCCAGCGCGAGTTGATCGGTCAGGATGGGGTGGCGTTGCCCCTCTCGTCGGGGGAATTCCGGCTTCTCACCGCGCTCTTGGAACGGCCCAAGATCGCGCTCACCAGGAACCAACTCCTGGACCTCACCAAGGGACGCGACGCCGACCTGTTCGATCGCTCGATCGATAACCATGTCTCCAGACTGCGCAAGAAAATCGAGCCGGACCCCAAGAATCCGCGCTATATTAAGACGGTCTGGGGCGGCGGCTACATCTTCGCCATGGAGCCTGAAGCGGCGTGACAATGGCGCGACCTG
>DATNFZ010000028.1:0-11364 GCA_035606155.1 Rhizomicrobium sp. | reverse complement strand
GGATTTGGAGGGAATGCGCGCCATCTTGGCCACCACATCCTCCACTTCCTTGACGCCGATCACTTTCTTGCGCCGGCTTTCGGGCAAAAGCATCTGCGAGGCGCCCACCTCGTCGATCACGTCGATCGCCTTGTCGGGCAGCTTGCGGTCATTGATGTATTTGGCGGAAAGCTCCACCGCCGCCTTCACCGCGTCGGAGGTGTAGCGCACTTTGTGATAATCCTCGAAATAGGACTTGATGCCCATCAGGATCTTGATCGAGTCGGCCAAGGTGGGTTCGACCACGTCGATCTTCTGGAAGCGGCGGACCAGCGCGCGGTCCTTCTCGAAATACTGGCGGTATTCCTTGTAGGTGGTCGAACCGATGCAGCGCAGGATGCCTGCCGCCAGCGCCGGCTTGAGCAGGTTGGAGGCGTCCATCGCCCCGCCTGAGGTGGCGCCGGCGCCGATCACGGTATGAATCTCGTCGATGAAGAGGATGGCGCCTTTGACGCCTTCCAACTCCTTCACCACCGTCTTCAGCCGCTCCTCGAAATCGCCACGATAGCGGGTGCCCGCGATCAGAGAGCCCATGTCCAGGCAATAGATGGTCGAGCCGCGCAAAACTTCCGGCACTTCATTGTTGACGATCTTGCGCGCCAGGCCTTCGGCGATGGCGGTCTTGCCCACGCCGGGATCACCGACGAACAGCGGATTGTTCTTCTGGCGGCGGCAGAGAATCTGGATGGTGCGCTCGACTTCGGGGCCGCGCCCGATCAGGGGATCGACCCGGCCCGACTTGGCCTTTTCGTTGAGATTGACGCAATAGGCCTCGAGCGCGTCGGTGCCCTGCTTGTTGGGCTTCTCCTCGGCTTCGTCATCGTCATTGCCGCGCACCGGCTTGGGCTGGCTCATGCCGGGCCGCTTGGCGATGCCATGGCTGATATAGCTCACCGCATCCAGCCGGTTCATGTTCTGCTCGTGCAGGAAATAAACCGCGTGACTTTCGCGCTCGGTGAACAGCGCCACCAGCACATTGGCGCCCGTGACTTCGTCGCGGCCGGAATTCTGGACATGCAGCACGGCGCGCTGGACCACGCGCTGGAACCCGGTGGTGGGCTTCGCCTCTTCGCCATCCTCGATCACCAGGGTGACCAGTTCGTCGTCCACATATTTCTGCACCGCGCGGCGAAGCGCGTCGGTATCGACATTGCAGGCCTTCATCACCTGGGACGCGTCGGCGTCGTCCATCAGGGCCAGGAGCAGATGCTCAAGTGTGGCATATTCGTGGTGGCGGTCGCTGGCCAGCTTGATCGCCCGGTGCAGGGCCTGTTCCAGGCTGCGCGACAGTGACGGCATCACTCTTTCTCCATGGTGCATTGTAGAGGATGTTGATGCCGGCGGGAGAATTCAATCACCTGGGCCACTTTTGTTTCCGCCACCTCGAAGGTGAAGACGCCGCAAATGCCCACGCCATGGCGATGGACATGGAGCATCACCTCTACCGCGTCCTCGCGGCTTTTGGCGAAAAATTTCTCCAGGATATGCACAACGAATTCCATCGGCGTATAGTCGTCGTTGAGCAGGAGCACCTTGTAGAGCGAGGGTTTCTTGGTTTTCGGGCGCGTGCGCGTGACGATACCGGAGCCGGTATTGTCGCCTTTTCCGCCATTGTTGCCCGAATCGCGCACGTGGTCCACATTCCTTAACGACGCGAGGCGCATGCCCGGCCGCGGCTCAGACTAAGCCAAAAGTTCTTTTGGTTAAATAAAAAGGGCCCGGGACAAGTGCCCCGGGCCCCCTGGAATATTTATCTGTCAGGCGTTAGGCGCTGGTCTGTACCAGCTCAACCCAAGCCTGCGCGCGGCCTTCCAGCGGCGCGAAGCTGTCCTTCGCGGTCGCGGTGAAAAGCTTGTTGAATTTGGTGAGTTCCGCCACATAATTCTCGAACGCGCTCTTGGCGAAACCGGTCTGGACTTCGATCGCCTCGTGCACCGATTTGGCAGCGAGGAAGGCTTTGCCGGCCGCAAGCGAGTCGTCCAATGACTGCTTCGCATAGGCATAAATCTCGCTATTCAGCGTCTCGGCGCCCTTGCCCGCGACGGTGGCGGATTTGATCAGCGCTTCGGCGGTATCCTTGCTGTAGGCGACGACATTGTCGTAGCCCGCGATCGCCTTGTCGAAACCGGCCTTGATCGCGTCGGCGCCGGCGTTGAAATCGGCAGCCGCGTTTTCCTTGGTCATGGTGATCCCTTTCATGTTCGTATTCATGTGGGCACGGCCCGGGAGTCCGGCGGCCTGTTGCACTGCAACATGAGATATATGCCTACCCTTGATCATTGCGTCAAGAGTTTTTGTTGCGCCGCAACAAAATTTTCCTTGGGAACTTTGGCAACTTTCTCAACCCAACCTAAACATAAGTAATCTAACGTAGATTCATGATTCTTGCTTGCGCGACCGCCTTTTTTTGGTCTTTATGACAGAACGGCTGTTTCGGGGGTTATGAGGTTGGCTGGTGTGACGAAACGGTCTTTGCTCCTAGGAATCGCCCTCATGGCGGCCGGGCTGCTCTCCCTTGCGCCCGCCGAGGCGGCGTCACGCCATCGTCACCACCATGTTTCGCCGGCAAAAAGCCACAATAGTCGTGTCATGCGCGCGCCGGTGGGCGCCACCGATCCCGACAAGGATGCAGAACTGATTCTGGATGGAGCTACCGGCAAGGTGCTCTATGCCCGCAACGAAACTGCGGAACGTCATCCCGCCTCGCTCACCAAGATGATGACGCTCTATATGCTGTTCGAGGCGTTGAAGGCGGGCAAAGTCACCATGGAAACGCCCATGCCCGTCTCGGAGCATGCGGCCGAGCAAAAACCCACCAAGCTTTTCCTGCGTCCGGGCCAGACCATCACCGTGGACAATGCCATCCGCGCCATCGTCATCCGCTCCGCCAACGACGTGGCGGTGGTGATTGCCGAGGCCTTGGGCGGCACCGAACTCAATTTCGCGCAAGAGATGACCGCCAAGGCCAAGCAGCTTGGCATGCGCGAGACCTATTACCACAACGCTTCCGGCCTGCCCGATCCGCTGCAGATCACCACGGCCGCCGATCTGGGCATCCTGGCGCGCCATCTGGCCTACGATTTCCCGCAATATTTCCCTTATTTCGCGCTTCCCGGCTTCGTCTATAAGGGCAGCTATATTCCCACCCACGACAATTTGATCGGCCGCTATCCGGGCGCCGACGGCATCAAGACCGGCTTCACGGTGGCCAGCGGATTCAATCTCACCTCCTCGGTGGTGCGCGACGGCGTGCATCTGATCGGCGTGGTGATGGGAGGCCGCACGGCGGTGCGCCGCGACCTCGAGATGATGCATCTGATGGATGTGGCTTTCGCGGAGGTCGATGCCAATCCCACCCTGGTGGCGCACGGCTCGGTGCCATGGGAAGCGATGACGCGCGAACAGCCCATGGTGGCAGGCTTTACCCTTCCGCAGGCGCCTCCGCCTTCGCCCAGCGATCAATTGGCTGCGCTGTCGGCCGTGCCCCCGCCCATTCCCCAGACCGACGATGAAGACGCTGCCGAAGCCCATCGCGCGCCCGACGAGAAGTATTCGGTGATCCATGCCGAGGGTCCGCAACCGGTTTCTTCGGTGCCGCCGGCATTGGTCGAGGCCGCCAGCGCGCCTGTCAAAGGGGCGCAGCAGATCGTCTCGGCCGAGCCGGGCAAGGACTGGACGATCCAGATCGGCGCCTATGCCAATGAGGAATTGGCCAAAGCCTATCTCGACGCCTATGCCAAGAAATCCATCAGCCTTCTGGGCCGTGCCGTGCAAATGGTGGTGCCGTTCCAATCCCGAGATGGCCGCACCATCTATCGCGCCCGCTTCGGCCTTTTTGCCGAAAAACGCGCACGCGAAGTTTGCAGCCGCCTCACCAAGCGCGGCGACTCTTGTGTTGTGGAACACAACACGTAGCCCCCCCGGCCTTCGCACCTGATCGGTGCTACGGCCACCTCCCCCACCAGCATGCTTCGCATGCGTGGGGGAGGCGGGTCTGGGCCAAGACGCTCCGCCCAAAGCGTCTTTGATTTTTAGAGCAGACCTAGTGTCGCTAATTCGCGCGTCAGGGCTTCCGGCAACCCTTTTGCGCCTTTCACTTCGGCGATGTCGGGCGGCGCATCTCTGTCTGCGAAATAACGCCAGCCCTGGAAGGCGCGCCGGGGCCGCAGCCTCACCGGCACCAGCTTCTTGTCATAGACCAGGCCGCAATGGGGCACGCCCCCCCGGCTCACTTCGCGCAATTCGATCAGTTGCTGGCGCGCGGTGATCTGGCCCTTGATCACCCAATAGAGCGACCCGCCATCGAGCAATTCTTCCGCCCGCTTGGGAAATTGACGGGTGATGTGCATCAGCTCCGGCTTCTGGCCTTTGGCCCGCTTTTCCTTGAGGCGTTTCTTCTGCCAGTCGGCCAGTTCCTGGAGCGTATCCACGCCGACGCAAAGTTTGATCAGATGCAGCATGATCCATTCTGACACAGGAAGATGTGCGATCAGAGGAATTCCTTCACCTCGCGTCAATCGGTGCCTGCCTATCATCGCTGCAAAAGATGGGGATGGAAATGCACCAGCTCCTGTATGTCAGCCAGGCCGCGCGGGACATCCCGGCATCGGACCTTGACGACATATTGGTGGCGGCACGCGCGAACAATCCGGCGCGAGGCTTGAGCGGCATGCTCATCCATATCGACGGCGGCTTCCTGCAGGTCCTGGAAGGCGAGCGCGACCAGGTGATGCAGATGTATGGCCGGATCGCGGAAGACCCCCGCCACACCCATCCCCGTGTGCTGGTGGACCGCGCTGTCGCCGCGCGTTCCTTTCCCGGCTGGAGCCTGGGTTATGAACATTTGAAGGGCGCCAGGGCCGAAATGGCCGGGATGTTCGGTATCGTGCGGGAAGCCATCGCCGGGCATTTGTCGCCCGGCGCGGGCCGCGTGGTCGCCACCATGCTCGAAACCTTCTACCGGCTCGAGATGGATGCGCATCTGCCGCCGGCGCCCGCACGCAGACCCCTCTCCTATTGCGATAGTCTGGAGATGTTGGCGGCGGGATAGCCCGCCGCCCGGGTTTCCCCACCCCTCCCGGGCGCTCCCTTGTCTTGGGGGATGGGCCTTGCTAAACCCCGCCGCCTACCAGGAAATTCCTATTGGCTGTGCGGTCATGGCGGAACGGTAGACGCGCTAGCTTGAGGTGCTAGTGGGGCAACCCGTGGAAGTTCGAGTCTTCTTGACCGCACCATTCCCTATTGGCCCCCTCAGCGGGAACGGCAGCGCGCCGTCATCTGATTTCCGGCGCCCAGTCGGCTTCGAACGCCAGCGGATCCGGGCCGAACCTGTTCTCGCCGGGGGTTCCCTGGAAACAAAACAGAATGAGCAGAACCACACCCCCCACGACGGGGACAAGGCCGATCAGATACCACCAGCCCGAATGACCCAGATCGTGCAGGCGCCGGACGGCGGCGGAGATGTGGGGCAGCAACAGGAAAAGCATCATCACGCCGGTCAGCATGTTTCCGCCCAGCGCCGGCGCGTCCAGGGCCATGTTCAGGATGCCGTCCACCACGAAGGCGCTGAGGAAAACCAGAAAGGCGAACAGGACGAAATACCAATATTCCGATCGCGTGGCGCGGCCGCTGAAGGTGATGTATTTCGACAGACAGGTCCTCACCGCATCGGGGAACGTCATCACGGTGACCACCAGCCGCTCCCCGAATCTTTATCTGCCCGGAAAGACCCTAGCCGAACAGGCGCGGTCCCACACGCTGAGATTGCGCGGCGCCATCCCCACAATATTTGCGGTGTTTATTCGTAGTTCGGCAGCAGGTCCACGACCGAGACGGCGATCTTCTCGCCCTGGATCTGGATTTCACCCTTGGCCACTGCCTTGTCGTTGGCCAGCACCAGCACGGGGTCGTCCTGGTGGGAATCCAGCTCGATCACCGCGCCCCGGCCCATGCGCAGGAGCTGGTGCATGGGGATCACGGAGCGGCCCAGGACCACCGAAATCTCCACCTTGATATTGTCGATATTCGAACTCATCCCGGATGCCTATATTCCCTTCGCCGGCAGTGTCCTTCGATTCCGAAATTCGCCTGAAACCCGTATAGAACCCGTGCGAATTTCGGAATCGGGACACTGGCAGCGTGGCGGATTATGGTTTCGGAATGCTTAATCCAGACATCACGTTGAAACCCCTGACCGAATGGCGGATTTCGGAAGGGGCGGTGCCCTATCCGGCCGCCATCGCCGAGATGGAGGCCCGTGCCGCCGCCATTGCCGAGGGCCAGGCCCCCGAACTGGTCTGGCTGCTCGAGCACCCGCCCATCTATACGGCGGGCACGTCGGCTGACGACGCCGACCTTTTGGATGCGCGCTTTCCCGTCTATCGCACCGGGCGGGGCGGCCAGTTCACCTATCACGGGCCGGGCCAGCGGGTGGGCTATGCGATGCTCAACCTCAAGGCCCGCAAGCCCGACGTGCGCGCCTATGTCCATGACCTGGAGCAATGGCTGATCGAGGCGCTGGCGCTGTTCGGCGTGAAGGGAGAGCGGCGCGAAGGCCGGGTGGGCATCTGGGTCGCGCGGGCCACGCGGGAAGACAAGATCGCCGCCATCGGCGTGCGCATCCGCCACTGGGTGAGCTTTCACGGCGTGGCGCTGAATGTCGAACCCGATCTCACCCATTTCGGCGGCATCGTGCCCTGCGGCGTGCGCCAGCATGGCGTCACCAGCCTGGCCGATCTGGGTGTGATGGTGAACATGGCCGATGTGGATGTGGCCATGAAGCAGAGTTTTGAAAAGGTGTTTGGCTAGCCCAGCGCCGCGATGTCCGCGGCCGTAAGTTTCAAATGCGCCCCGCGGATCAGGCTTTGCAGTTGATCCAGGTTGGTGGCGCTGGCCAGGGGCGCGACGATACTGGGGCGATCCCGCAGCCAGGCGATCGCCACTTCCGCCATCGTCGCATTGTTCGCCTTCGCCACTTTTTCCATCCGGTCCAGCAGCCCTAGATTCTTGTCATTGAGATAAGTCTCGACCCGCGTGCCGCGAGCCTTGCCTTCGGTGTCCTGTTTATTGCGGTATTTGCCGGTGAGAAACCCGGCCGCCAGAGCGTAATAGGGAAACACACCCACGTCTTCCTCGACGCAGAGAGGCTGAAGCGCCTTCTCGAAATCGCGATCGATCAGATTGTAGAGCGGCTGAAGCGTCTGATAGCGGGGAAAGCCCCCCTCCTCGGAAATCTTGAGCGCCGAGGCGAGCCTGGTGGCGTCGAAATTCGACGCGCCGATGGCGCGCACCTTCCCCTCTTTCACCAGCTTGCCGAAGGCTTCCAGGGTCTCGTTCTGCGGCGTGTCGGGATCGTCGCGATGCGCCTGGTACAGGTCAATGTAATCGGTCTGCAACCGCGCCAACGAGCCTTCGCAGGCCGAGATGATGTTGGCGGCTTTCAGCCCCGCCGTCTTCTTCCACATGCCCAGCTTGGTGGCGAGGATCACGCGGGAACGATTGCCCCGCGCCTTCATCCATTTGCCGATGACGGTTTCGCTCTCGCCGCCGACATGGCCGGGCGCCCAGTTCGAATAGCCGTCGGCGGTGTCCACGAAATCGAAACCCGCCGCCAGGAAGGCGTCCAGCAGCTTGAAGGACATCGCCTCATCCGCCGTCCAGCCGAACACATTGCCGCCCAGGCAGAGCGGCGCCACTTTGATGCCCGAACGTCCCAGTGCTCGCTTTTCCATTATAATGTCGCCAATCGTTGAAAACCCTTGTCGGAGGGCGGTTGAGTATTGTGCAGGTCCACCGCGTTGACGCGGGCGCCGCGCGGGCCTTGGGTGGCCGCGCTGACGAACGCTTCGACAGCCTTGGTGGGGCCGCTCACCAGCGCTTCGACAGAACCGTCGCTGCGATTGCGCACCCAGCCATCCAGTCTGTGGCGTTGCGCGGCCATCAACAGAAAATCACGAAAACCCACGCCCTGGACAAAGCCGCGGACCTGGACCCGCAGGCTGGTGATGTCCTCGCTCATCGGGCGAATTCCAATATCACATCGTCGCGGGCCAGACTGTCGCCCTTTTTGGCCCGAATCTTGGCCACGGTGCCATCGCGCTCGGCGCGCAGCACATTCTCCATCTTCATCGCCTCGACCACCGCCAGGGGATCGCCCGCCTTGACCCCCTGGCCTTCTTTGACGGCCAGCGCGGTGATCAGGCCGGGCATGGGGCAGAGCAGCAGCCGCGACATGTCCGGCGCCACTTTGACCGGCATCATCGCCGCCAGCGTGGCGGCATAAGGCGAACGCACGATCGCGTCCAATTCCCGCCCCCCTTGGGTCAGGCGGTAAAAGCCGGCATGGCGCGCGATCTGGAACACGGTTTCACGGCCCTGGTGCTTCAAAGTGAGAAGCGGACGGCCGGGAAACCAGTCGGTGATGCCTTCGAAGATTTTCCCGTCAATCGCCAGGTGCAGGCTTCCCACCGCCAGATGGGCGTCGCACACTGCGATGTCGCGCCCGGCGATATGCACGACAAAAGAGTCGCCCACCTTGAGCGCGTTCTTGAGCGCGCCGGAGATTTCGCCCGCCCGCTGGGTGCGCCAGAGCTTCGCCGCCACCGAAGCCGCCACGAACAGGTGAAGGTCGGCATCGGAAGTCGGCCCACCCTTGAAGCCGTCGGGATATTCCTCGGCGATGAAATTGGTGGTGATGCGGCCTTCGCGGAAGCGGGGATGGTGCATCACCGCATCGAGGAACGAGACGTTGTGGGCGATGCCCGCGATTTCGAAACGGTCGAGCGCCGCGCCCATCGCATCCACGGCTTCTTCGCGCGAGGACGCATGGGTGGAAAGCTTGGCGATCATCGGATCGTAATAGACCGAGATTTCGCCGCCTTCGAACACGCCGGTATCGTTGCGCACGGTGACGCCGTTTTCGGTGCCTTGGGCCGGGGGGTGATAGCGGGTGAGCCGGCCGGTGGAGGGGAGAAAGCCGCGATAAGGGTCCTCGGCATAAACGCGTGCTTCGATCGCCCAGCCGCGGCACTTCACCTCTTTCTGAGCGAGCGGCAGTTTCTCGCCCGCTGCCGAGCGGATCATCAATTCCACCAGGTCGAGCCCGGTGATCAATTCCGTCACCGGATGCTCGACTTGAAGCCGCGTGTTCATTTCCAGGAAATAGAAATTCCGCCGGCCATCGACGATGAATTCCACCGTGCCGGCGCTGTCGTAGCCCACCGCCTTGGCCAGCGCCACGGCCTGAGCACCCATGGCGGCGCGGGTCTTTTCGTCCAGAAAGGGCGACGGCGCTTCCTCGATCACTTTCTGGTGGCGGCGCTGGATGGAGCATTCGCGTTCGTTGAGATGGATCACATGGCCGTGCTTGTCGGCGATCAACTGGATTTCGATATGGCGCGGTTGGCTGACGAATTTCTCCACCAGCAGGCGTCCGTCGCCGAAACTGGCTTGCGCCTCGTTGCGGGAGGAAATCACCGCCTGGGCCAGTTCGGCCTCGGCCTGGACCACGCGCAGGCCCTTGCCGCCCCCGCCCGCCGAAGCCTTCACCATCACCGGATAGCCGATCTCGCGGGCGATCTCGCGGGCATGGGCTTCGTCACGGATTTCGCCCATGAAGCCCGGCACGGTGGAGACGCCGGCTGCCTTGGCAAGCTTCTTGGATTCGATCTTGTCGCCCATGGCCGCAATGGCCTTGCTGTTGGGGCCGATGAAGACGATGCCCGCCTTGGCCAGTGCCGCGGCAAAAGCCTCGCGCTCGGAAAGAAAGCCATAACCGGGATGGACGGCCTCGGCCCCGGTGGCGTGGGCGGCCGCCACGATCCGGTCTATCCTGAGATAGGACTCCGAAGCCGGCGCCGCCCCCACATGGACGGCCTGATCCGCCATTTTCACATGCAAAGCGTCGCGGTCGGCATCGGAATAAACCGCGACCGTGGCGATGCCCATTTTGCGGGCGGTTTTGATGATGCGGCAGGCGATTTCGCCACGATTGGCGATCAGGATTTTGCGGAACAAAGCGTCCTCAAATAGCGAAGCAGCAGGACATTCGATAAGGCGTCCCCGTCAGAGCGCGTTTTCTTGCTTTATCTTGCGACAGTAAGAGGTTGCAGCCTCTGCGTAAACCGCTATTCGGCCCCTCCCCGGAAACCCGATTCGCGTCGCTTTTCCGAGCCCATCACGGATACGAGGGACTGGCGTGGTGCTTTCCTATCTGTCCACCCTCTTCCGCCCAGTGGGATATAGGCACGCCATGCTGAAAGCTGCCGTCATTTCCGCCATGCTTCTGGCATTGGGCGGGGTGGCAGAGGCGCAGAGTTTGCAGAAATTGCCCCTGCCCCGTTCCGGCGAGGAAAATCTGCAATTCGGCAATGCCGCGGTTGCCATCACCATGCCCTCGTTCGAGGGGGGCGCCATCACCATCACCGCCTCGGCGCCCGGGACCACGCCCGTGACCTTGAATCTGGCGAGCAACCAGGCAGGCCGTCCATTCCTGCCCACCATTTCCATGGCCGAAATGGATGCCGGCAATGCGACGCCGGAATTCTTCATCTCGCGCTACACCGGGGGCGCCCATTGCTGCGCGGAAATCTTCATCCTCGACGTGGTGGCGGGCCAGTGGCGCATCGTGCGTGGCGGTCAGTGGGACGGCTCGGACATCATTCCCCAGGATGCCGACGGCGACGGCGAGAGTGAAATCGTCCATGGCGACGACCGGTTCCTCTACAAATTCTCCTGTTACGCCTGCGCGGGCACGCCCAAGCGGGTATTCAAACTGGTGGAAGGCGCGCTCGCGGACGTGACCATGAGTCCGCTCTATCGCCCGCTGGACGAGAGGGACGTGCCGAATTTCCAACAGGGCTGCGCCAACCACGACAACGGCGCCTGCGCCTCATTCGTGGCGGCGGCGTCACGCCTGGGGCGCCATGATGAAGCCTGGAAATTCATGCTCGACCATTACGACAAGAGCAGTGATTGGGGCCTGACCGATTGCCTGTTGTCGGATCAAAACGGCAATTGCCAGGCGCCGGTCCGGTACAAATCCTATCCCGACGCGTTGGCGGCTTTCCTGGGCGGCATCAACGGCGCGCCCGGCTCACATTAAAGCGGAATATTGTCGTGCTTCTTCCAGATCTGCGCCACCTGCTTGTTCCTGAGCATGCGGAGCGCCCGGGCGATGCGCCAGCGGGTGGAATGAGGCCGGATCACGTCGTCGATATAACCGCGTGAGGCGGCGACAAAGGGGTTGAGGAAGCGTTCCTCATATTCGCGGGTGCGTTGGGCAATCGCTTCGGGATCGCCCGCCTCCTTGCGGAAGATGATCTCGAC
>DATNFZ010000027.1:0-15196 GCA_035606155.1 Rhizomicrobium sp. | reverse complement strand
CACTAATTACTGCGATCGGCACGGTACTTGCTGCCCTGATTGCGCGCTGGACACATTGATTGGAGGAGGTTCGTCATGGCATTGGACACGCCTACTAGAGTGGCGGTCGGAGTAGGTGGCGCTACAATCATCGCCGCTTTGCTGCCTATAGCGCTGCCTCAGCACCTTTCGCTTGCTGTGCGGGTGGCATTGATGACTCCAGGCTTGGTGGGAGCTGGCTGGGGATTGGGGCCAATCTTTTACGCTCTGTATTCGAGAATTATGAGTTTAAGCGAAACGCCCCCTGAGGCGGTTGATTGTCAAAGTGCGGATACCGCTCCTATTGGTACGCTGCCCGTTGCTACAATTGGGATGAAGGTGACAAGACCCGCACAGTCGCTACGTGACGCTGCCCGGCTCGCGTATGAGGTTGTCGAAGGAACGATGGCCGAAAAATATATCTGCGGTTTGAACAAGACACCCGAAAAGCGGCTTTCGTATTTTGAGTTTGAACTCTTAAATGCTGAACTAAAAACGTTTGGGAAAAAGCTTCCGTCTTCTGTCTCTAGGGAAATACCAGCAGACATACTTGCAACCTTGCATCCCGTCGAAGGAAAAAATGAATTGCACGAGCTATTTGATACGGAGGCCGTACACTATGTGGACGTAACCGTAGATGGGGATGATTTGCGCCGCTATCTGGATGAGCTTGGGGGCCGTGTCGTGGGCTTAAAGGGGTTAGGGGAACCAGCCCAGGGTGGCGGATAAGGGTGCGCCATGGAGCACCCGAAGGGTGAGAGCGGGCGCCAGACCGCCACCTCCCCCCACAAAAAATCTCATTTCTGCTGTCGGCTCGACTCATGCCCGCTCGTCCTTGAGCTAGGTTGAAGCAACAAGGGAGACAGAGAGATGCGTGTGATCGTGTTCGTGAAGGCCACTAGGGACAGCGAAAAGGGCGCTTTGCCAGATCCCAAAATGTTCGAGGCCATGGGCAAATTCAACGACGCGTTGATCAAGGCCGGGGTCATGCGTTTTGCCGATGGCGAACCGATCGCCCATGGGCTGAAGCCCACCTCGCAGGCCAAGCGCGTCGCCTTCGACGGGGCGGGCCGCCTGGTCATCGACGGGCCTTTCACCGAGACCAAGGAATTGGTTGCCGGCTTCTGGGTCTGGGAGGTCAAGGACATGGACGAGGCGGTCGCCTGGGCGAAGCGCTGTCCCAATCCCATGCCGGGACCAAGCGAGATTGAAATCCGGCCATTCTATGAGATGGCGGATTTTGAAAAGATGGGGATGGGCGCCAACAGCTAAAAACGCGAAGGGCGTCGCATCTGCGACGCCCTTGCGCTGCTTCGGGATTGAACAACCGCCGGTTAAAGCGGCGTGTCCGGGAAGTTCAGGGTGCGCCAGAAATGGGCCGATGGGCTGTTGTCATTGCCCAGGCCCTCCGGCGGGTTCTTGAAGTGACGGCCCACGATATCCATGAACGGGTCCATCTTTATTTTCTTGCTGGAGTCAAAGGCATAAAGATCGTTCACGGTGACCGCGCGCGGGGCGTCGTACCATTTATGGTTGCGGGCGTATTTGTAAGCGGCCTCGATATGCGGCGGCGGCACATAGTCCACGCCAAAGGTATGCCGGTAGAGATCGGGATAGATGTAGCCGGCCTTCTCGTCGGGATAGAAACGCAGCGCCTGGTGATAGCGGATGGCAAAGGCGGTGCGTTCCGGCACATAAGGCGCGTACATCTGCGCGCCCCACCAGCCATGATCCGTCTTGACCAGCGCCTGCACCGTATCGTGCAGGAAGCAGGCCAGGATGACCTCTTCGTCGGCGCCGCTTTGCATCGCCTTGTTGGCGCTTTGCAGGCAATGCTGGTTGGTGTTGAACCGGTGGATGTAGAAATCGGTCAAGGTAGGCTTGGCCGGCAGCGGCGTCAGGCGCGTCACATTGCCCTTCGTGTTGATGAAGTTGCCGCCTGTGCCGCGCCGATAGGGGCGGGTCGTGATCTGCGCCTCGATTTCGGCGACCGTGGGGGGCGCCACATTTTTCATGCTGTCCGACTCCGCGTGCATGTCCGCGGTCTCGCCGGGTTTGCCCAACCCGAGTTTCTGGCCCATCGCGTCTTCCAAGGCGTCTGCGCGCGCCTCGTGCGTCATGGCGGCAACCGCAGCGGCTCCGCCCAAGCTGTTGATGAATGCTCTACGGTCAAAGGATGGCAGCATCGCGATTTTCTCCCCGGGTGGTGCGGTAAGCCAATGTTCGCGGCATATTTAAGTGTGGGAAGGGTACTCCCGAATCGCGAGGGGTGTCTAGGTCGCCACAATTCGCAAAAGAGGGTCCCGAACCTTCAGTCCGGGACCCGAAGACTCGCGGAAGGCCTTGTCAGGTCAGCGCGAATTCAGGTTGGGCGGGGGCGGGAACGTCATTTGCGACGCCGGGAATCGTCTCCACGGAAACTTCGATTTCCAGTGGAAAATCCTGGAACAGCACCAGCCGGTCGGGGGCGCCATCAAAGGCGACACCGTCATGGTAGAACCCCATCGGTCCCTGATAGGCGCCGGCGCGATCGCGCTTTGGGATGTCGCGATCGCGGCTTCGCCGACACCCCATTGCTGCTGCAAGCCGGCCGGAATTCCCGACACCACCAGTCGCGCGCCGGGCAGCAGGCACACCGCTGTCTCCGGATCGTGACGCGAGACCAGGCCGATGGTGCCGTGAACGCCAATTCGTGCCGTCTTCAACTGGTCGCCGACTGCCGCGTCACGACGCGCGGCGGACTCCAAAGAGTAGTCGCACATGATCAAGGACCTTTGCTCAAAGTGACCGCCCAATCGCGGCCACCATTCGAATTTAACACCGCCCCGGCAATCGCCGGACGCAAGAATTGTTTCGTCGCATCGAGAATGTAATTTTCGATTTCATTGCGGCGCATGGTGACGACGCGAGACTGCTGCGGCTGCTTTGGCGCAAAGCTCAAAAAAGCCGCGCGTATCCCCGTAAAATTCGAGCGCACCGCTTTCGCAGATGCGATTTATTCATGGACCGTTTGTTAATTCGTGATCGGAAGAAAAGGCTGGAAGGAAAGTGTGATCGCCGACCCGCTTACGCCTCACGAAATTTTCCGCGCCGTTGGCGCGAATTTGGTGAGCGAGGCATGCAGGAACGCCTGATCGACGAACGCCGCGATGCCGCCCGGCTTCAGGGTCGAGACGGCGCCGGTGATGTTTCCCATCTCGGCGCAATCCTGCGGCGGCAGTCCGCGGAGATAGCCGTTGAGGAAGCCGGCATTGAAACTGTCGCCCGCGCCGATCACGTCCACCGGCGTCACCGGCAGGGCGGGAATGTCGGTGCGATGGACGCCTTGCTGCACGATCGCGCCCTTGGCGCCGCGCTTGACCACGATCAGTTTCACTTTGGGGGACAGGACCGCCAGCGCCTCATCGATGGAATTCCGCTTGGCGATCCGCAGCAGCTCACGCTCGTTGGGCAACAGCACGTCCACCAAGGGCAGAAGGGCATCCAGTCCCTCCCAGCGATCGTCAGGATCGTCATTGGTGTCGAGTGAGATGGTGAGGCCTCTGGCCTTTATCGCCTTGAACATCTCCGGCAGGTCGGGCCGCAACGCCTTCAGCAGGAACAGCGACGAAAGATGGAAATGCTGGGCCGAGCAGAGATAGTCGAGGTCCAGATGATGGCGCCCCAGTTCGGCCGTGGTGCCCAGATAGCTCAGGATATGGCGCACCATGCCATGGTTGACCACCACAGTGATGCCAGAGCCCGCGCCGCTCTCGCTGGTGTGGACTTCGGAAAGGTCCACGCCCTGCTCGCGGAGATAATCGAGCGCCTTGATGCCGAACATGTCCCGGGCCGCCAGCGAGGCGAAGCCGACTTTCACACCCAGCGCGGCGCAATTATGCGCCATGATCGCCGCCGAACTCCCCAACGTGATGTTGCATGACGATGCCAGGAGTTCGCGCTCCGCGGGCATGGTCTCGGCAATGCCGTCGAGAACAAGGTCGAGATTGAGCTCGCCCGCGATGGTGACGTCGAACCGCTTTTTCAAGAATTCCCCCGTGCCCGATAGGAACGAAATGATAGCACCATTTTCGGGTCCGCCAACAAGGGATGGCCCACGCTTTACATCGGAGTGTTTCTTACGGGAAGCGGCACGTTGCAGGCATCGATCGCGCCGGCCGGCCGCACGAACCAGTTATTGCGGCGGTCGCGCCGCGCTTCGACATAGGCCGAGAAAGAGGGCGTGCCGGGCTTGAGATATTCCAGCTTGAGGCGCTGAGTTGGCGGCAACTCCGAGGCCAGGCGGATGGACTTGATCTTCGTGTACTGCGACGGGCTTTGATAGAAGCCCATATAGGCGCCTTGCGCGCCGCCGCCGCGGGGCAATGACGACAGCAATTCGATGCCCTGGACCACGCGGCCCACCAGAGTGATGTTGCGGTCGAGCTGGCGCGGCGCCTGGCCAGTGACGGCATAGAGTTCGACCCCGGAACCGGAATCCGGCGCATTGTCGCGGCCCGCGCCCACGCTGCCATAACAGTGCAGCAGCCACTCCGACTTGCCGTCGCTGCCGGCCGCGAAAGCGCCGTCGAAACCCGTGATGGGGGCATAGGTGTCGTGATCGGGCAGGCGCGCCAGGCTTTGCGACAAAGGCCGCTCGAACTCCGCATAGCCCTTGAGTTTGGCTTCGGTGGCCTGTTTCGCCTTGTCCGGCTGTGACAATTGCACGACATAATTGTCCTGCGCGCGCACGATGGCGCTGTTGTCGAAATAGCGCGCCGCCGCCAGGCGCTTGATGTTCGCCACCGTCTTGGGCGCGAAGCCGGGCGCCAACAGGATCACCACCCGGCCGTTGGGAAGGTCCATGTAAAGTGTGCTGGCGGGATCGAGCGGCGCCCACGCGCTAGCTGGAGCCTTGGCCAGCACGTCGTCCGGCGACGGATAGCTTGCCGCACCGCCCAGCAGCAGCGGCGCCAGCAACGCGGCGAGCGGAAACGAAAAGCGCGTCTTGGCGGAGGGGGTCAACAATCAATATCCGACAGCCGCGCCCGCCTCGACGCGCCCATCATTGGCGCCATAGAGCATGCGCTTGCCATTCTTGCTGCCGATCACAATGCCTTCCGCTTCGCCCCAGGGATCGTCATCAGCGAATTTGTAGCCGTCGGCGGTCAGCTCTTTTTGCACGCCGGGCGCGAGCGCACCCTTCTCAAGATAGACCAGGTCCGGCATCCACTGCTGATGGATGCGGGGATAATTGATCGCCGCCTGGATGTCCATGTGGTGGTCGATCACATTCATGATCGCTTCCAGGGTGATGGTGATGATGCGCGAGCCGTCCGGGCTTCCCACCACCATGAAAATTTTTCCGTCCTTGGTGACGATGGTGGGACTCATGGAGGAAAGCGGACGCTTGCCAGGCTCGATAGCATTATTTTTCCCTTGAATAAGCCCGAACAGATTGGGCGCGCCCACCTTCGAAGTGAAATCGTCCATTTCGTCATTCAAAAAGAAACCGGTATCGCCAGCGATCACATTGGCGCCGAAATTGTTGTTGATGGTGTAGGTGATCCCGACCGCGTTGCCATCCTTGTCCACCACCGAATAATGGGTGGTCTGGTGGTTCTCATGCGGCGCAGTGCCGATCTTCACCTCGACCGAGGGCGTGGCCTTGACCGGATCGATATGGCCACGGATGTCGGCGGCGTGCTTGGCCGAAAGCAGGAAGTCCACCGGGTTCTTGATGAAATCGGGATCGCCCAGCGAGAAATTGCGGTCCACATAGGCGTGACGCATCGCCTCGACCAGGAGATGCACGCTCTTGGCGGAATGGGGCGGCATCTTGTCCATCGGATAGGCCGCGACGATGTTCATGATCTCGCACATGGTGACGCCGCCGGACGAGGGTGGCGGCGCCGAGATGATCTGATAGCCGCGATAGGAACAGGTGATGGGCGCGGTCTCCTCCACGTTATAGCTGGCGAAATCCTTCATGGTGAGAAGCCCGCCATTGGCCTTGGAGGCGGCGACCACACGCTCGGCAATATCGCCCTTGTAGAAGACGTCAGGACCCTTGGCCGAGATTTCCTTCAAGGTGGCGGCAAGCTCTCTCTGCACCAGCTTCTCGCCCTTCTGATAGGGCTTGCCGTGATTGAGGAAGATGGCTGCGACATTGGGCTGTTTGGAGAAATATTCCGTGCCCCAATGCAGCAGGTCCACGTCGCCCTGTTTGAGAATCATGCCGTCCTCCGCCAGCTTGATGGCGGGCGCCATGAGTTGTGCGCGGCTCATGGTGCCATATTCGGTGCGCAGCTTCTCGAAGCCCATCACGCTGCCCGGCACGCCCACGGCCTTGTAGCCGAACAGGCTGAGGTTGGGGATCACATTGCCTTTGGCATCGAGATACATGTTCTCGCTGGCGCTGCCGGGCGCCTTCTCGCGGAAGTCCACGAACGTATTCTTGCCGTTGGCAAGATGGATGGTGGCGAACCCGCCGCCGCCGATATTGCCGCAGCAGGGATGCACCACTGCCAGCGCATAGCCGATCGCCACTGCCGCATCGATGGCGTTGCCGCCGGCCTTCAGGATGTCGGCGCCCACCTGGCTGGCGTAATGCTCCGAGCTAACCGCCATGCCGTGCTCGGCTTCCACCGGCGGCGGCGAATTGGCCGGCGGGGCGATGCCGGTGAAATCGGCATTGGCGAGCGTCGGCGTCAGAAGAAAGGTTGTGCCGATCAGAACGGCCAGAAAGCGGCGCATGGACTTGATTGGTTGACCCCCTCCGCCCTTCGCATCGCAAGCGCTGCTACGGGCACCTCCCCCGCCAGCATGCTGCGCATGCGCAGGGGAGGAAGGTCCCCGCCAAGACGCTCTCATAATCAATTTCCTACAGCCGCTCCGGCCGTCGCGCGGTCGTCATTGGCGCCATAAAGCACGCGCTTGCCGTCCCTGGTGCCGATGATGATGGCTTCATCCGAACCCCAGGTGCGGTTTTCGGTGAAATTATAGCCATCGGCCTCCAATTCCTTCTGCACCGCGGGAGTGATCGCGCCGGGCTCGACATAAACGGTGTCGGGCAGCCACTGGTGATGGATGCGCGGCGTGTCCACCGCGGCCTGGACGTCCATATTGTGGTCGATCACGTTCAAGATGGATTCCAGCGTGATGGTGATGATGCGCGAGCCGCCCGGGCTGCCCGTCACCATGACGACCTTGCCGTTCTTGGTGACGAGCGTCGGCGCCATGGAAGAGAGCGGCCGCTTGCCGGGCTGGATCGAGTTGTTGTCGCCCTGCACCAGGCCGAACATGTTGGGCGCGCCCACCTTCGACGTGAAATCGTCCATTTCGTCGTTGAGGAAGAAGCCGGTATCGCCGGCGATCACCTGGGCGCCGAAGCCGCCATTGATGGTGTAGGTGACCGAAACGGCGTTGCCCATCTTGTCCACCACCGAATAATGGGTGGTCTCGGTGCTTTCATGGGGTTCGACGCCGATCTTCACTTCGGACGAAGGCGTCGCTTTCACCGGATCGATCTTGGCGCGGATGTCGGCGGCATGCTTGGCCGAGAGCAGACAAGCAATCGGGTTCTTCACGAAGGCGGGATCGCCCAGCGAGAAATTGCGGTCCACATAGGCATGCCGCATCGCTTCCACCATGTAATGCACGCTCTTGGCGGAATGGACCGGCATCTTGTTCATGGGGTAGGCGGAGAGAATGTTGAGAATCTCGCACATCGAGGCGCCGCCAGACGAGGGCGGCGGCGATGAGATGATGCGATAGCCGCGATAGCTGCAGGTAAGCGGCGCGCTTTCGGTGGTGGTGTAATCGGCGAAATCCTTCATGGTGAGGATGCCGCCATTGGCCTTGGAGGCGGCGACCACGCGCTCGGCGATGTCGCCCTTGTAGAAGACATCCGGGCCTTGCGCCGAGATTTCCTTCAGGGTGGCGGCCAGTTGCTTTTGTTCCAGCCTTTCGCCCGCCTTGTAGGGTTCGCCATTGTTGAGGAAAATCGCCGCGACATTGGGCTGCTTGGCGAAGGCCTTGGCGGCGTTGACATAGCCGCGCGCATCACCCTCCTGCAGCACATAGCCTTCATCGGCCAGCTTGATGGCCGGCGCCATCACCTGGGCGCGGGTCATGGTGCCGTATTCCTTCAGCATCCGCTCCATGCCCATCACGGTGCCCGGTACGCCGATCGCCAGATAGCCATGGATGGAGAGGCCGGGGATCACATTGCCGTTGGCGTCCTGGTACATGGTGGACTTGGCTGCTCCCGGCGCTTTCTCGCGGAAGTTGATGAAAGTGTCCTTGCCGTTGGCGAGATGGATGGTGGCAAAGCCGCCGCCGCCGATATTGCCGCAGCAGGGATGCACCACGGCGAGCGCATAGCCCACCGCCACCGCCGCATCGATCGCGTTGCCGCCCGCCGCCAGGATCTCCGCGCCGGCCTTGGAGGCATCGCGCTGCGAGCTTACCGCCATGCCGTCGGGCGCTTCCACCGGCGGCGGGAATTTCTGGGATACATTGGCGCCGTTGAATTCGGCCACATTGGAATTGGCGGATTGCTGGCCAAAACTGGCGGAAGACGCCAGCAGAAGCGAAATACCCGTCAAAGCACTCAAGACCCGGCGCATGCGCTTTTTCCCCTCAGGTTGTTTATGACTTTTGAATCTAGCGGCGGCTTGGGACGAACACCAGACTTGCCTGGGCCCTACGTCAATTTGCCCAACGAAGAAAAAGGGCTTTTTGGCCCGCCTTTTCAGACCAGGGTCTGCTTGGCGTGTCCGGGCCGCCATGCCAAATTTCGTGAAAGCTTCCAGAGCATTGCATGAGCGACGTCCAGTTGCCTGATCCCGACATTGCCGAACTGACAAGGTTGCTGCGCGAGGCGCGCCGCGGCGTGGTCTTTACCGGTGCGGGCATCTCGACGGAATCCGGGATTCCCGATTTCCGCTCGCCCGGCGGCATCTGGACCAAGATGATGCCGGTGCAATTCCAGGATTACATCGCCGATGCCGAGGCGCGGCGCGTGTCATGGGAACGCCGCTTCGAGATGGAAGGGACCTGGAACGCCGTAAAACCGAATGAAGGCCATTTGGCGGTGGCCGAACTGATCCGGCTGGGCCATGTCCGCGCCGTGATCACCCAGAACATCGACAATCTGCACCAGGCGGGCGGTGTGCCTGACGATCGCGTGATCGAGCTTCACGGCAACACAAGCTATGCCAAATGCCTCACCTGCAACATGCGGGTGGAGATCGCCGACATCCGTCTTCATTTCGACGATCATGGCGAGGCGCCCGATTGCAAATTCTGCGGCGGCATTATCAAGACGGCCACCATTTCCTTCGGCCAGGCGATGCCGGAAGACGAGATGGCACGGGCGCAAGAGGTGAGCCTCGACGCCGATCTGTTCCTGGTGGCCGGTTCCTCGCTGGTGGTCTATCCGGCGGCGGCATTTCCGCTTTTGGCCAAGCGGGCGGGCGCCAAGCTGGTGATCCTCAATCGCGAGGAAACCGAGCAAGACCCCTATGCGGACTTGGTTTTGCACCGGGAAATCGGGCCGACTTTGACCGCCGCCCTTCAGGCTTTATAACCTTCGGGACTCTCCCCATATTGATGGAAACCGCCCATCCCAGTCTTGGAGTTTTGCCCTTGCGCCGCGCCGACGAAGAAGAACCCAAAGAAAAAGACGACGAAAAGTCCAAGTCGCCCGATCCGCAATCCTCCGAGATCGCCAAGGCCCTGTTCAAGTCGCGCACCGTCCTGGTGTTCGGCGAAGTGGACATGAAGATGGCCGAGCGGGTCACCGCCCAGCTTCTCGCCTATGCCGAAAGCGACGGCGACATCAGGGTGATCGTCAATTCGCCGGGCGGCCATGTCGAATCGGGCGACACCATCCACGATATGATCCGCTTTGTCGGCAATCGGGTAAAGATGATCGGCACTGGCTGGGTGGCCAGCGCCGGTGCTCACATCTTTCTGGGCGCCAAGCGCGAGAACCGTTACTGTCTGCCTTTCACCCGCTTCCTGCTGCACCAGCCCTTGGGCGGGGTGCGCGGCCAGGCCTCGGACATCACCATCGAGGCGGAAGAAATCCTCAAGATGCGGGCGCGGCTGATCAAGGAGATTTCGGTCGAAACCGGTCAGCCCTATGAGAAAGTGGTCGCCGATACCGAACGCAATTTCTGGATGGGTGCGGACGAGGCCCTGAAATACGGCCTGGTCGGCAAGATCGTCACCAACGCCAACGAAGTGTGACCTGTGACCGCGGCGCAGCCCTGGTGGCGCGGTGCGGCGGTCTATCAGGTCTATGTCCGCAGCTTTTGTGATGCCAATGGCGACGGGCAGGGCGATTTCGCCGGCCTGATCTCAAAGCTCGACTATGTCGCCCGGCTGGGCGTGGATGCGATCTGGCTCTCGCCCATCCATCCGTCGCCCAATCGCGACTGGGGCTATGACGTTTCCGATTTCGAGGGCGTTCATCCCGATTACGGGGCGCTGACAGATTTTGCCGCGCTGGTGAACGCGGCGCATGCGCGAGGCCTGAAGATCATCCTCGATGAGGTCCTGGCGCATACGTCTGACGAACATGCCTGGTTCGCGGCCAGCCGTGATGGCGATCCTGACAAGCGGGATTGGCCAAAAAAGGATTGGTATGTCTGGGCCGATCCCAAAGATGACGGTACCGTGCCCAACAATTGGCTGTCGGTGTTCGGCGGTCCGGCCTGGGCCTATCAGCCGGCGCGGCGGCAATATTACCACCACAAATTCCTGCGCCAGCAGCCCAAATTGAGTTGGGTGAATCCGGATGCTCGCGAAGCGGCGCTGAAGGTGCTCGATCTCTGGCTCACGCGCGGCGCCGACGGCTTTCGCCTCGATGTGGCCAACGCCTATCTCCACGATCCCGGGCTGGCCGACAATCCCGCCATTCCCGCTGCGTCGCGCACCGCGGCGGAGTGGGCGGCAGCGGCGAACATGCAGCGCCATCTCCACGACTCCAATCTGGAAGAGAACAAGGCGGTGCTGGACGTGATCCGCCGCCGCGTCGAAGCTTTCCGGGACCGTTTTGTGTTCGGCGAATTCTCCGAAGAATTCGACCGCGCGGGGGCTTATCTGCCGTCCGACAAGGGCCTTCACAGCGGCTACAATTTTGCCCTTCTCACTGCCAGCGACGCCGCCGGGGTGCGAACGCACCTGGAAACGCTGGCCCGGTATCCACAGCACTGGCCGGCGATCTCGTTCTCCAATCATGACGTGATCCGCACCGCCAGCCGCTTCGGCCCAGGCTCGGCCAAAGTGATGCTGGCGCTTTTGTTCGCGCTGCGTGGCACGGTGCTTCTCTACCAGGGCGAGGAGTTGGGCCTCACGGAAGTGGATTTGCAGCGCCACCAGCTCCGCGACCCGGTGGGCGATCTTTATTATCCCCTGTTCAAGGGCCGCGATGGCTGCCGAACCCCCATGCCGTGGGACGCCGGCAAACCCAATCTGGGTTTTTCTTCGGGCACGCCCTGGCTGCCGCTGGGACCAGCCCATGCCAGCCTGGCGGTCTCGATGCAGGAAGGCGACCCGGCCTCGATTTTGACCTTTGCCCGCAACATGCTCAAAGCGCGCAAGGACCATGCGAGTTTTCGCGACGCCGATCTGACGCTGCTTGACGCCAACTTGCCTTTGCTCGCATTCCGCCGCGGGGAAATTCTTTGCATATTCAATCTCGGCCGCGCGGCGATGGATTTTCTCCTGTCACCCAATGTCATGAGCTTGAATCTGGGAACCGGCGAGGTTGTGCAAAAAGACAATCGGCTCACGCTTGGCGCCTTAGGCGCCTGGTTCGGCCGCCTCTAAAACGTCCAGGGCTTCCAGCGCGGCTTCGAGCGGCAAGAGCACGCAGACATGGCGGCCTTTGTGTTCGGCCACGCCGTCAAATGCGCCATAGGCTTGGAACGGTGATGACGGTGCAGGTCCGCCGTCCAGCATCCGCGCCACATCCTCGCGCAATTTGCTCAAGCCTGCGCGAGTAAGCCCCGCCGCCTCCGCGCCCAGGATGGCGGCCGAGGCTTGGGTGAGGACGCAAGCCTGAGTACGATGCCTGAGGCCCGCGATGCGGCCATCTTCCAAGGTGAGATCAACCGTAACCCGGTCACCGCAGGCGGGATTGTGCAGGGTGGCTGAGCCGTGCGGCGCTTCCAGCCGACCGGCCCCAACAGCGTCCGCGGCCAGCCGCAGCAATTCGCGCCGGTAAATGGGATCGCTCATGCTTCGCTCCGGGTCCGGTAGGCGGATAGCGCTTCCTCGGTGTCGATATCGGTCAAAGGCGCATCCGAGCCCGCCTCGACTTCGCAGATCAACCCGGCATAGGGGGCGAAGAGGGCGCGCGCCCCGGCATCGCCGGAGAGTTCCCGCATCTCGGGGAAGAAGCGCCTGGCCCAGAGCACCGGATTGCCGCGCCGCCCGCCATGGCTGGCCACAATGATCGCCCGATCCTCGGAGGGATCGAAGGCTGCGACCAGCCGGTCCAGCAGAGCGGAATCCACCGCCGGCATATCGCCCAGCAGGATCAGGGCGCCATCGCAATCCTCCGGCAGGGCATTGAGACCTGAGATGAGGGACGTGCTCAAACCTTTTGAATAATCGGGATTATCGATGAAGGTAATGGGTAGGCCGCGCAGCGCCATCGTCACGCCGGCCTTTTCGTTGCCGGTGACAACAACCACGTCCGAAACCGCGCTGGCCAGCGCCGCCTCTGCCACATGGCGTACCATGGGCCGCCCGTCCAAGGGCTGAAGCAACTTGTTGACACTTTGGCCAGCCGCTCGCATCCGCGAGGAGGCCCCGGCCGCCAAGATGACAGCACCGATACGGGGCAATCGGGGTTCCGTCCCCCATGCGCTCTCGCGCGGATGAGGCCGGACTGGACTGTCCGTGAGGAGGCCGCCCACACCCATGGCCGCGATTTCCGCCCGGCCCACTTCCAAGCCTGCCAAAACCCGCCAGAGCACGAAATCGAAGCCATTGAGCTTGGGCGAGCGGGCGCAGCCAGGAAGGCCCAGCACCACACGTCCTTCAAAAGTGCCCGCCATCAGCAGGTTACCAGGGTCAACCGGCATGCCCAGCACGGCGATCTTGCCGCCGGCCAGCTCCAGCGCGGCGGGCAGTACGTCCCGGCGATCGGAAATGGCGCTGGCACCGAACAGAAGGATGGGATCGGCTCCGGCCCCGGCCGCTTCGCCAAGGGTGTCCGCCACCGCGGCGATGTCGTGGGCAACGCGCCGTTCGAACATGATGGCAGAGCCCAGCGGCCTCAACCTGGCATCCAGCGCCTCGCGGTTCTTGGTCAACAGGGCAGGCTTCGTACCCGGCAGCCGCGTGGAGATCAGGGCCACCTGTTTGGCCTGGAATGGCGCGATCCTCATCACCGGGCCTGCGGCCAAGCGCTTTTCAACCGCCGCCACGCTCGCTTCGGGTGCGGCAAACGGGATGATCTTGATGGTGGCCAACATCTGGCCGGCATCCACTTTGGCGAACGCCGGCAGCGAGGCGAAGGTGATCGCTTCGTCCACCGCATTGGCGTCTTGGATCGCGGTGGCATCGATCAGCGTCAGGCCCGCCGCCTGGGCGTAGAGGTTGGCCCGGCCGGTGAACGCGGCACCGACCCGGACATGGTGCAAATTGGCATGTTCACCGCCGGCGGCCCTGGCGATGCGGGCAGCCGCCAGGTCCTCGGCGACATCGCCGGGTTCGAGCCGGGCGATGGTGATGTCGGCGACGCCGGCTTCCTCCAGTTGCGCCACATCCTCGGCCGACAGCACGCGGCCCTTGCGGAACGAGAGCGCGCCTTGGCGCACGCCATGGGCGAGAATCGCGCCTGCGGCTTGGGCCGCGGGAGAGGGTCCGAACAGCATGGGGATAATGTAAGGCTTCTAGACGGTTGCCGCCATGCGTGGCAGGTGCATGCGGGCCCTGAGCCCACCCGTGGGCCGGTTTTCCAGCACGATCGCGCCGCCATGGCCTTCGGCGATGGCCTTGGCAAGAGTAAGTCCCAACCCGGTGCCTCCGGTGGCCGCGTTGCGCGAGCTTTCCAGCCGCACAAAGGGTTCGAACACTCTCACCCGCTCATCCTCGGGAATGCCGGGGCCATTATCCTCGATCACGATGTCATAGCCGTCGCGATTGGCGGCGATCTGCACATCGGCCTTGTTGCCATACGCGACGGCATTCTCGACCAGATTGCGCACGGCACGGCGGATCTCATTGGGGCGGCAATTGACCGGCGCCGGCGCATGGTTCTGCCAGGTCACCGGCTCGCCCAGATCGTCGAGGTCGGCGCACAGGCTTTCCACCAGCGCCGACAAATCCACGCTGCGCTTGGTTTCGCCGCTGGCACCCCGGGCCGCCGCCAACACCTGTTCCGTCAGATCCTGGAGCTCGTCCAGATTCTGCTGCAGGCCCTCGCGCAATTCCTCTTCCTGCACGAATTCCAGGTTGATGCGCATGGCCGTGATGGGCGTGCGCAGGTCATGGCCCACCGCAGAGAGAAGATGACGCTGGCTTTCCATGGTGCGCGTCACCTTGTCGGTCATCCGATTGAAGGCGATGGCCGCGTTCCGCACGTCCTCGGGCCCCCGTTCGGCTACCCGTGGGACGCTGGCGCCGGCTGCGACCTTGGCGGCGGCGGTCGTAAGTTCTGACAGAGGGCGGACAACCCGTCGCGCGATGAAGGCGGCCCCCGCCGAAGCTGCCACCACCGCAATCGCCGCAGCCACCATGATCTCGTACGGCCAGTCGGGAGTGGGTGGCACCAGGACACCGCTCATCATGCTGTGAGCGTCAATGGGCACGATGGTCTGGATGACATCCCTGGTGGTTGTGTTGCCCTGCGTCTTCACCGGGCGCAAGGCTTCAGGAATTGCGGCCAAAGGCTCATGCAGATGGACGATCACCGCCTTTCGGCGGGGATGTTGATCGGGCAGGACATCGGATAGCCGCTTGGCAAGCGCGGTTTCCTCGGCCGTCATGGCCTTGGTGTCGTAATTTGTGGCCTCGCGAAAACGCCAATCCGCCCGGCCCATGGTGCGCATGACCACCAGACGCGACTGTGGCTGCACCTGGGCGACAGTGACCGCCACCGCGGCGGCACGGTCGACCATGCGCTCATTGACGAAGTCGCGGGTCTGGGCCTCGCTGTTGCGGTAGAAATAATAGG
>DATNFZ010000026.1:0-4490 GCA_035606155.1 Rhizomicrobium sp. | reverse complement strand
TGTTTTTCTGACGAAAACCGCAAATTGGCGCCTGCGTTCCGCAGCAAAGCCTGTCGGCCGGATCTCCGACGCTTAAATCTTGTTCGCCTTGCGGACAGGTTGGCGTTAAAGAAAAGGCGGCGCTGAAGGCGCCGCCTTTTTGATTCAGTCAAGCTGAAACTATTTCGCCGGCGACGCCGACATCGCAGCGGCGCGCGCTTTCATCTGCGCGTCCAGCTTGTCCATCGCGGCGGATTGTTCGACCGGCGTGAGCTTGGCCCATTCGGCGTCATAGCGCTGTTTGCGCGCCATACGCTGGTCGGGCGTTTCAGCCCGGTCATGCGTCATTTCTTCCTGGCGTGCGGCGGTCTTCTGCGTGTCGGTCATGCCCATGGTGGCCTTGTCGCGGTCCACGATCATCATCGCCATATCCTCTTTCGAGAAAATGCCGACGCCGCCCTTGGCATTGGGTTGCATGGACATCGCATTGGTCTTGCCGCTCATGCTGTTGCTGCTCGACATGCTGCCGCCCATGGACTGGGCGAAGGCCGCGGTGGCAAGCATGCTCGCCGCCGCGCAAATCACAATTCCGCTGATACGCATGAAGACTCTCCCTGATTGATGTTTGTTATTCGCGAGTCCGAAAAGTCGGTTACCGCTTATAGCATGCCCGCAAAGAAAAGCCCCGCGGGCTTTCGCGCGCGGGGCCTGCTTTTTCGGGCTTTTCAGCCGTTCTGCTGACCGCCCAGGAAATCCTGCTTGCCCAGGGGCACCCCCTTGTGGCGCAGGATGTCGTAGCCCGTGGTGATGTGGAAATAGACATTGGGCAGGACCCAGTTGTTCAAATAGTCCTTGCCGTTGAAATGAAATTCCCGCTGGGGGAATTTCAGATGGATCTCGCGATCCTCGGCGCCGGCGAATTTGCCCGCCTCCACGCTCTTGAGGAAGGCGATGGTCTTGGTGAGACGCGCCTTCAATTGCGCCACTGTGGTTTCGTTGTCCTCATAAGCGGGAATCTCGACCCCGGCCAGCCGCGCCGCGCCGCCCTTGGCCATGTCGGTGGCGATATGCACCTGTTTGGTCAGAGGCAGCATGTCGGGCGCCAGCCTGAGCTCGAGATAGGAATCCACATTCTCGCCCTTTTCCTTGGCATGCGCCTCGGCCTTGGCAAGCACGCTGTGGAAGCTGCCCAGCATATGGGCCATGGGGGGCACACATGCGTCGTAGATCGAAAAAGCCAATTTTGTCTCCTTGGGGGAATTTCGCGGGCGCGACTTGAGCGCGAAACCGGATTGCAATCAAGCATGCGATGGGCCATCAAAGCCCTGTTTCCGTCAAGGTTTTCGGCCCATGAGCGATGAATCCCCTGATCTCCCCGACCGGCTTTCCACAAACCCGCAAAGCCCTTACCACGACGCCCAATTGCTGGAGCGGGGCGTGGGGGTGCGCTTCAACGGGGTGGACCGCAACAATGTCGAGGAATATTGCGTCAGCGAGGGCTGGGTGCGGCTGGCGGTGGGCAAGACCGTGGACCGCCATGGCAATGCGATGACGGTCAAGTATAAGGGCAAGGTCGAGCCCTATCTGCGCAATCCTGAATGACCGCCAGTCTTTTGTGTGCCTCGCGTTCGCGCGCCACGTCCTCACGGGCTATTCGCCCGCTCCGGGCAACGCTCCTGCTAAGGTCACAAAATCCTGCGCGGTCGGTCGCTTGCCCGATGTCAGACGGGCCGTTATCACGCGGAACCGTGACGAACCTTCCACCCCCGCCTCTCGTTAAGCCCCTGTCATGACCGAACAGGACGGCCTGCCTCTTCCCCAGCGCTATTGGGCGATCCTCACCGTCGCGTTGGGGATCGTGATGGCGGTCCTGGACGGGGCCATCGCCAATGTGGCGCTTCCCACCATCGCCCAGGACCTTCACGCCACGCCGTCCTTCTCGGTCTGGATCGTCAACGGTTATCAGCTCGCCATCACCATCTCGCTTTTGCCGCTGGCGTCGTTGGGCGAGATCGCCGGCTATCGCCGCGTCTATGTGGCGGGCCTTGTTCTTTTCACGGTGGCCTCGCTCTGCTGCGCGCTCTCGCACACGCTGTTGCTGTTGACCGCGTCACGGGTGCTGCAGGGCTTCGGCGCGGCCGGCATCATGAGCGTGAACACCGCCCTGGTGCGCTTCATTTATCCCCGCGCCCAGTTGGGCCATGGCATCGGCATCAATGCGCTGGTGGTGGCGGTATCGGCGGCGGTGGGACCGACAATAGCGGCGGGCATACTCGCGGTCGGGACCTGGCCCTGGCTGTTCGCCGTCAATATCCCCTTCGGCGTTGCAGCCTGGGCGATCGGACGCCGGGCCCTGCCGCACACCGCCAAGGCGCCCCACGCGTTCGATTGGCGCGGCGCGCTCCTTTCGGCCATCACATTCGGCGTCGGCATCGCCGCCATCGATAGCGTGGGGCATGGCGAACGGCCACTGCTCTATGTCGGCGAATTCGTGATCGCGCTGATCGCGGGCATGGTCCTGGTCCGGCGCGAGCGTCATGCTCCATCGCCCTTGCTGCCGGTGGATCTGCTGCGCATCCCCATCTTCTCGCTCTCGATCCTCACCTCGATTGCGTCCTTCTGCGCCCAGATGCTGGCTTATGTGGCGCTGCCTTTCTATCTGGAAGAGCGTTTCGGCTATTCCGCCGTGCAGATCGGGCTTCTGATCACGCCCTGGCCGCTGGGCGTGGCGCTCACCGCTCCCGTTGCCGGGCGCATGGCCGAGCGTTATCCCGCGGGCTTGTTGGGCGGGATCGGGCTTCTGGTGTTCGCGGCGGGATTGGCCGCTTTGGCGATGCTGCCGCTTCATCCCGCCACCAGCGACATTGTCTGGCGCATGGCTTTGGCGGGCGCGGGCTTCGGCCTGTTCCAGTCGCCCAACAACCGCACCATGATCGCGGCCGCGCCCCGCGAGCGGAGCGGCGGCGCCTCCGGCATGCTGGGTACGGCGCGCCTTCTGGGCCAGACCACCGGCGCGGCGCTGGTGGCGCTGCTCTTGGCGCGCTACGCGATCGAAGGCACGCGGATTTCTCTGGCGGTGGGCATGGTCTTTGCGCTGGCGGGCGCGGCGCTCAGCACGCTTCGTCTGTCCGAAGCGGGCGCCAAAGGCGGCGAGGCGGTGCGGGTGCTGGAAGCAGCGCGCGCGACCGAACGGCGGTAAGCCGCCCGGCCGCCGCGCGTTGTTACTTCTGATTGATGGCGAAAGAGCCCGGTCCCGCCGCGGCCAGGAAAAGAAAGACAAAGCAGAAACAGATCGCCTCGCCGCCACCATTGATGAGCGGGAAGGGGCTTCTGGGGAAGTGAGCGAGAAAATAGGCGAACGCCATTTCGCCCGAGGCGATGAAAGCGGCATAGCGGCTGAACAAGCCCAGCAAGATCAGGATGCCGCCCACCACTTCGATGACGCCGGCCGGTCCCACCGGAAACGCCATCAGGTTGAAGGCATGGTGCGTGGCGCCCGCCGCCATGGGAAAACCGATCATTTTGTTCAGGCCGTGCTCCAGAAACAGCAGGCCGAACACGATGCGCATGATGCCTTTGATCTGTGATGAATAATTGTCGAGAAAACCCACGATAATCCCTCCCAGCCAAGTTTATGGGGCGACTATAGCGGGCGTGGAACTTCCGGGATAGCGAAGGGGCCTCGCCTTTTCCGGGCCATCGGCCGCGCTCGGCCTTCGCACCTGCGGTGAGTTCTGGCGCATTCTAAAATCGATCGCTCGGAGCGGGAACCTTTTTTGCGCTCATGCTTTTGGTGGGTACGGGGAAGGTACCCCCGGGGCGAAACCATTGGGCGACAGGGCTGATGAGCATCTCCGACAGCGCGTCCGCGCGCGAATATCTGAAATTGTCCACCCGCGACCTGCACGGCCGGCTTGATGCCGCCGCCGGGGCGATGCGGCTGGAAAGCCATTCCGGCTACGGCAATTTCCTGGCGGCCCATGCCGCCGCGCTAGTCCCGCTGGAAGCGGCGCTGGAAAAGGGCGGGATCGAGGCCATCCTGCCGGATTGGCCGCTTCGCCGCCGGAGCGCCGCCTTGGCCGAAGACCTGGCCGATCTGGGCCTCTCCTGCGAAAGCCTGGCGGCGCCCCGGGTTCGCTCCGAAGCGGGCCTTCTAGGCGCGGCCTATGTGCTGGAAGGCTCAAGGCTGGACACCAGGGCCGCGTTGGGGCGGGTGGGCGCGCAAAGCCCCACGCGCTATATGCGCCATGGCGAGGGCATGAAGTTCTGGCCAAATTTTCTCGCCGTGCTGGAGCGCAACGCCGAAGTGAGGCGCTCGCCCCATCATGCGGTGGCCGCGGCAAGGGCCGCCTTCGGGCTGTTCATCGCGGCGACGCCGGTCCACGCCATGGCCATCGCCTCATAAGGCACCTTTGCGCCGTTTGTCTTTTCCGCCCAAGGCGTTCTAGGCTTCCTCCATGAGGATGGGGTCTCGGGGGAGACATGCGTAAAAAGATTGGAATTGCCTGCGC
>DATNFZ010000025.1:0-34577 GCA_035606155.1 Rhizomicrobium sp. | reverse complement strand
CCGCCGATAGCGCGGGCCCAGGACCCGGGCATGATTGGCGGCCAGGATCACCGACATATCGAGCAGTTTTTCCGGCGCCCCGCCGGGGACGAAGCGCGAGCGCAGATGCGCCTCTTCCTCCATCCAGAAATCGTCCAGCCTGGTTTCGAGAATGCCCGCCTCTCTGCGACACAGATTTGCGGTGGCGGCGTCGCCTCGCGCCTCCAGCCAATCGGCGCCCGCCTGCAGCGCCGCGGCTGAAACCCTGAGCGTATAGGCATGCAGCCCGGCTTCTTCTTCCCAGATGTCGAAGCAAGGTTCTCCGGCATGACGCAGCACGAACGCCAGGTCGCGCCGGACGAGCTCGGCCGCTTCACCTTCCGCGCCCCAGCGCAGCACGCACAACGCGCGCAGCGCCGGCCCATCATTCTGCGGGCGCGGCCAGTCGGTAATGTCCAGCGTGCCGTCGGGATTGACGCGGGTTTCCGCGGGAATGGCGGGCCCATGCGCCTCGGCCGCATTGGTGCGCAGGAAGCGGACGAAATCGGGCTCGGCGCGATCCCGCCAGCCGGGCGGCAAGGTGCGGCCGTCCAACGCCTGAAGACCGAGGCTGAAGCGGACGAAATCCTGGAACAGCGTGTCGGCTTCGGGCAGGTCATTGCGCAGCAGGCGCAAGGCGTCCATCACCAAGGCGCTGTCGCGATACCAGTGGAAGAAATAATCCGGATCGGGGTCGTAGGACGCCAAGACCGGCGATGCCACCACCGAGCCCGGCTTGGGCACGACCACCTGGCCGAAACGTGGCCGCTCCTTGACGATGCCGACCGGAGAAATGCTTTTCAGCATCATCGCCGCGGCGTGATCCCATTCCCGCGTGATCCAGCGCTCCAGCCCGCTCACGCGACAAAACCTTCAAAGCCCAGCCGGGCCAGGCCCCGGCGCACTTCCGGCGCGCTCATGAAGAGCTTCCATAGAAGTCCGCTGCGATAGTTCTCGATCATCACCACGATGGGCGCCTGGTCGATGGCAAGGAAGGTCTGGGCCCACCAGTCGCGCGTTTCATTGAAGGCATCGATGAATCCGAAACGGCCCCAGACGCGTCTCCCATGCGTCTTCAGGAAATGACGCAGCGCCGTCAAAGAGGCATCCGGCGCATAGGGAAGCGAGGCCAGCGCCGCCGTCGGCGAAATCGTGCCATTGTCATGGGCGGGAGCATGGGCGTCATAGCCGTCAGGATCGTCGCTGGCGGTAAGGCCCCACGAAGCCGCGCCATAACCCTTGAAACCCTTGGGATTGGCCATGCAATGGGCCCGGTTGATCGCCACATGGGCCAAATTTTGCCGCCAATAATCGGCGTGGGCGTCGCGCAGATTCCGGGGATCGAGCCCCAGGAAGGAATAATGGGCGAAGAATAGCGGACCACCCAGTGCAGGTCCCAGCGGCAGGCGCACACCATAATAAATGTTGCCGTTCTTGTAGCCGGCGCCGGCACAAAAACCCTGTTCATAGACATCCCGGCCGATGGCGTGCGGCTCGGACGCGCCCGCGGCCAGCACATAGGTGATCAGGCATTCGTTCCAGCCGCGAATTTGATGATTCATGGCCCAGCCCGCATGCGGGCTCCAATGCCAGTAAAGGACATTCTCGCCACTTTGTTTTGTCGCGGTTCCGGACGGAAAACCGCCATACACTTTTCCTGGAACCGCTCTGGTGTACCAATCCCATTCCACGCTTTCCCACAGCGCATTGATACGGGCCGCGAGATTCTTCTCGACCGAAAAATATTGCCGCGCGGTGATCAGTCCCATCATCAGGAATGAGGTTTCGACCAGGTCGCCGCCATCATCGTTGGGGCCGAAAGCAATGGTCTTGCCGCTTTTGCCATGCAGAAAATGGGGAAATGCGCCATGATGGCGTTCGGCGCCCTCGAGCACTGCCAGCATGCGGCCGAGCCGTGCCAAGGCCTCGGCGCGGGTGATCCAACCCCGCTCCACCGCCACGACCAGCGCCATCAGCCCGAAGCCGCTGCCGCCCACCGCCACCAGATCGTTCGGCGGATCGGAGATTATCCCCGTGCGATCGCGGGCCAGGAAAGAATTGGGCTCGGCCCCTTCCCGCAAGAATCGGAATGTCTGACGCGCCACTTTCTCCAGCAGCGCGTCGTCGTCCAATGTCAGAAGCGCCTCCGGCGTTTCCTCCATTAGCCCGGCTCCGGGGCGGGCACCGTCTCGGGCTCGACCAGATCGGAATTCATCACCGCACGGCGGAAATCGGCGACACGGAGCAAGGTCGCGCGCCAATCGGCGATGGTGGAGAAATTGTCCACGAACCAGCGCAGCGAGGCCTGTACCTGGTTGAAGGCCCCCGCGGCCATCATCAGGCCACCGAAGCTGAGATTGCCCGCAAAATAGGCCGGCGCCGCCACCAGGATGGGCGCGATCAAAGTGAGCCAGCCATAGCCTGCGGTCACCCAGGTGAGTTCGGTCAACCCGGTGACCAGACTGCGCATCGCCTTGAGCACGCCCTTGAGATCGAGCGCGATGCGGGCTGCGGCGCGCGCCTCGCCCCCGTTGCGTTCAACCTCGTCGATATGTTCGTTGGTGCGGTTGAGCGAGGTGCGCAACTCGGATTCGCGCTGATAGCGGTCGGCGTTGCGGCGGATCAAGCCACGTCCCACCAGATAGGAGAGCGCGGAACCGGTCCCGGCATAGAAGATCGCCGCCCACACCATGTAGCCGGGAATGGCGAAAGTGTGCCCACCGAAGCGGAAAACAAAGCCGCCCGAGATACGCCACAGGACACTTACAAAGGTGACGAGCAGAATGGAGGACTGCAGCAACTCCACGCCCAGATCCGAGGACAGCTCCGTCAGGTGCCGCGCATCTTCATGCATGCGCTGGTCTGGGTTGACGCCCACCGGTCCGACCTTGGCGAGACGAAACGCCCGATGCGGCTTGAGCCACTCCCCCACCAGATCCTGGACCAGGCCCTCGCGCAATTTGAGCTTGATCATTTCCGACAGCCAACGCTGGCCCACATTGAGCACCAGGAGCACGCCGGTGATGATCACGAACACGCCCAGTTGCTGCATGAAGCCGGGAAAGTCGCGATGCGCCAAGGCGTCGTAAAAGGGCTGGTTCCAACGGTTCAACCGGATCTGGCCGTAGGCGGTCGCCGCAATCACCACGAAGATCGCGGCGCTGAGGACAAACAGCGTGTTGCGCACGGGCGAAGCCCATAGCGCGCGGAACATCATGCCGATCTGGCGCAGGACCCCCGCCCCTTTCTCCCGCGCAGGGTCCTGATCGGATGGGTCGAGATTCATGGCTCGGACCTTGCCATTCCCTGGGACGGAACGGGATAGAAAAAGCGGCGCTCCACGTTAAGGTGATGCTGTATTTTCCCCTTTTTGACGGTCCTGGGAGCCCATCATTTGAGCCGGATTGACGATCTGATCGCCGCCATGACGCTGGCCGAGAAATTGGGTCAGCTCACCATGACCACCGCGGGCTATGCCGTCACCGGCCCGGTCGCCACCACCGACCTGGAGGCGGGCATCCGTTCCGGCCAGATCGGCAATGTGCTCAATCTCTATGGCCCCGATGCGGTCAGAGGTGTCCAGCGCCTGGCGCTGGAACAGAGCCGGCTCAAAATTCCTCTCCTGGTGGGCATGGATGTGATCCATGGCCACCGCACCATCTTTCCCATCCCCCTGGGCGAGGCGTCGCTGTTCGATCCCGTGGCGTGGGAGGCCACCGCGCGCGAGGCGGCGCGCGAGGCCGCCGCCGACGGCGTTCATCTTACCTTCGCGCCGATGCTGGACGTGGCACGCGATCCCCGCTGGGGCCGGATTGCCGAAGGTCCCGGCGAAGACCCGCTGGTGGGACAAGCGATCGCGCTGGCCAAAGTGAAAGGCTTTCAAGGCGCCAATCTCGCCCTGCCCGAGGCGCTGGGCGCCTGCGCCAAGCATTATTGCGCTTATGGGGCGGTCCGGGCGGGACGCGAATATGCCGAGACCGATGTGTCGCAGCGCTCACTTTATGAAATCTACCTGCCGCCGTTCGAAGCGGCGGTGACGGCAGGCGTCGCCACCATCATGCCGGCATTCACCGATCTGGACGGCCTGCCGATGACCGCCAACAGCGCGCTGCTGAAGGATTACCTGCGCGGGCGGCTGAATTTCGAAGGCGTGTTGATCAGCGACTACAACGCCATCGCCGAACTGATCCGCCATGGCGTTGCCGCCAATCTGGCCGAAGCCGCGGCGCTGGCGCTGAAAGCCGGCGTGGACATGGACATGATGGCGAATGCCTATCGCGACGGCTTGCCGGTGGCGCTGAGCCGCGGGCTGGTCACGATCGCCGACATCGACGCCAGCGTGCGCCGCGTGCTCATGCTGAAAGAGCAACTGGGATTGTTCGACAATCCCTATGGCCGGGGCGTGGCCGAGAGCGCCGATGCCGTTGCCGCGCGGCGAGCCTTGGCGCGCGACGTCGCCGCTCGTTCGGTGGTGATGCTGAAGAACGAGGCCGGGGCACTGCCGATCCAGAGTGGCAAGCTCGCCATGCTCGGGCCGCTGGCGGACAATCCCGGCGACATGCGGGGTTGCTGGTCGGCGGCGGGCCGGCCTGAGGACTGCGTGAGCGTGCTGGCCGGTCTGCGCGCCGCCCTTCCCGACCAGGAGATCGCCTACGCGCAAGGCGTGAGCATCGACGGCGACGACGAAAGCGGCATTGCACCGGCGATTGTGCTGTGCGACCGCGCCGACACCATCATCCTCTGCCTGGGCGAATCCGTGGCGATGAGCGGTGAAGCCTGCAGCCGCGCCCATCCGCACCTCCCCGGCAAGCAAAAGGCGCTCGCCCAGGCCGTGATGGCACGGGCGCAAAACAAGCGGGTGATCGTGATCCTGTTTTCGGGACGGCCCCTGGTGGTGCCGGAGCTTGTGACCGGGCCGAACGCGATCCTGGCGGCCTGGGCGCCCGGCAGCGAAGCGGGCCATGCGCTGGCCGACGTACTTCTGGGAAAAGTCTCGCCCTCAGGCAAGACACCCGTCACCTGGCCGCGCGCGGTGGGGCAGATCCCCATCTTTTACAATGAGCGTCAGGGCGGCCGCCCCGCCAATCCCGCCGATCACTACACCAGCAAATATCTGGATGAGGCCAATGCGCCGCTTTTCCCCTTCGGCCATGGTCTTTCTTACGGTGATTTCGTCTATGCCGACCTGAATGTGAGCCCGGCCGAAGCGCGGGAAACCGACAGCTTCACCGTCAAGGTGACCCTGATCAATCACGGCCTGCGCCGGGCCAGCGAGACCGTATTCCTCTTCATCCATGACAAGGTGGCGCAAGTGAGCCGGCCGATGCTGGAGCTGAAAGGCTTCGACCGCATCGCGCTCATGCCCGGCGAAAGCGGCATCGTGACGTTTACGCTCCCGGCCCAGGCGCTGAAATTCCCCGGTCTTGATCTGGCTCCCCGCTACGAACCCGGCGAGATCGAGATTCTCGCCGGACCTTCGGCCGAGCGCAGCCGTATGCTGGCCGTGACCGTGCGACTGGTTTAGAGCGGACCGGCAAGGGTGGCGGGGACCAGCGCCAGCATCAGGATCAGTCCCGGCAGGGAATAGACATATTTGCCGTGGTTGATCAGGGCGGCGGTGCCGAAAAAGATGATGAAGCTGGCCAGCACCACGCCCCAGATGCGGGTGACGGGATTGGAGAGGAAGAGCGCGGTCAGGACCTGCAACACGCCCACCACGCGATGGGCATTGAAGGGAAAGCCCCAGCGCCGGTAAGCCTGGCGCAAGAATTTCGGGCCCGCGATGTGAAGGATGCCGCTCATGCCGAACAGGGTGGTCAAAACCAGTGAATCGAGTGTGGGAATTGACGGCATCAGACCCCTCCTGTTCTTTCGAACGGGAGATAGGGTCGCCTCCGTCGCCTGAACAGAAGCTGAAGGCGAATGTCAGGCATAACTTTGGCGCATGAATTCACACCGAAAATCGTGTCTTCAGCGCAACGGACGAAAGAAAAATCCGGCGAGTTTTTCGGAGAGCTTTCGCGCCTGGATCGCCGGCGTCATCCGCAATCGCGGCGCTTTCAAATGTCTCACCGACCCCGCACTCGCGATCACATTGCGATTGCTCAAGGATTTTGAATCGAGCAGGCGCCGGTAGCGCCAGATCGCCATCGCCTCCGCCATGGCAGCCAACAAGGGATCGTCATCGCCCCCGATCACCATGTTTGCCAGCATGATTCCATCGCGCCTCAGCCGGGTTTTGGCCAAACGAAAGAAGCGGGTGGTGAGAAAATGGCGGGGTATTCGGCCGTTGGCAAAAGCATCGAGCACAATGGCGTCATAGCGGCCAAGGTTCCGTCTAAGGAACTTGGCACCATCGGCGATGTGACATTCCACGGACGGCGGCATGTGGAAATAGCGCCGGGCGATGGCGAAGGCGCACGGCTCGACATCCACCAGGCTGACCTTTACCCCTTCCCGCGCCAACATGGTGGCAAGACTGCCGCCGCCGCAGCCGATGATCAGCACCCGGCGCGGGTGTTTTTGGCAAATCAGTCCGAACAGGGCGTGGATGTAAGGCGCCAGACTGACGCCGAAGCGGTCGGCCACGCTTTGGTGGTCGCCCGCCTGCCAGTAGGACCGGCGGCCGCTGCGATTGTCCTGAACGATCGTGATCTCGGAAGCCAGGTGGGCCTCAATGCCGTCCTATGGATCTCATGCCGTGCGACCAACCGCCAGCAGGCGGCGATCCACCGGCAAGGTGCGAATCCTCACGCCCGTGGCGGCGGCGATGGCATTGATCAGCGAGGGCGGTCCTGCCGTGCAGCCGGGCTCGCCGATGCCGCCCGGCGCTTCGCTGCTTTGAATAATGTGCACGTCGATCATGGGCGCTTCGCTGATCCGCATCATGCGATAATCGTTGAAATTGCCCTGCTCGATCCGACCATTTTTCACTGTGATGTTGCCATAGAGTGCGGCGGTACAGCCGAAGATCAATCCACCTTGCACCTGTGCCGCCAAGGTGTCGGGATTGACCACCCGTCCGGCATCCACCACCGAGGTGATGCGCTTCAAATGGATTTCGCCCGCCTCGTCCACCGCCACTTCGGCCACGGTGGCAATGTAGGTGCCGAAGGCGAACTGGGCGCAGACGCCCCTGCCCTGGCGCGCCGGCAATCTGGTGCCCCAACTGGACAATTGCGCCGCCTGTTCCAGCGCGTGTTTGAGGCGAGGGCTTTTGTTGAGATGCGCCATGCGAAACGCAATGGGGTCCTTGCCCGCTTTCAGCGCCAGCTCGTCCATCAGGCTTTCACCGGCGAAGATGGTGTTGTTGGGCGCCACCCCGCGCCACCAGCCCACGCGCAGCGCGCGCGGTTCGGCCTGCGCATATTCAATACGCCGGTCGGCGATGTCGTAGGGCGTGTCCATCGCCCCATCCAGCGCGTCCTCGTCGACGCCGTTCTTTATGGACCCGGCGCCGAACATCCGCGCCATCACCGAGCCGCCCGCCACGCGGTGGGTCCAGGCGGTGATCTTGCCCTGCTCATTGATCGAAGCCGACATCACATTACGATAGGCGGGACGGTACATGTCCTGGCGCATGTCTTCTTCGCGCGTCCAGATCACTTTCAAGGGACCGTCCACCTTCTGGGCGATGCGGACGGCCTTCTCCACCATATCGGTATCCAGCCTGCGGCCGAAGCCACCACCCAGCATGGTATTGTGGAAGATCACCTTGTCCTGGGGCACGCCCAGCGTCTTGGCGGCAGCGGCCTGGGCGGTGGCCTGCACCTGGCTTCCGCCCCACATCTCGCACGCGCCCGGCGTGACATGGACGGTGAAATTCATCGGCTCCATCGGCGCATGCGCCAGGAACGCCACTTGATAAGTGGCGTCCAACCGCGTGTCCTGGGCGAGACCCTTGTCGGGATCGCCTTCGTGCTTGGCGACCGCGCCTTTCCTGGCGGCGATGGTTTGAAGCTCGGTCATGATCTGATCGGATGAACGGGTGGCGTTGGCGCCGTCGCGCCACTGTGGATCGAGGGCGACGAGGCCCTGGCGCGCCGCCCAGAAATGATCGCCCACCACGGCGACCATATCGTCCAGCACCACCACCTGGCGCACGCCCGGCACTTTCATCGCCGCGTCCTGGCTCACGGCCGCGAGCTTGCCGCCCACCGCGGGCGCCGCCGCCAAGGTCGCGACCTTGAGACCGGGGAAGCGGACATCAATGCCGTATTGCGCCTTGCCATTCACCTTGTCGGGCGTGTCCAGCCGCTTCAGCGATTTGCCGATCAGCTTGAAATCCTTGTCGGGTTTGAGCTTGGGATTCTGCGGCGCCGGCAATTTGGTCGCCGCTGCGGCCAACACGCCATAAGCCAGCTTGCGGTTGTGCGCGTCGTCGATCACTTCGCCGTTTTCGGTGCGCAACGTGGCCGGATCGACCTGCCATTGCTGGGCCGCGGCTTGCACCAGCATGGCGCGGGCGCTGGCGCCCACCTGGCGGAGCGCGGTGTAGAAAGCGCGGATAGAAGTCGAACCACCGGTGCCCTGCCCGCCACCGGCCGGTTGGCCATAGATGGTGTCGCTGGGCGGCGCAGGTTCGGGCGTCACTTGATCGAACGCCACATCCAGTTCGTCGGCCAGAAGTTGGGAGAGCGAGGTATAGACGCCCTGCCCCATCTCTTCCTGCGGGATGATCAGCGTGACATGGCTGTTGGGATCGATGCGAATGAAGGCGTCGGGCCGAAGCACATATTTGGCGGGCGCGTCGGCAAGCGCCTGGCGCAGCGGAAAGCCCAAGAGCAGCCCCCCGCCCACGGCCAGGCTGACGCTGAGGAAATCGCGCCGCGACAGGTCCTGGCTTGCGCTCTTGCCTTGGGCGGACATGGGTTTCCCACCTTGGATTTCGTGACGGCCAATTCTTACGCTTTTCATTCCCTGAGGGCAAAAAACCCACGGTGGTAACCTCTTGAAGTTTGGCCAGGCCCGCCTCCCCCGCGCGCAGAGCACTGGCCGGGGAGGTGGCCGTAGCAGCGCTTGCGATGCGCCTCCCTCGCTCCGCTCGAAGAGGGGCAAGCTTTTCTAAGTTCGCTTGCACTCCCCAAGAAAAGCTAAGCCAAGGCCGGAGGGGGCAACAAAGATAAGTTTCAGGCGTTCCCTTGGCGATTTGATGGCTTATTGGGAAAGGGATTTTTCATGCATATCGATATGGTCGTGCTCGAGCCCCTGGTGACCCTGTTGTTCGGGATTTTGATCCTGATCCTGCCCCGGCTGCTCAATTACCTGATCGCCATCTACCTGATTCTGGTCGGGTTGGTGGGCCTGTTTCCCCACCTGTTCAATTCGCTGCATTGAAGGAGACCTTTATGACCACCCATCCCACGCCCGGCCCGAAAATGCCCGAGCATCTCTCGACCACCAAGCCCGCCAAGACCAAGGAAGAGAAGATCGACAAACAGATGGAAGATTCCTTCCCGGCAAGCGATCCGCCGTCCTTCTCGGGCGGCAACCACATCGTCGGCGCACCCGGCGAAAGCGACGACAGCGACAAGAAACACTGAATTCCTGAAAAATCAGCCCTTGACCGCGTCCAGCACGCCGGACTCGGTCAAGATCTGCGGCAGGATCACGGGCTTGTCGGCGCCCGGCGCGTAGTAGAGATAAAGCGGCACGCCGGAGCGGCCATTGTCACCCAGAAGCTTGGTGATGGTGTCGTTGCGGTTGGTCCAGTCCGCCACCAGATAGGCGACGTGATGGTCGTTGAACGCGGCCTGTACGTCGGGACGCGACAAGACAGCCTGCTCATTCACCAGACAGGTGATGCACCAGGCTGCGGTGGCGTCCACGAAAACCGGCTTACCGCCGGCGCGCAGTGACGCCAGCCGCTCCGGCGTGAAAGGCTCGGCATTGGCGGTGGCGGCGCTGGGTTGTGGTGTGGCGCTCACCGCATGGAGCAGCGACACCCCATAGACACCGGCCAGGAACACCACGAGGGCGGCGATGGTGCCGATACCGCGTCCCCTCATTTCAAGATCGCGGGTCGAAGTCCACAGCCATGCCGCCAACGCCAGCGCCACGAAGGACGCCAGCACGAGAGCCACGCCATTGGCGCCGGTCTCCTGCGCCAGAACCCAGACCAGCCAGGCCGCCGCGCCATACATGGGAAAGGCCAGGAATTGCTTCAGCCGGAGCATCCAGGGCCCGGGCCTGGGCAGGAACGCCAGTGCTTTCGGCCAAAGGCCCAAGATCAGGAATGGCAGCGCGAACCCCACGCCCAGCGCGAAGAAGATCAGAAGCGCCGACACCACGCTTTGGGTGAGCGCAAAGCCCAACGCCGCCGCCATGAAGGGCGCGGTACAAGGGGCGGCTACTGCCACCGCCAGAACGCCGGTGAAGAAAGCGCCGGTGGCGCCGCCTCGTTGCGCCAGGCTGTCGCCCACCGTGACCGAGCCCACTTCAAACACGCCGGAGAGGTTGAGACCCACCGCAAAGATCAACAGCGCAAAGCCCGCCACCGCGATGGGCTCCTGCAACTGGAAGCCCCAGCCCACCACCGCGCCGCCCTGGCGCAAGAGCACGATCACCAGGCCGAAGAGCAGAAAGCTCGCGATCGCGCCGGCGGAATAAGAAAAGCCTTCCCTGGCGGCTTCGTGGCCGCCACCGCCCTGGCCCGCCAAGGCCAGCGCCTTCATCGCCAGGATGGGCAGCACGCACGGCATCACATTGAGGATTAATCCGCCGATCAAAGCGAACAGCATCGCCAGAGCCACGCCGATGCCGGCTTCCGCTGTGCCATTATTTTCACCGCCGCCGAACACTTGCGGCACCGGTCCAACCGGCGCATCCACATTCAGTGCCTGGATCGAACCGTCGGAAGATTTGAGCACCAGGACGCCGGTGAGCGGACCATTGGCCGCGGCCTTGTCGCCGGGCTGGAGCCGGAGCACCAGGCCGTCCTTGCTGAAGCCCATTGTCTGGGGCGCACTGCCTTTGACGATGCCCGGCTTGTCGGGGAAGAAGTCGGCTTGCGTCGGATGGGCCGCCGCCAATGCCGGCGCGGCGACATAAATATCGAGCGTCTTCTTCAGCGCGTAATTCAATTTCCACGGCGATGCGACAGGCAAAAGATTGCGTGCTGCGGCGAAATCCTTGGCCACCGTGGGATCGGGTGCCGCCGGCCCGATCTTGAGCGGCAAGGTGAGATTGGTGTCTTCCGGCACGCAGATGTCCTTGCACACCAGCCAATCCACCGCTGCCTTCAAGGTAACGGTGTCGCCCGGCTTGGCGCCGGCAGGAACGGTGAGCTTCTGCAACAGCCAGAGCTTGCCCTCATAGCCGTAGTCCATCAGCGGACCGACCGGCAGGCGCTTGGGCGTGGGCCACTCGATCGCGCCCGCGCTCCAGCCTTGCGGCAAGCTCCATTTGATCTCGGTGGGGGCGCCGGCGTCGCCCGGATTGATCCAATAGGTGTGCCAGCCGTCGCGGATATTCTCTTCCAGCGCCACCGTGATGGTGCCGCCAGGCGGCGCGCTCAAATCTTCCGCCACCAGGCGGGCATGCACCTTGGGCGCCTCGTCGATGCCTTGCGCCCAAGCCGGCGCCAAAGCGGGCATGACGACCAGAAAAGCAAGGGCGGCGAGGAGCGATTTCATGGGGCTGCTATATCCGGTCGGGGCCTTTTTCGCTAGGTGAGTGCGGCGATAGGGTGATCGAGGCATGCGGGTTACCGGGGGAAAATTGGGCGGACGGCGGCTGGTCGCGCCGGAAAACCGGTTGGTGCGGCCCACTTCAGATCGGGCGCGCCAGGCGATTTTCAATATCCTGGAACATCACAAATTTGGCATCGGATTTACTGTGGAAAATGCCGCCGTGGCCGATCTCTTCGCCGGCACCGGCGCGCTGGGCATCGAGGCTTTATCGCGGGGCGCGCGCTTTTGCCTGCTGGTGGACAATGACGCCGAAAGCCGGGCACTTCAGCGCGAGAATGTCGAAGCCCTGGGTCTTACCGGCGTCACCAAGATCTGGCGGCGCGACGCCACCGATCTGGGGCCGCTGGGCGGCGGAGCGTTGCCCCGCGAAGCGGGAACCGGTTCGCGTCAGGCAACGCGACCAAACAAAAATCCCGCGGGCGGCCCGTTCGATTTGGTGTTCCTCGATCCGCCCTATCGCAGGAATCTGGTCGCGCCTGCGCTCGCAAGTCTGCGCGGCGGCGGCTGGCTTTCAGAAAATGCGCTGCTGGTGATTGAAACCGCCAAGGGCGAGACGTTCACACATGACGGCTACGCCCAATTGGATGCGCGCAATTACGGCGATACCGACGTGGTATTTCTAACGGCGCCCAAATAGACGTTCGATATCGGAAAGCTTCAATTCCACATAAGTGGGACGGCCGTGATTGCACTGGCCGGAATGGGGCGTGGCTTCCATCTCGCGCAACAGCGCGTTCATCTCCTCGGCATTCAAGCGGCGGCCGGCCCGCACGCTCATGTGGCAGGCCAGCGTTCCCGAAACTTCTTCCAGCCGCTCTTTCAAGGACAGCGCATCGCCGGTTTCGGCGATCTCATCGGCCAGATCGCGCACCACCCCTTTCACGTCCAGCTTGCCCAGCATGGCGGGAATTTCGCGCACCATCACCGCGTCGGGTCCGAAGCCTTCGATCACCAGCCCCAGTTCTGCCAGTTCGGTGGCGCGCGCGGTCACGCGGCTGACTTCGGCGGGGTCCATCTCCACCACTTCCGGGATCAAGAGCGGCTGGCGGGCGATGCCGCCATCGGCCAACGCCTTTTTCATGCGCTCATAGACCAGCCTTTCATGGGCGGCATGCTGGTCCACGATCACGATGCCATCCTCGGTCTGCGCCACCACATAGGTTTCGTGCAATTGCGCCCGCGCCATACCCAGCGGTAGCGCGGACGCCGCAGGCATTTCGGCAGAGACCGCTTCCACCTTGACGGATTGAAGCGGAGCGCCCTGAAAGAGCGAGTCCGGTTCGCGCACCGCGTATGAGGAAGGCTGATAGGCCGGGGTGGAACCTGGTGACTGGCGCTGAAACGCGCCAGTCTGGAATCCCACATGGAGTGACGCCAGCGCCGCGCCTGCCACCGTGGTGGAGGCGCGATGACCGGCTTCGGCCAAAGTATGCTTCAGCGCGCCCACGATCAGGCCGCGCACCAGGCCGGCGTCGCGGAACCGCACTTCGGTCTTGGCGGGATGGACATTCACATCGACGAACGCCGGATCGCATTCCAGGAACAGCGCCAGGGCAGGATGGCGGTCGCGTGCCAGGAAATCGGCATAAGCCCCCCTCACCGCGCCGATCAAGAGCTTGTCGCGCACCGGCCTTCCATTGACGAACAGGAACTGCATCTGGGCATTGGCGCGGTTATAGGTGGGAAGCCCGGCATAACCGGTGAGATGCACGCCTTCGCGCGCGGCATCCACCTTGACCGCATTGTCGTGGAAATCCCGCCCCATGATGCGGGCCAGCCGCGTGAGGCGCGATTCCAGAAGATCGCGGCCTGCTTCCAGATCGAGCGCGCGCCGGCCATCCATCGTCAAAGTGAAGGCCACGTCGGGCCGCGCCATCGCCTGGCGCTTGACGATGTCGAGCGTGGCCAAATCTTCCGAGCGCGCACTTTTGAGGAATTTCAGCCGCGCCGGCGTGGCATAGAACAGCTCGCGCACTTCGGCGCGCGTGCCGGCCTGGCCGCGGGCTTTGAACGACGCGGGCGAAGGGCCGGTGACCGCGCCGCCTTCGACGAAAATCTCATGCGCCTCGCCCTTTCTGGTGCGGCTGGCGAGCGTGAGCCGCGCCACCGCGCCGATTGACGGCAAAGCCTCGCCGCGAAAACCCAAGGTCTCGATATGCGAAAGATCGTCCTCGCCGTTGCGTTCTGGCAGCTTGGAAGTGGCATGGCGCTCGATGGCCAGTTTGAGATCGTCCGCACCCATGCCGCTGCCATCGTCTTCCACCAGGATCAGGTCCGCGCCGCCATTGGCGGTGGCGATGTCGATGCGGTTGGCGCCCGCATCCAGCGCGTTCTCCACCAGCTCTTTCACCGCGGCGGCCGGACGCTCCACCACTTCGCCCGCGGCGATTCTATTAACGGTGCCTTCGGAGAGTCGTCTTACCGGCATGATTTCGAACCCCTCCGCCCTTCGCACGCTCGAGAGCGTGGCTCACGGGCACCCTCCCCTTCCAGGCGCTCCGCGCCGAAGGGGAGGAAGGTCACGACCAAGACGCGCTGCCCGATCATCAGCCCTCTTTGAGATACTGACGCGCCAGAATTTTGCCTTCTTCCACGCCGGGCTGGTTGAAAGGGTCCACACCCATCAATTTACCCATGAGTATGGTCTCGAGCATGAAATGCATCATCAGCGCGCCCATCTCGAACTCGTCCACTTTGGCGAGATGGATCTGCCGCACCGGCCGTCCGTTCTTCGACAAGGTCTGCGCGGTGGCGCGGGATTCCGCATCCACCAGATCGCCCAGCCGCTTGCCGGCGAGATAATCCAGCCCCAGTTGCTTGGCGCGCGCCTTTGGCGCCATTGCGCCTTTGCGCTTTGTGTCCACGCTCACCAGCGTGAATAAGGCATTGCCTGGACCATCGCGGAACAGTTGCAACTGGCTGTGCTGGTCCACCGGCCCCAGCACCGACACCGGCGTCGAACCCTTGCCGTCCTTGCCCAGGCTTTCCGCCCAAAGCTGGCGCCACCAGCCGCCAAACACTTGCAGCTTGTCAGCATAGGGCCAGAGGATGGTGGTGGCGAGCTTGCCTTCCGCCGCCAGCGTCTGGTGCAGCGCCGCGCCCGCAGCAGCCGGCGCATCGGCGGGATTGGTGGCCGCAAGCGTGGCATCCAGGATCGCTTGCGCGCCGGCGCGCAATTTCTTCACGTCAAGGCCCATCAGGATCGCGGGCAGCACGCCCACCACCGTGAGCACCGAATAGCGCCCCCCCACGCCTTCGGGATGCGCCAGCCGCGGCGCACCAATGCTGTCCGCGAAATCGCCCAGCACACTCTTTTTCGGTTCGGTGATGATGGTGAAATGCTTCTTGAGCGATTTCACCCCCGCCTTGGTCAAGGCTTCCGCAGCCGTGAGAACTTGCATTAGCGTTTCGGCGGTGCCGCCGGATTTGGAGATGGCGATGAAATGCGTCTTCTTGAGATCAAAGCGTTTGAGCGCGGCATCCCAGGAGAAGGGGTCGGGATTGTCGTGGAATTCCACCCAAGGCGAAGTCTTCCGGCGGAGCGCCGTCAAGGCCTGACCGCCCAGCGACGAGCCGCCGATGCCCAGCACCGCCACCGTCTTCATGCCCTTGATGCCGACGGCAAGCTTGGCCGCCGCTTTCAGATCGTCCTTGCGGGACGGAATGCCCAGCAATTCCAGCGAGCCCTGCTGTCCACGAAGCCAATCCAGCGCCTTTGCGGCTTCCGCCAGCGCCTTGTCGTAATCGGCGCGCGGCACTTGGCCCTTTCCCGACAAAGCGAGATCGAGGGAGACGGAAAGCGGGGAATTCTTCGAGTCGGGCATGGCATCACTCTAGCAGGAGGGGTTTACAGAAAAACGGCCCAATCCCACTCCCGAAGGCAATCAGGGGCGCGGCTGGACCGCGGGCTTCACCGCCGGCGGAATCACAGGCTTGGTGGCTGGCGTTTGTGCCTGGCCCGGCACATTGGGCTGCCCGGGGGCAGTCCCTTGCGCCGTGGCCGCCCCTTGCTGTGGCACCGTGGGTGGAGGGGTAGGCCGGACCGGCGGTTTGGGGGTTTGCGGCGCTGCCCTGCCTTCCACCGGGGTACCGGCGACGACGACCGTCAAACGCGCGGGATCGAATAATCGTTTCGAGACCCGCTTCACATCGTCCAGGGTCACTGCCTGGATCAGGGCGTTGCGCCTGGCGACATAACCAATATCAAGTCCTTCCCGCTGGAAGGTACCGAGCTGGGAGGCGATCCCCGCATTGGAGGCGAAGGCCAGCGGAAACGAGCCGGTGAGAAAAGTCTTGGCATCGTCCAACTCGCTCTGGGTAGGACCGGAAGCCGCGAAATTTGCCAGCGTAGCGCGCACCACCTGGATAGTCTGATGCACGGCATCGGCGCGGGTGGCCACCGCACCCACCATGACGCTGGCCTTGCGATACGGCGTCAGCGCCGTGGTGATGCCATAGGTAAGGCCCCGCTTGACCCGGACTTCATCGGTCAGCCGCGACGAGAATCCGCCGCCGCCCACGATGTAATTGGCGATGTAACCCGGGATGAAATCGGGATCGGCGCGCATGATGCCCGGCAGGCCGAACATGATGGTGGGTTGCGGCACCGGCATCTCCAGCACATGGACGCCGGGATCGCCCAGCTTGCCCACGTCAGGGATTGCCGGCGGCATCGCGCCAGACAAAGGCCGGAAGGTGTCGGCCAAAAGCTTCTGCGCCGCCGCTTCGCTGATGTCGCCCGCCACCGCGATTTGCAGTCCCGCTTTCACCCAATGGCTGCGCACGAAATTGCGCAGATCGTCCACCGTGATGGCCGACATGCTCTTGATGTCGCCATCGCTGGAATGGGCATAGGCGTGACCGTTGAAGAAATCCTTGGAGAAGACACGCCGCGCCAAGGTGGGCGGCCTGGTATTGCCCTGCTGGATTGCCTGGATCACCTGGGCGCGCACCCGTGCCACCGCTTCGGTGTCAAAGCGCGGATGGGTGAGTGCGATCTGGAGAAGATGCATCGCCAGCGGCGCGTTCTCGCGCAATGTCGTGATCGAGATGACCAGATTGTCGCGATCGGTGTTGGCGCGGAACTGGATGGCGTGATCGGCCAGCGCTTCGTGGAAAGCGCGAGAATCCATGTTGCCCGCGCCCTCGTCGATCAGGTCGGCGGCAAAGGCCGCCAACCCCGGCTTGTTGGCCGGATCATAGCCGGAACCCGCCGGCAATGAGATGTTGAAGGCGATGATGGGAACGGTGTGGTCTTCGCTGAACCAGACTTCGACATTCTTGCCCAGGTCGATGGACTTGATGTCGGCGGCACGCGCCAGGGAGCTTGTCGCGGCAAGTGTGAATAAAACGGCGGCGGCGAGACGCGAGAACCTCATTTTGCCTTCCCCGGTTCGAGATAGGCCGTGACGGCGTTGCGCTTGATGAGGCCCTGCGCCGCTTTCTGCACGCCGCCCGCATTCACCGCGCGGATGCGCGCGGGCCATTCATTTACGTCATCCACGGTCATCCCGATCATCAAGGCCTGCCCATAGGCCGAGGCCATGGAGAATTGGCTGTCCTGGCGATAGGTGACCGAGGCCACCAATTGGGTCTTGGCGCGGGTGAGATCGGACGGCTTGGCCTGGGCGGCGGTGAAGCCCTGAATCACCTGGTCCGCTGCTTTTTCCAGCGTCTCCAGCGAGACGCCGGGACGCGGCACCGCATAGACCGTGAATTCGCCCGCATCCCTGGCATAACCTTGATAGGAACAGCCGGCGTCGGTGGCGAGCTTCTTCTCCTCGACCAGGCTGCGGTAAAGCGCGGCGGTCTGGTCGCCGCCCATGATTTGCGCCAGGGCTTCGAAACTTTCCGCCTGCCCCGGCGTGGCCTGGGCATAGCTGGGCACGCGATAAGTGCGGATGAACACCGGCACTTCCACATCAGGTCTGACCACCGTCATGCGAGTCTCGGTCAAGCGGCGCGGCTCGGCGAATTCGGCGCGCGGCTGCAAGGGGCGCGCCGCCACCTTGCCGTAGATCGACTGCGCCATCACGCGCACCTGATCGGGCGTGACGTCGCCCGCGATGATCAGGGTGGCGTTGTTGGGAGCGTAATGATGTTTGTAGAAATCCAAAGCCGAAACCCGGTCGATATGGCGCACTTCCTCCGGCCAGCCCAACACGGGGCGGCCATAGGGATGAGAGAGATGCAGCGCCGCTTCCATCTGCTCGGTGGTGAGCGCCTGGGGATTGTTGTCCACCCGCATGCGGCGTTCTTCCAGCACCACGTCGCGTTCGGTCGAGACATTGCTGTCGGAGAGATCGAGATTGGCCAGCCGATCCGCTTCCAGTTCCATCGCCAGCTTGAGCCGGTCGGCGGCGATCTGCTCATAGAAAGCGGTGTAATCATGGGTGGTGAAGGCGTTGTCCTCGCCGCCATTCTTGGCGATGGTCTGGGCATAGAGATCGCCCGGCACCGCTTTGGTGCCGCGGAACATCATATGCTCGAAGAAATGGTCAAGGCCCGAAATGCCGGGCGGGTCGTCCACCGCGCCCACCTTGAACCACAACATCTGCGTGACCACGGGCGCGCGGTGATCGGGGATCACCAGCACCTGCATGCCGTTGGTGAGGGAGAATTGGAAGGTCCGCGCATGCTCGGTGGTGGCGTCGGGCTCGGCCAACGCAATGCCGGGCAGCGCGGCCAGGGCCAACGTCGTCAGCGCCAGCGCGGCAAAAAGAAACTTAGAACCAGTCAAACCAGCCGCCGCTGCTCTTGTCGCTGGAGGCCGCGCCTTTGGCTTGCGGCGGGGCTTTGGCGGGACTGCCCAGGATGCGATCGGTGAAGCTGGAATCGGCGCCCTGCATGTTCGTCTGGTCGGACTGAAGCTCGGCGCGGATGGCGGGATCGGCGTTCTGCACGCCGGCATGCGCCAGAAGCATCTTCTCGCCTGGCGAGTAATTGCCCTGCATCTGCTGGGCCACGGTGGCGGGATCATCGGTGTTGAACATGGCCACGGCCGCGGAGTCGGTGGGATCGGTCTGGTTCAAGGGTGCGGCGCCCGGCGAAGGCGGACGCAGATTGAAATCAGGCGGAATGATCAAGGGCGCCTTGGTGGTGACGGCGAACTCGTCGGGGGCCTGCTTGGTGAGACCGGCCTCGTCGCGCAGCGACTGGCAGCCGGCGAGCGCCGCAAGGCTGAGGCCCAATACCGCGAGGCGAAGCAAAGTTCGGGAAGACATCGGGCTCACTCCCATTGCTCAGCCCTCGGCCTGGGGCTGGGGCTTGAGCACTTCATAGATGATCGCCACCGCGCCAAAAGTGATGGCGACGTCGGCGACATTGAACACATAAAAACCATAGCCGAAACTATGAAAGTAAAAAAAGTCGGCCACCCGGCCATAGACCACCCGGTCGATCAGGTTGTTCCCCAGGGCCCCCCCGATCACCAGGCCCACGCCTATCGCCAGGGAAAGGCTGGTCATACCCCATAGCCAGTAACTAAGCCCGGCAATGGCCGCCAGGGCTATCAGCACCAAGATCGCGGTGCCCCAAATGCCGGAGGCGGGAAACAGGCCATAGGAAATACCCGGGTTCCACACCATCACCAGATTAAAAAACGGCAAGACCGGAATGGCTTGCCCTGGCCCCATATGGATGAAATTCAGCCCATAAAGCAGGTAGAACTTCGAGGCCTGGTCGGCAATCAGCGCGCCCGCCGCCGCGACAAAACCCCACTCCCGCGGCAGGGTTTTGCTCATGCCTGGACCTGCGCCAAAGCGGCATCGCAACGGTCGCAAACATCGGGATGATCCTTGTGCGTGCCCACGTCCGGCAACACCATCCAGCAGCGCGCGCATTTTTGTCCGTTCGACAGCGCCGCCACCACGCCAACGCCTTTGACATCGGCAAGCATGAAGGCATCGGCGGGCACGGGTTCTTCGACGATGCGAAGCCCTGAGGTGATGGCCACTTCCTGGAACGGGATCGAGCGCAGAATTTCCGCATCGGCGTGGTCAGAGACATAAAGCGTGGGCGCGGCTTCCAGGCTGGAGCCGATCTTCTTGGCGGCGCGCTCCAGCTCCAGGGCGCCCGTCACCACCCGCCTGGTTTCGCGGATGAGCTTCCATTTCTCGATCAAGTCGGGATTTTTCCAGTTCGCGGGCACATCGAAGAACGTCTCCAGATGCACGCTCTCGCTTTCGGGAAAACGCGACAGCCACGCCTCTTCCATCGTGAAGCACAGAATGGGCGCGAACCAGGTGACCGCGCGGCGGAAGGTTTCATCCATCACCGTGCGGGCGGCGCGCCGGCGTGTGGCGCCCAGCGCGTCGCAATAGAGCACGTCCTTGCGGATGTCGAAGTAAAACGCCGAAAGATCGTTGGTGCAGAAATTGAACAAGGTGGCGGTGACGCGGTTATAGTCGAACGCCTGATAGGCCTCGCGCACCTGCGCGTCCAGTTCGGCCAGCCGGGCCAGCATGAAGCGTTCCAATTCGGGCATCTCTTCGATGCCGATACGTTCCGAAGATTCGAAGCCCGCCAGATTGGCCAACAAGAAGCGGATGGTGTTGCGCAGGCGGCGATAGGATTCGACATTGGCCTTCAGGATGTCCTGGCCGATGCGCAGATCCTCGGTGTAGTCCGACGATGCGGCCCACAGGCGCAGAATCTCCGCGCCGTATTTTTCCGCGATCACTTGCGGGGCCAGCGTATTGCCCAGCGACTTGGACATTTTGCGGCCCTGGTCGTCCAGCACGAAGCCATGGGTGAGCACGCCTTTATAAGGGGCTTTGCCTCTGGTCCCGACGGTTTCCAGCAGCGAGGACTGGAACCAGCCGCGATGCTGGTCCGACCCTTCCAGATAGAGGTCCGCCTGATCGGCGCGCGGCCAATGCGGATCGATGGGGTTCTCGACGGTGAAAACATGGGTCGAACCGGAATCGAACCAGACGTCGAGGATGTCCTTCACCTGCTCGTAATCGGCGGGATTGCGGCCCTCGCCCAGAAAGCGTTCGGGCGGCGAGGTGAACCAGGCGTCCGCGCCTTCGGCTTCGAACGCTTCTTCGATGCGGCGGAACAGGGCCGGATCGTTCAGCACCTGCCCGCTTTTCTTCTCGACAAAGATCGCCAGCGGCACACCCCAGGCGCGCTGACGCGACAACACCCAATCAGGCCGGGTCTCGACCATGGAGCCGATGCGGTTTGCCCCCCGCGCCGGATACCATTGGGTTTCGCCGATCGCCTTCAGCGCCAATTCGCGCAACGTCTTGTTGCCGAACTGTGGCATGGGCTTGTCGATCGCCACGAACCATTGCGGGGTGGCGCGGAAGATCACCGGCGCCTTGGAGCGCCAACTGTGCGGATAGGAATGGCGGAGCGAACCTTTCGCCAACAATTTGCCGCGCTCGATCAGCGTCTTGATCACCGCGCCATTGGCGTCGCCATCCTTGCCTTCCGGCGTCAAGATGCGCTTGCCGGCGAAATACGGCACTTTGGCGCTGAAGGTGCCGTCGGGCTCGATCACGCTGAAGGCATCGGGATTCTTCGCCGCATAACCGGGGAAGGCCGACGTCACCAATTCGAAGTCGTCTTCGCCATGGCCGGGCGCGGTATGGACAAAGCCCGTGCCGGTATCGGCGGTGACATGGCTGCCCGAAAGCAGCGGCACTTCGAAGTCAAAGCCCAGGCTGCGGAAGGGATGCGCGGCCACAAGGGTCTTCAACTCGCCCTGCTCCACCGTGCGCACCCGCGAGACCATCATCTTGGCCTCTCTGGCCACTGCTTCCGCCAGCAAGTCGGCAAGCAGAATGAGTTCGCCCGGACGCGCCAGTGATCCATCGGCAGCATCGGCGATCTGATAAAGCCCATAAGAGATGTCCGGCGAAAAGGCGATGGCGCGGTTGCCGGGAATGGTCCAGGGCGTGGTGGTCCAGATCACCACAAAGGCGCCTTCGAGTTCGCCTTTGACGACGGGGAATTTCACATAGATCTGCGGCGACACCTTGTCGTGATATTCGACTTCGGCGTCGGCCAGCGCGGTCTTTTCCACCGGCGACCACATCACCGGACGGAAGCCGCGATAGAGCAGACCATTCTCGATGAACTTCATCGCCTCGCGGGCGATCACCGCCTCGGCCTTGAAATTCATGGTGGTGTAGGGCCGTTCGAAGTCGCCGATCTGGCCCAGCCGCTCGATCTGTTCGCGCTGTACCTTCAGCCAGTGGCCGGCGAAAGCGCGGCAGTCGCGGCGGAGCTGATCGGTAGGGACTTCGTCTTTCGCTTTGCCTTCGGCGCGATATTGCTCTTCCACTTTCCATTCGATGGGCAGGCCATGACAGTCCCAGCCCGGCACATACGGTGCGTCCATCCCCAGCATGCCCTGGGAGCGCACCACGAAATCCTTGAGAATATGATTGAGCCCGGTGCCGGAATGGATGTCGCCATTGGCATAGATCGGGCCGTCATGGAGGATGAACAGGGGGCGGCCCCGCGCCCGTTCCCGCATCTTGCCGTAGAGGCCCATCTCGGCCCAGCGCTTCAGCCATTTGGGCTCCGCCTCGGACAGGCCGGCCTTCATGGGAAAGTCGGTGGCGGGCAGGAACAGGCTGGCGCGGTAGTCATGCGCCTGGGACGGGGGCGGAGCGGACATGTTGCGCCGCTTCTAACAGTGCGCCCTAACCCCGTCCAGTTTCCGGGCTGTTTGGGGTTTTCGCCAGGATTTGGCGGGCTTTTTTGGCATCGGCGCCGATCTGGGCGATCAGGGCGTCCAGATTCTCGAATTTGGCCTCAGGCCGGATATAGGCGATCAGCTCCACCGACAAATGCTTGCCGTAAAGGTCGCCGTCGAAATCGAACAGATGCGCTTCCATCAGCGGCACGGGGATCCGGTACATGGGGCGGATGCCGAAATTGGCCACCCCGTCATGGCGGCCGACCGGCTTCTCATTTTCTGTAATGGTGACGCGCACCGCATAGACGCCGAAGGCCGGCGCGAAACAGTGCCCCAGATGCATGTTGGCGGTGGGAAAGCCCATCTGGCGCCCGCGCCCGTCGCCATGTTCCACCCGCGCCTCTACTGCCCAGAAGCGGCCCAGAAGCCGCGCCGCTTCTTCGGGGTGCGCGGTCTTGAGACTGTCGCGGATGCGGGTGGAGGAGATTTTCTCGCCCGCATTTTTCACCATGTCGAAAATTGTGACGGTGAAATCGTTCGCCGGACCCATGTCCTTCAAGGTGCCGACATTGCCGCCGCGGCCCTGGCCGAATTCGAAATCCGGTCCCACCACCACGCCGGAAAGTCCCAAGCCTTTGACCAACACCTCGCTGACGAAATCCTGGGCGCTGCGTTTGGCCATGCTTTCGTCGAAGGTGAGCGCGAACATCGCGTCCACCCCCAACTCCGCCAGAAGCCGCGCCTTGACGCGCAACGGCGTGAGCCGGATCGAATCCGGACGGGGCCGGAAGAACTCGGCCGGATGCGGCTCGAACGCCAGCACCGCCAAAGGCGCCCCGCGTTCTTTGGCCTGACGGCGGGCTTCGGCAATCAAGGCCTGATGGCCCAGATGGACGCCGTCGAAATTGCCCACGGCCACCACCGCGCCTTTCAGCGCTTCCGGCACCTCGTCGTAATGACGGAAAATCTTCATTCAGCCGGGCGACTTTTTCGGCGCCAGGACCAGGGCCTCGCCGATCACCACGGGATTGCCGTTCACGGTACAAAGGCAATCCATCACCACGCGGCGCCGTTCGCCGATTTCCTTCACCGTGCCGGTGGTGACCACGGTGTCGCCGATGCGGACCGGGCCTTTGAACTCGACCTTGGCGGAAACGAAGATAGTCCCCTCGCCCGGCAGCTTCATCCCCAACACCGCCGAAATGAAACCGATGGACAAGACGCCATGGGCGACGCGGCCCTTGAACAGGGTTTTCTTGGCGTACTCCTCGTCGAAATGGACCGGATTCATGTCACCGGTGGCCCGGCCGAAGGCCTGGATGTCATCTTCGGTGACGGTCTTTTCCATGGTGGCCGATTGGCCCACCGTCAAATCTTCGTAATACACGCTCACCATTTGAGGGCCCGCATTGCCGCTTTGGCGCTGACATGATGGACGGCGAACATTTCGCCGAGATGCCTTGCGGTATAAGGCTCGATCTCCTCGCCATGCAAGCCGTCGGCGATGAATAATGCCTCCATCCCCGCCCCTTGCGCGCCTTTGAGGTCGGTGACGAGGGCATCGCCGATGGCCAGCGGCTTTTTCGGTTCCCCCGCCGCCTTGAGCGCCGCCCGGTAGATGGCGGGATAGGGCTTGCCGTAATAGGCGACCTTGCCGCCCAGTTCCTCATAGGCCTGGGCCAACGCGCCGGCGCACCAGCAAAGCTGCTTGCCACGGTAAACTTTGAGATCGGGATTGGCGCACAGCATGAGGAGACCCTTGGCCCGCATCTCGGCCAGGACACCGGCATAATCCTCGGGCGTCTCGGTGAGGTCGTCCTTGAGGCCGACACAGACCGCGAGCTCGGCATCGGCGATGCCTGTCTGCCGAATGGGCAAGCGGTCGAGCAACGCCTGATCCCAGTCCGGCCCGATATAATAAAGTGACAGCGGCCCACGCTTCTCCAGCTCTTCGCGGGTGGCGCCGCCCGACGTGACGATGGCGTCGCAGCAATCGGTGGCGACGCCCAGGCGGTGGAATTGCTTGACCACCGAATCCGGCAAGCGCGGCGCATTGGAGAGCAGCACCACAGGCCCGCGTTCGCGGCGAAAATGGCGAAGCGCCTCGGCGGCCTCGGGAAACGGCGCGTGGCCATTATGGACCACGCCCCAGATATCGCAGATCAGGGCGTCATGGTCGGGGGCGATTTCGGCAAGACCCGTGATGAGGCGAGGCTCGGACATCGCCCCCGGCTTGCACCACGCTCAAAGAAGCGTCAAGCGCTCTTGCGGAACGACACCACCGGCGCGTTGTCCACCGGCGGGCGCATGTCTTCGCGCACCGCGCGTGGCTCGCCGAACAGGAAGCCCTGGGCGAAGTCCACATTGTAGTCGAGGAGCTGCACCACGGTCTTCTCGTCTTCCACCCGCTCGGCGATCAGATTCATGCCGTGGCGCTGGAGCAGCTTCTTGAAATCCTCGGCCGCGACCGGGGCATGGGCATCGTCCATGCCTTTAAGCAGGACGTCGGCCTTCACCTTCAGATAGCGGAAGCCCAGCGACTTGAGCTTGACGAAATCCAGCGCCAGGGAATCCACATGGTCCATCGAAAGGCCGAAGCCCATGCTGGAGAGGCTGGCGAGATTGGACTCGCCTTCCGCGCCGGCCTGCCTGACCGCTTCCTGGTTGAACTCGAACATGATGTGTCCGCCCAGGTCCTTGTTGGCGTGCATGTAGTCGAGAAATTGCGGGAAGAATTCCTGGTCGGTCAGGGTGTCGGCGGAGATGTTGCAGAACACGCCCACGCCGCGGCTCTTCTGCGCCAGCCGGCGCACCACCTGGACGCAGCGGAACAACAGAAGATTGTCCACCACGCTCATCAGGCCGGCCGGGCTTGCCACTTTCATATATTGCAGCGGCATGATCACCGAGCCGTCTTCCGCCCGAAGGCGCGACAAGGCTTCGTAATAGCGCAGCTTTCTCTGCGGCAGGCTGACGATGGGCTGCAGGTAAAGATCGACGCGATTCTCTTCCAGGCTCTGGCGAATGGTTTCCAGAAGCTCGCCCGAGCCCATGCTGGAGATATAGGCCTTGACCGAGCCCTGAGGCTTGCCGGTCTGCATCACCTGGCCTGGATCGATGGTGTCCTGCGCCGCACGGGCGCGGCTCCCCACCCGGCCGGCGAATTCGCGCATCAGGCCTTCGAGGATTTTGAGTTCGGAAACGATCTTCTTGCCCTGCTGCTGGCTCTTGGCCTCGAACTCCTTGGTGAGGTCGTCGATGCGGGTACGCGTGGCGTTGAGCGACTGGTCCAGTTCGAGGGTGACGCGGCGAAGCCCGGTGATTTCGCGGCTATGGGCGCGCTTGTCTTTCAGCCGGGCGAAGGTGCCGGCCACTTGCTGGGAGGCGAGAAACGCCACCACGCCGGCCAGGATCGCCACCGGCCAGCCGGAGAACAGCGCCAGCGCCGCGGTAAGGGTGGCGCTGGCGAACAGCGCGGTCAAAGTGATCAGGACGCGGGTCATGCCCAAACCCTTGCATGGAGTCTGGGCTACCTTCGCGCCGGCGTCGTTTATAAGACGTTAACCCTGGAAATCTCCGGCGGCGCGCAGGCCAACAATTACCGAATCCTTAAAATGAAAACGGCCCCGGATGTCCGGGGCCGTTGTTCAAAAGCACATTGTTCAAGGATCAGCGGTGATGGCCGCCATGGAAGCCGCCATGTCCACCGCCCCAATGTCCGCCATGACCCCAGCCGCCGCCGAAACTGAATCCGATCGACGGACCATAGTAACCGCCATAGTAGGCGGGATAGGCCGGGTAAGCAGGATAAGCGGGATAACCGCAATAGCCGTAATAGGTGCAATCATAGCTGGAATACGGATACGCCGGCGGAGGAGGCGGAGCCGCGTAGTAGCCGGGGCCGACGCCCAGACCAACCACCACGCGCGCTTCCGCCGGCGCCGTGGTCATCGCAGTCGCTGCGCCCGCCACCAACAGCGCGCCCAATGCGATTTTCGCAAAAATTTTCATGAGAAGAACTCCTTTAAGCCGCAAAACTGGAGCGCATGATGAAAGCGCTCGCCTGAACCTCATATGAATGAAGCGCGCGCAGCGTGCCTTCAGTTTCGCTCGCCTCAGAAATGCCAATATTGGTGCAGGCTTTCCGCGCTGGTTTTTTTACCCCTCCGCCCTTCGCACGAGGACGTGGCTCATGGCCACCTTCCCCTTCCAGGCGCGTTCCGCGCCGAAGGGGAAGCAGGTTTGGCCAAGACTCGCCGCCCTATCGGGGTCGAGAGGGGCCTCTCGGGCCTCAAAAACTCGACTTTTCTGCCCCTTCCTTCCTTGACCTTTTCCGGGCCGGCGCATAGATAGCCGGGCAGCGGCTGGCACTCGCTGATATCGAGTGCTGCCGTGTCTTATTTCTGTTGTAAAACCAATCCCTTAGGAGAGGCTCGCATGAAGTTCCGTCCCCTTGGCGACCGCGTGGTCGTTCGCCGCATCAAGGAAGACACCAAGACCGCCGGCGGCATCATCATCCCCGAAACGGCGCAGGAAAAGCCCCAGGAAGGCGAAATCGTCTCCGTCGGCCCCGGCGCCCTGGATGAGAAGACCGGCAAGCGCACCCCGCTGGAAGTGAAAGCCGGCGATTTCGTGCTGTTCGGCAAATGGTCCGGCACCGAAGTGAAGATCGATGGCGAAGAGCTCCTGATCATGAAGGAGAGCGACGTCATGGGCGTGATCGAAGGCCGCAAGGCGAAAAAATAATCGCGATCAATCGCAATCAGATTCAACTGAATTCAGGAGACTAAGTAATGGCAGCCAAAGATGTGAAGTTCGGCGCCGATGCCCGCGAGAAGTTGCTCCGCGGCGTCGACATCCTCGCCGACGCGGTCCAGGTGACCTTGGGTCCCAAGGGCCGCAATGTCGTGCTCGACAAGAGCTTCGGCGCCCCGCGCACCACCAAGGACGGTGTGGCCGTGGCGAAGGAGATCGAGCTGGCCGACAAGTTCGAGAATATGGGCGCGCAGATGGTGCGCGAAGTCGCCTCCAAGACCAATGACGCGGCGGGCGACGGCACCACCACCGCCACCGTCTTGGCCCGCGCCATCGTGCGCGAAGGCGCCAAGTCGGTCGCGGCCGGCATGAACCCGATGGACTTGAAGCGCGGCATCGAAAAGGCGGTGGAAGCCGTCGTGGCCGATCTCAAGAAGCGCTCCAAGAAGGTCAAGGCCAACGAAGAGATCGCCCAGGTGGGCACCATCTCGGCCAATGGCGACAAGGAAGTGGGCGACATGATCGCCCAGGCCATGGCGAAAGTGGGCAATGAAGGCGTGATCACGGTCGAAGAGGCCAAGAGCCTGGCGACCGAGCTGGACGTGGTCGAGGGCATGCAGTTCGACCGCGGCTATATCTCGCCCTATTTCATCACCAATGCCGAAAAGATGATGGCCGAGCTGGAAGACCCGGTGATCCTGATCCACGAGAAGAAGCTCACCAGCCTGCAGCCCATGCTGCCGGTGTTGGAGACCGTGGTGCAGTCGGGCCGCCCGCTCCTCATCATTGCCGAGGAAGTGGAAGGCGAGGCGCTGGCCACCTTGGTGGTCAACAAGCTCCGCGGCGGCTTGAAGGTCGCGGCCGTCAAGGCCCCGGGCTTCGGCGATCGCCGCAAGGCCATGCTGGAAGACATCGCCATCGTCACCGGCGGCCAGGTGATCAGCGAGGACATCGGCATCAAGCTTGAGAATGTCAAAATCAACATGCTGGGCCAGGCCAAGAAGGTCCGCATCGACAAGGACAACACCACCATCGTCGATGGCGCCGGCAAGAAGAACGACATCCAGGCCCGCGTCGCCCAGATCAAGGCCCAGATCGAAGAGACCACCAGCGACTATGACAAGGAAAAGCTGCAGGAACGCCTGGCCAAACTGGCCGGCGGTGTTGCGGTGATCCGCGTCGGCGGCGCCACCGAAGTGGAAGTGAAAGAGCGCAAGGACCGCGTGGACGACGCGCTCAACGCCACCAAGGCGGCGGTCGAGGAAGGCATCGTGCCCGGCGGCGGCACCGCGCTGCTCTATGCCTCCAAGAACCTGGCCAACCTGACCGGTGAGAACGAGGACCAGACCCAGGGCATCGCCATCGTGCGCAAGGCGATCCAGTATCCGATCCGCATCATCGTGCAGAATGCGGGCCAGGAGGCCTCGGTGATCGTGGGCAAGCTTCTGGAGCAGAAGTCGGCCACCTATGGCTATGACGCCCAGACCGAGAAGTATGCCGACTTCATCGACACCGGCATCGTCGATCCCACAAAGGTGGTGCGCGTGGCGCTGCAGAACGCGGCCTCGGTCGCGGGTCTGTTGATCACCACGGAAGCGATGGTCACCGAGCGTCCCAAGAAGGACACCCCCCCGATGCCGGGCGGCGGTGGCATGGGCGGCGGCATGGGTGATATGGACTTCTGATCCACCGAAGCGGCGTCAGCCGCGAAGGTGGATCAGCCCTCCGAAGCCTTCCGAAGCGCTTGGCGCGCAGGATGGGCGAAGGAGGGCCGCCTAAGACAAGCGAAGGCCCGGAGAGAAATCTCCGGGCCTTTTGTTCAAGCGAGGCTAGTCTTACGGAAATTTGGCGTCGTCGTTCTCGGCCGCGTTATAGCCCTGGTCGAAGGCGCGGTCGGCGCTGTCTGCATCCTGCGCGGCCTGGTCCTGGGCGCCCTGGTTGTAGGCCAACTCATTGTCCTGCCGGTCGGCCTGGGCTTCCGCGCTCTTGTCGGCCTGGGCGAGGCCTTGCTGATAGCCGTTGTTGAAGGCCTGCTGCTTGTTCAACTCTTCCTGTTTTCCGGCCTGATAGGCCTGGTCATAGGTGTCGAAGCTGTTCTTGTCCTGCGCCGCCGCACCGGCGGCATAGCCCTGTTGATACTCGTCGCCGTTCGACACGGTCTGGGCGCTGGCCGCGCCAGTGCCAAGGCCCAGCAATGCGGCGCTGGCCGCCACCAAGGTGATCGCGCGAATGTGTTTCATGTCGTACTCCTGTTCCATTCCCCACCCATGTTAAAAAACGTCGCCTCATGCGCGCCGTTCCGGGTGGAACCCGGTTCCACGAATGCATCCGACCTGCTAGACAAAAAGCGTTCTCGGGCTTTCGGGAAAGGCTCATGTCCGTCGCACATGAAATAAAAGGCACCTGCGCCTGGAGTGGCGCGGACATGCGCTTGAGCCGCCGCTGGATCAAGCCGTTCCCACCCACCCTGCTCACCGAGATCGACGCCCAGGTGAAGAAGGCCGGCGCGCTCGATTGGCGCAAGGTCAACTCCAGAAATTTTTCCCTTGGCGCGCGCGACTTCTTCGACCAGGTGCGCGAGGAATTGGAAAACGGCTCGGGCATGGTGAAGCTCACGGGCCTGGACGTCGCGCGCTATGGCGAGGAAGAGCTTCGCTGCATCTGGTACGCGATCGGCATGCATCTGGGCACGCCGATGTACCAGAACCGCGCCGGCGAAATGATGCGTGACATTCGCGACGAAGGCCTGGGCGGCGCCAAGCTCTATGGCGCAACCGTGGATGCCACCGGCAAGGAGTTTCTTTCCTCGGGCGCGCGCACCTTGTCATCGGGCCAGTTGCGCTTCCATACCGACCGCTGCGACGTGGTGGGCCTCTTCTGCGTGCGCCAGGCGTGCGAAGGCGGTGTCAGCAAGCTGGCCTCCAGCGCCACGGTCTATAATGAAATCCTGAAGCGCCGCCCCGACCTGCATGCCCTGCTCTGCAGGCCCATTCCCAGGAGCCGTTTCGGCGAGGAAGCGGGCGGCGAGCATGTGACCTATGACCTGCCGGTGTTCGGCGTGAAGGATGGCAAACTCACCAGCCATTTCTCGCTCACCTATATCGAGTCCGCGCAACTGATGCCCCATGCGCGGAAACTTTCGCCCGCCGAGTACGACGCCATCCGCATGCTGCTGGAGGTGGCGGAAGCGGAATGTTTCGAGATGCTTTTTCAACCCGGCGACATCCAGCTTCTCAACAACCATGTGATCTATCACGGCCGCACCGCCTTCACCGACGACCAGGCCACGGGCCAGGACCGCCTGCTGATGCGGCTGTGGCTGTCGGTGGGGAATTCGCGCGCCCTGCCGGACGATCACGCGGTGCTGTGGGGCGACGTGGGTGCGGGCCGGCCGCGCGGCGGCATTGCGCAGCCTGCGGTCGTGGCGGCGGCGGAATGAAGCGAACCTCCCTCCTTGCATTGCTGATCTGCGGCTTTGCGGTTCCTGCATTGGCCGCGCCCGATTACGGCAAATGCCTGGTCACCGGCCAGCGCGGTTCGGTCAAGCTTAAGACCGTGGTCAAGGGCGCGCTCTCGGTCCGCCCCGACATTCCCGCGCCGGGATGGTGGAACGGCGACTCGCCCGACACCATCAAGGACGGTTTCGAATATTGCATGGCCGCCAACATGGCGTATCGCGCAGGGCTTGATCGGGTGATCGTGGTGAACCGCTCCTTCGCCCAACTGCTCACCGGCCACGCCCAAGGCTTCGACATCGCGCTCAGCCAGATCACCATTACGCCCGAACGGCAAAAAGTGGTGGATTTCACCCATCCCTATTACAGTTCCGACCAGGGCGTGCTGGTGCGCGCCGGCACCAGGGTGGACAAGGACTCGATCCGGAAACTGCGCCTCGCCGTCGAGCAGGGCACCACCACCTATTATTACGTGACCGACCGCATCAAGCCGGCCCGCGCGCCCCACGTCTTTCCCCAGACCGCGCCGATGTTCGCCGCCCTTGCGGCGGGCCAGGTGGATGCGGTGCTCTATGACACGCCGACCGTGCTGGCCGAGGCGAAGCAATCGCATGGCAAGTTCGAGGTGGCGGGGCGCTACGACATGGGCGAGCGCTGGGGCGGGCTGGTCAACAAGGGCTCGCCCAATCTCGGCGCGTTCAACAAGCTGATTGACGATTTCCACAAGGATGGCACCCTCCAACAGCTGACGAAAACCTATCTCGCGCCGGGACTGGGGATGGACCCGGCGAAGCTCAAGGTTTTCACGCCATGAGGGGGCATGAATGGCTGAGATATTCGATTCCGCGCCGGTCCGGCGGCTGAACATCGGCGGCATGCCGGCGGCGCCCACGGCGCTGTTTCTCACCGCGCTGGTGTTGGCAGCCGCGATCCTCGCCGCCAGCCTCTACACGATCGAAATTTTGCGCGCGGCGCTGCTTCAGAACGGTTTTGCCGGCTGGTGGGTCTTTGGCCTTTCCGCGCTGCTGGCGATCGCGTCCTTCCTGATCGCGCTACCTTTGGCCCGCGCCTTCGCCGGATGGCGCGACGCGCGCCACGCGGTCAAACGCAATGACATGGTTGCGCCGCGGGCGGCACGTGCGCAAGCGCAGGCGCGGTGCTGGATCGCGTTGGGTGCTGTGTTCGCCCAGTTCGTGGTGGTACTGCTGGCCCAGTTCCTGCTGGCCAACAACCAGGCGGTGGCCAGGACCTTTTTCTTCGTGCCCCTGATGGCCGACACCTTTCCCCTGGTGCTGAAGGCCTTCTGGATCAATGTCGAGATCTTCACTGTCACGGAAATCCTGGTCCTGGTCTGGGGCCTGGTGGTGGCGCTGGCGATGCTGGCGCCGGGCGCGGCGGGCAGGCCGCTACGCCTGATCGCTTCGACTTATGTGGACATTTTCCGTGCCGTTCCCGCGGTGCTGATGATCTACCTCGTCGGCTTTGGCGTGCCTTTGACGGGCGTGCCCCTGTTCAAGGACATGTCGCTCGTCACGTTCGTGATCGTGGCGCTCACGTTGACCGTGGGCGCCTACACCGCCGAGATTTATCGCGCTGGCATCCTTTCCATCCATTGGAGTCAGGCCGCCGCGGCGCGCTCACTGGGTCTTACCCACATGCAGGCCCTGCGCCATGTGATCGTGCCCCAGGCCGTGCGCCAGATGATCCCGCCGCTGCTCAACGAATTCATCGCGCTTCAGAAGGACACGGCGCTGGTGAGCGTGGTGGGGGTGATCGACGCATTCAACCAGTCCATGCTGATCGCCACCAACCATTACAATCTTTCGGCGGCGACCAGCGTGGCGCTCCTGTTCATCCTCATCTCGATTCCCCAGTCGCACCTTTTGGAGCGGATGATGCAGCGGGACCGCGCCCGCCTGCGGGCCCGCTGACGATGGCCTTCATCGACATCCGCGACATCTCCAAAAGATATGGCGATTTGCCGGTGATCAACCGGCTATCGCTCACGGTTGAAGAGCATCAGGTGGTCTCGATCATTGGCCCTTCGGGCTCGGGTAAATCCACCCTGCTCCGCTGCATCAACGGGCTGGAAGCGATCGATGACGGCGAAATCCTGGTCCATGGCGAGCGCGTCAGCGGGCCGGGCGTGGACGTCAACGCGCTTCGCCGCGATATCGGCATCGTCTTCCAGGGCTACAATCTCTTCCCCCACATGAGTGTGCTGGGGAACGTCACTCTGGCGCCGGTGAAGGTCTTGAAACTGTCCAAGGCGGCAGCCGAAGAGCGCGCCATGGCGCTGCTTGCCCGTTTCGGGCTCGCGGACAAGGCAAAGGAATATCCGGACCGCCTTTCCGGCGGCCAGCAGCAGCGTGTGGCCATCGTGCGCGCCCTGGCCATGGACCCCATGGTGCTTCTGTTGGACGAGATCACTTCGGCGCTCGATCCCGAGCTGGTGTCGGAAGTCCTGGGCATCGTGCGCAAGCTGGCGCAAGACGGCATGACCATGGTGTTGGCCACGCACGAAATGGGCTTTGCCCGCGAAGTCTCGAACAAGGTCTGCTTTCTCTGCGACGGCGCGGTCCATGAGGAGGGTACGCCGGAGCGGATTTTCGGCCATCCCACGCGCGAGCGCACGCGCGCGTTCCTCAGCAGCATCAGGGATGCCAAGCGGATCTAGTGCGCCAGCGCCGCGAGATCCTGCTCTTTCTTCTTCGCATAAAGGCCGCAGGCGGCCGCGCGCAGGCCCGTCTTGGCCACCGCGCCGTTCGAAGTGAAGTCGAGATAGCCAAGCCCCGCACCGCTCTTGGGCCATGACGGCAGGCCCGGTGCGTTGGGATCGCCGCTTTTCACGAAGTGGACCCAATAGCCTTGCATCTGATCCGCCAGCAACTTGTCGCGCGGCTGGTCGGCCGGCGCCTTCAGCCAGCCGAACAGATAGAACATGTCCCACAGATGCACCGCGCCCAAGGGCTCGTAACCCGCCGAAGTCTGAAACTGCCAGGTGGGCGCGACCTGCGAATGCCAATCCGCGATCATGTCCGCCCCGCAGCGGAACGCCGTATCCGTCTCGAACGCATTGATTGCATCGCCATCCACCGGATCGGTGGTTTTCGCGTCGCCATAGAGTTTGGCCGCCTTGGCGGCGAGGCCGGCGTCGCGCCCGTAATAGGCCGCAACCTGTTTCATGCCGTTGGCATCCATCGGCGCGACCTTGTGGGATGCGGAAATGGGCCGGCTTTTGTCTGCCAGTGTCTTGTCCGCCTTGGGGGTGCCCGAGACACCCATACTATCTTCGTCGCCGTCGCGGGCGGTGTTGCCCACCAGCAAGGGCACTTTGGTTTCCTTGCCTTGCTCGAACACCAAAGCCGGCTGCTCGGGGGACACATAACCGTCCACCACCGGCCCGCGCGGCTCGGTCGCATGAAACGCCGCGTTCGCCATCATGGTCTTGATTAACTGCGCCGCCGGCATTTTGCGCAAAGCCGCAATCGCGCCGTGATCGGGCACGCCGAAGCCGTGCACGAATTTGGCACCGGCCTGCTCGGCTTGCGCGAGTTCGGGGATACCCGAGCGGTTCAAAACCGTGCCGCTATGGGCGATGGCGCGGACGAACAAGCCTTTTGCCAAGGGCGACGTCATCAGATAGCCCACGCTGAACGCGCCCGCCGACTGGCCCGAAATGGTGACCTGGTTCGGATCGCCGCCGAAGCGGGCGATGTTGGCCTTCACCCAATTGAGCGCCGCGATGTGGTCCAGAAGGGCATAGTTGCCGGAGACATGATGCGGCGATTCCGCGCTGAGTTCGGGATGGGCGAGGAAGCCGAACAGGCCCAGCCGGTAATTCGCGGTCACCACCACGATCCCCCGCGCCGCCAGCTTGCCGCCGTCGTAGGACGGCTCGATCTCGCTCAAGCCTTCCGCCGAGCCGCCATGATAGGCGCCACCGGGAAAGAAGATCAGCACCGGCAAGGGCCCGCTGCGATGGGTGGGCGCCCAGACGTTCAG
>DATNFZ010000024.1:0-5241 GCA_035606155.1 Rhizomicrobium sp. | reverse complement strand
GCGCAGGCCCTGGTCCTCGCGTTCCAGCATCCCGCTTAAGGAGGTGGCCAGAGTATGAAGACTGGCGGCGATCACATCCTTGGTGATCACCGGTTCGGCAAAGCGCTGTTCGGCGCGGAAATCAGGTAGAGGCCGGCGCGGCGCCAAAGGCTTTTCGTGCCGGCCAAGCATCACATCCAAACGGGTGACGAACCCGCCGCCGAACCGCGAGGCCAATTCGGCGCGCCCCCGTTCGGCCACCTGGGCGATGGTCTTGAGGCCGGCGCGGCGCAGTGCCCGCATGATGTCTTCGTTGCAATCCAAGGCCGCGACCGGAAGCGGCGCCAGCATGCGCGCATTCTCGTCGGGCGGCGCCACCGTGCCGTTGGCATGACGCGCCAAAGCGCGCGCTGCCAGGCAGGTGTCGGCAATGGCGCCCTGCACGGCAAAACCCTGAGCGGCGATCTTGGCGCGCGCCAAAGAAAGCATCGCCTCTTCGCCACCGAAGAGATGCGTCACGCCAGTGATGTCCAAGAGCAGACCTTGCGGAGAGTCGAGCGCCACCAGCGGCGTGAAGCGGTCGCACCAATCGGCGATCCCTTCCAATAACTCCGCATCTCTCTTTTCATCGGCGGGCACGATCTTGAGAGTCTGGATCATGGCGCGGGCATTGGCCAAAGGTTGGCCGTGATAAATCCCGGCCCGCACCGCCGCCTTGTTCAGGGCATAGACATAAAGCGCATTGTTGGCGCGTCCGGCCACCACCAGCGGCGTTTTTGCCAGAGCGGCCCGGTCAGGCGAAACGATAAGACGCGTCAGCCGGTCGGTCGAAAGGCGCGGCAGCCACAGCGCCATGATGCGTCGCTTCTTGGCGGAAATTTCCATTTTGCGGATTCCATTCCATGATCCACTCACCCAACCCGCCCAGGCGATGGCGTGTAAGTCGCGTCAGATAGCGGGGCGATCCCCAATCATCATCCTCGGCACGGGCATTGAGACTTCGCACCTGCCAGCGCGTGACGGCGGCGCTGGGCCGTGCATCCGCGCCTTCGCGCAAGACGAACAGCGTCACGCCGCTTTCCTCCGCAATCAGTCCCAGCCTGCGGCTGGCGGACAAGTCCAACACATGGGCTTGGCCTTCCAACTCCAGCACCACCGCGCCCATATGCGGTGAAGCGAGAATGTCGGCCGCGGCGGACAGCGCGTCTTCGTTGTTGGCAGCCCGCAACAGAAGCAATTTCTCGGGATCGCCGCCCAACTCCAGAAAGCCCGTGGCCGAAAGCGCGCCATATTCCAGTGCCGCATAATCGGTGCGGACCCAGAATAGCGGTTTCTTCCCCATCGCCCGGAGCCCTAAGCAGGCGGCAAAACCACTGGCCCCCCAATCCTGGGCGAACACTTCATGCTGGGCGCCCGGCCTGAGACCTCCGCCCAGCACGGCATCGGCATCGGTCATGCCCAAGGGAACCGCGCGCCGATCATGGGGCAGGCCGTAACGGTTCAAGAAATGGCGTAAATCCGCCAATTTTTCCTGTTTGTTCATGTTATGTTCTAATCTACTCTCGACCATCCGAGAGTCAAGTGCGGCATCAAAAGCCGGGCCGGCATGTTGCGCTGCAACTGGTGCCCGCGACGTATGTGTGCAAAAAGCAATTTCGCTTTGGTTTTTTCTTGTTGGAACCGGCCCCGCAGGATTGGGTGTGGGCCGATTAGGGGAATTGCGGGCCATGAGCTTGCCGCCGGAACAAGGTCTCTACGATCCCAGGAACGAGCATGATTCCTGCGGCGTGGGCTTTGTCGCCAACATCAAGGGCCAGAAATCCCATGGCATCATCGGCTTTGGCCTGCAGCTTCTCATCAATCTCGATCACCGGGGCGCGGTGGGCGCGGACCCGCTGGTGGGCGACGGCGCCGGCATCCTGATCCAGATCCCCGACGCGCTTTTGCGCGAATGGGCCAAGAGCACCGGCGTGGTCCTGCCCGAGCCCGGCAAATATGCGGTGGCGATGTGCTTCCTGCCGCGCGAAGCCAAGGCGCGCGACATCGTCATCAAACAGTTCGAGCATTTCATCAAGGTCGAAGGCCAGGTGCTGTTGGGCTGGCGCGATGTGCCCACCGATCCCGCCGGCCTGGGCAAGACCGTGCTCGACCAGATGCCGCTGATCCGCCAGGCCATCGTCGCGGCGGGCCCCAGGGTGAAAGATCAGGACGCGTTCGAGAGGAAGCTGCTTGCCATCCGCAAGCAGACCCAGAATCCCCTGATCGAGATGGCCAAGAAGCACAAGCAGCCCGCCATCACCCAGCTTTACATGCCCAGCTTCTCCACCCGCACGGTGGTCTATAAGGGCCTCCTGCTGGCGCATGATGTGGGCCGCTTCTACCGCGATCTCACCAATCCGCTCACCCAATCGGCGATCGCGCTGGTGCACCAGCGCTTCTCCACCAACACATTCCCCAGCTGGAAGCTGGCGCATCCTTTCCGCTTCATCGCTCACAATGGCGAAATCAATACGGTGCGCGGCAATGTGAACTGGATCAATGCGCGCCGCCGCACCATGGAGTCCGAACTGCTCGGACCCGATCTGGACAAGATGTGGCCGCTGATACCTCACGGCCAGTCCGACACCGCCAGTTTGGACAATGCGCTCGAGCTTCTGGTGGCAGGCGGCTATCCCTTGGCGCATGCCGTGATGATGCTGATCCCGGAGGCGTGGGCCGGCAACAAATTGATGGATGCCAAGCGCAAGGCCTTCTACGAATATCATGCCGCGTTGATGGAGCCGTGGGACGGCCCCGCGGCGATCGCCTTTACCGATGGCCGGCAGATCGGCGCCACCCTGGACCGCAACGGGCTTCGCCCCGCGCGCTACATCGTCACCGACGACGATCATGTGATCCTGGCCTCGGAATCGGGCGCGCTGCCGGTGCCGGAAGAGAAGATCAAGCGCAAATGGCGGCTTCAGCCCGGCAAGATGCTGCTGATCGATCTGGAAGAAGGCCGCATCGTCGAGGACGAAGAGATCAAGGCCAAACTCGCCAGTGCCGAGCCCTATGACGAATGGCTGCGCGAAGCGCAGTACAAGCTGGAAGAACTGCCGGAAGTGCCGGAAGAGGCGCGGCAGTCCAAAGCCAACGATCCCTCGCTTCTGCTCGATAAGCAGCAGGCCTTTGGCTATACCCAGGAAGATCTAAGCTTCTTCCTCGAGCCGATGGCGCGCATGGCCGACGATCCGGTGGGCTCGATGGGCACCGATACGCCGCTGGCGGTGCTCTCGAACAAGCCCAAGCTGCTCTACAATTATTTCAAGCAGAATTTCGCCCAGGTCACCAATCCGCCGATCGATCCGATCCGCGAGGAATTGGTGATGAGCCTGGTCTCGATGATCGGACCCCGGCCCAATCTTCTGGGTCGTGACGCGGGTGCGCACAAAAGGCTGGAGGTCAGCCAGCCCATCCTCACCAACGCCGATGTGGAAAAGATCCGCGCCATTTCGGAATTGGTGGACGGCGCCTTCCGCACCGCGACCATCGACTGCACCTGGCTGGCCGGCGAGGGCGCGGCCGGCCTCGCTCAGGCCATAACGCGCATCTGCTACAACGCCACCGATGCTGTGTTGGCCGACAACAATATTCTCATTCTGTCGGATCGGGCCGTCTCGCCCGAGCGCATTCCGGTGCCCGCAGCCCTCGTCACCGCCGCGGTCCATCATCATCTGATCCGCCAGGGGTTGCGCATGCAGGCGGGCCTGGTGGTCGAGACCGGTGAAGCGCGCGAAGTGCATCATTTCTGCGTGCTGGCCGGATACGGCGCGGAAGCCATCAATCCCTATCTCGCCTTCGAGACCTTGGAGCAAATAAGGGTGCGCGCCAACCTGGCGCTCACTTCCTATGATGTGCAGAAGAACTACATCAAGGCACTGGGCAAGGGCATTTTGAAGGTGATGTCCAAGATGGGCATCTCAACCTATCAATCCTATTGCGGCGCGCAGATTTTCGATGCGGTGGGGCTCGCGACCGACTTCATCGAGAAATATTTCACCGGCACCGCTTCGACCATCCAGGGCATCGGCTTGGCCCAGATCGCCGAGGAAAGCGTGCGCCGCCATCGCGACGCCTATGGCGACAGTCCCATCTATCGCGGCGCGCTGGATGTGGGGGGCGATTATGCCTTCCGGCTGCGCGGCGAAGATCACGCCTGGACGCCCGAGAGTGTATCGCACCTTCAGCACGCGGTTCGCGGCAACAATCCGGCCGAGTACCAGCTCTTTGCCAAGGAGATCAACGAGCAGAATGAGCGCCTGCTCACGTTGCGCGGCCTTATGATGTTCAAGCCGGAAGGCGCGGGCGTGCCGCTCGACCAGGTCGAAGCGGCCGGCGAGATTGTCAAGCGCTTTTCGACCGGCGCCATGAGCTTCGGCTCGATCTCGCGCGAGGCGCACACCAATCTCGCCATCGCCATGAACCGTATTGGCGGCCGTTCCAATACCGGTGAGGGCGGCGAAGAACCCGACCGCTTCAAGCCGCTCCCCAATGGCGACTCGATGCGCTCCAAGATCAAGCAGGTGGCGTCAGGCCGCTTCGGGGTCACCACCGAATATCTGGTCAATTCCGACGACATCCAGATCAAGATGGCGCAGGGCGCCAAACCCGGCGAAGGCGGCCAATTGCCCGGCCACAAGGTGGACAAGGCCATCGCCAAAGTGCGTCATTCCACGCCCGGCGTGGGTCTGATCTCGCCGCCGCCCCATCACGACATTTATTCCATCGAAGACCTGGCGCAGCTGATCCGCGACCTGAAAAGCGTCAACCGCAAGGCGCGCATCTCGGTCAAGCTGGTGTCGGAAGTGGGCGTGGGCACGGTGGCGGCGGGTGTGGCCAAATGCCGGGCCGATCATGTCACCATCTCGGGCTATGAAGGCGGCACCGGCGCTTCGCCGCTTACTTCGCTCACCCATGCGGGAAGCCCGTGGGAAATCGGCCTGGCCGAAACGCAGCAAACCTTGGTGTTGAACGGCCTGCGCGGCCGCATCGCGGTGCAGGCCGATGGCGGTTTGCGCACCGGCCGCGACGTGGCGGTGGCCGCACTTCTTGGCGCCGACGAATTCGGTTTCGCCACCGCGCCTCTGATCGCTTCGGGCTGCATCATGATGCGCAAATGCCATCTCAATACTTGTCCGGTGGGCGTGGCGACGCAGGACCCGGTCTTGCGCAAGCGCTTCACCGGCCAGCCCGAGCATGTGATCAATTATTTCTTCTTCGTGG
>DATNFZ010000023.1:0-6956 GCA_035606155.1 Rhizomicrobium sp. | reverse complement strand
TGGCACCTTCGACATTTCCGCAAGCAGCGCCGGCGTTTCGATCGCCAACCTGGCAGGGAGCGGCACGGTGGTCCTGGGCGCGAGGACGCTTGCCCTCACCAACGCCAGCGGCTCATTCGACGGCACGATCGGCGGAACGGGCGGCATTGCCGTCAATGCGGGAAGCTTTACGCTCACCGCCAGCAACAGCTATACCGGCACCACCACCATCGCCAGCGGCGCGACCCTGGCCCTTTCCGGCAGCGGCGCCATTGCCGGCTCCAGCGTCACCGATAACGGCACCTTCGATGTTTCGGCGGCGAGCGGCAATATCTCGCTCGCAAGCCTTGCCGGCAGCGGCAGCCTCGCCCTGGGCACGAATTCGCTGACACTGACGGCCGCAGCAGGAACATTCTCGGGCGTGATCGCGGGTTCAGGCGGCCTTACGGTCAATGGCGGCACTGAAACCTTGTCCGGCGTGAACACCTATACGGGCGCGACCAGTATCGCCAGCGGGGCGACTTTGGCACTGTCAGGCGCGGGCTCTATCGCCGCTTCCAGCGGCGTCGCCGACAGTGGCACCTTCGACATTTCCGCAAGCAGCGCCGGCGTTTCGATCAAGACCCTGTCTGGCGGCGGCGCGGTGAAACTGGGCTCCAACACGCTCACCCTCACCAATGCGGCCGGCACCTTCTCGGGCGTGATTTCGGGTTCGGGCGGGCTCACGCTGGGCGCGGGCACGGAAACATTGTCTGGCGCCAATACTTATACCGGCGCCACCACCGTGAACGCGGGCGCCTTGACGGTCATGGGTTCGCTGGCGGGACCGGTGACGGTTGCCGGCGGCAAGCTCAACGGCACCGGCACGGTGGGCGCGATCAATGTCACCAGCGGTACGCTGGCGCCGGGCGACGCCATCGGCACCTTGCATGCCAACGGCAATGTGGCGCTGGGCAACGGCACGACGTTCGCGTCGGAAGTCTCGCCCAGCGCGGCAGACGAGCTGGTCGCCACCGGCAATGTCACCATCGGCAGCGCCACCACCTTGGCCATCACCCAGGATGCGGGCACTTACAGCGCGCACGACTACACGTTGATCTCGGCCGCGAGCGTGTCGGGCACTTTCACCACCGTCACCGGCGCCAGCTTCACCGGCCTCAACTCCACCATCCAGTACAGCGCCACCGCGGTGGACTTGATCCTCACCGCGCCGTCATCTTCATCTTCGTCATCGCCACCCCCTCCTCCAGGGTCGCCGCCGACCATCACCTTCCTGTTCGGCACCTTCGGCCAGACCCCCAACCAGATCGCCGCCGGCAACGCCGTGACCGCCAGCCCCAGCAATGCGACGCTCTACACAACTCTTGGGGCGGTCGTGACCAGCGGCGCCTCGGCGATGCCAGCCGCCTTGGCGCAATTGTCGGGCGATATTCATGCCTCGCTCAGAAGCGCCCTGGTCGAAGACGGCAAAATCATCCGCGATACGGTGATCAACCACGCCATCGCGGGCGGTGACGGCGTGACGGTATGGGCCGCGGGCTTCGGCGCCTATGGCTCCATCGACAGCGATGGCAATGCCGCCGCCGTGCATCACAATGACTCGGGCGTGATCCTGGGCGCCGATGTACCCGTCGCGGAAGGCTTCAATCTAGGCGGGGGCTTTGCCTTCACCAGCCAGCACGCGAATCTTCCCACCGAAACCGCCTCCGCCACCGGTAGCACCAATCACGTGATCGGCTACGCCAATTGGACCGATCAGACCTGGGCCGCGAGCCTGGGTGTGGATTACGGCTGGGGCAGCAATCGCGTCACCCGCCAGATTACGTCATTCTCCGAGACCGATAGCGATCACCAATCCAACGGCCTGACGCAGATCTTCGGCGAAGTGGGCTACCGCATTCCGGCGGACACTTTCGATCTGATGGCGCTGGAGCCTTACGTGAATCTGGCCGATGTTTCGGCCCGCACCGGCGCCTTCACTGAGACCGGCGGTGTGGCGGCGCTCGATGGCGGCGCCAAGTCCGCCAGCGAGAATTATCTCACGGTGGGCGTGCGCGCGGCCGCGCCCTCATGGTCGGTGGGCGATCTGGGCGTGGTGCCCAACCTCAATGTGGGCTGGCAGCATGCTTTCACCCGTTTCCTGCCCAGTCAGACTTTGACGTTCGCGGAAACCAGCCAAAGCTTCACGGTTTTGGGCGTGCCGCTTGGCACCGATGCCGCCACCATCCAGGCCGGGCTGGACATCAGTCTTTCGCCGGCAACGATCCTGTCCATCGGCTATGACGGCGAAATCTCCAACCGGGCAGAGGATCACGCCGTCCGGGCTGAACTTTCCTGGAAATTCTAGGCCTGCCCGCTTATCCGGAAAGATGTGAGCGGTTTCTGACCTCTCTAGGCGCGCGCAAAAATGGGGTTGCAGTGATAAGCCGGACCGTCTAGACGGTCCCCTTAACCTACACCTTGGCCGCTCCCAAACGCCCTCAAAAGCGTTGGCCCTCTTGCGCGCGAGTCACCCGGGCCGAGCGGCCCGGGCCAAACAGAGAAGAGTATGCCCAAACGCACCGATATCCATACCGTCCTGATCATCGGCGCGGGACCCATCGTGATCGGCCAGGCCTGCGAATTCGACTATTCCGGGGCCCAGGCCTGCAAGGCGCTGCGCGAGGAAGGCTATCGGGTGGTGCTGGTCAATTCGAACCCCGCCACCATCATGACCGACCCGGGCATGGCGGACGCGACATACATAGAACCCATCACGCCGGAATTCGTGGAGAAGATCATCGCCCGCGAGCGGCCCAATGTGCCGCCCGGCAAGGTGTTCGCGCTCCTTCCCACCATGGGCGGGCAGACCGCGCTCAACACCGCGCTCAGCTTACGCAAGATCGGCGCGCTGGAGCGCCACAAGGTGGAATTGATCGGCGCCACCGCCGACGCCATCGACAAGGCGGAAGACCGCGAACGCTTCAAGCAGGCGATGATCGCCATCGGCCTGGAGGTGCCCAAGGGCATCACGCTCAAGGGCCAGCTTCGCCAGAAAAAAGACACCGCCGGCAACACCGTCTATGACGGCAACAATAATCCCATGATGGAATTGTCGCCGGAGAGTTTCACCAAGGCACTGGCGGCGCTGGACCAAGTGGGGCTTCCCACGGTGATCCGGCCCTCCTTCACCATGGGCGGCACCGGCGGCGGCATCGCCTATAACCGCGAGGAATTCTTCGCCATCGTCGAAGCGGGGCTCGATGCCTCGCCCACCCGCGAAGTGCTGATCGAGGAATCGGTGCTGGGCTGGAAGGAATTCGAGATGGAGGTGGTGCGCGACAAGGCCGACAACGCCATTATCATCTGTTCGATCGAGAATGTGGACGCGATGGGCGTGCATACCGGCGACTCCATCACCATCGCCCCTATACTCACCCTCACCGACAAGGAATATCAGCGCATGCGCTCGGCCTCAATCGCGGTCTTGCGCGAGATCGGGGTCGAGACCGGCGGCTCGAACGTGCAGTTCGCCGTCAACCCGCGTGACGGGCGCATGGTGGTGATCGAGATGAACCCCCGCGTCTCGCGTTCCTCCGCGCTGGCCTCCAAGGCCACCGGTTTTCCCATCGCCAAGATCGCGGCGAAGTTGGCCGTCGGCTACACCCTGGACGAACTCAAGAACGACATCACCAAGGTGACGCCGGCCTCGTTCGAGCCCACCATCGATTACATCGTGACCAAAATCCCCCGCTTCGCCTTCGAGAAATTCCCCGGCGCCGAGCCCCTTCTCACCACCGCGATGAAATCGGTGGGCGAAGCCATGGCGATCGGCCGCACTTTTGCCGAGTCGATCCAAAAGGCGCTTCGGTCGCTGGAGACGGGCCTCACCGGCTTTGACGAGACCAAGCTCTCCGATGACAAGACCGCGATCCGCGCCGCCCTGGCCAAGCCCACCCCCGACCGGCTGCTCAACGCCGCCCAGGCGATGCGTCACGGATTCCCGCTTTCGGAGATCCAGAAGATCACCGGCTACGACCCCTGGTTCCTGGGCGAGATCAGAACCATCGTCGAAACGGAAGCGGCGCTCAAAAGGAACGGCCTGCCCAAGGATGAGAAGGGTTTGCGCCGCCTCAAATCGATGGGTTTTTCCGACGCGCGGCTGGCCAAGCTCACGGGCATAAAAGAAGGCGATGTGCGCCGCAGCCGCCATGCCTTGAACATCCGGCCGGCTTACAAGCGCATCGACACCTGTGCGGCCGAATTCCGCGCGCTCACGCCCTATATGTATTCCACTTACGAAACGCCGATCAGCGGGCAGCCGGAATGCGAGGCCAATCCCAGCGACAGGAAAAAAATCATCATCCTGGGCGGCGGGCCCAACCGCATCGGCCAGGGCATCGAGTTCGACTATTGCTGCTGCCACGCGGCGTTTTCGCTCTCGGCCCAGGGCTATGAGACCATCATGGTCAACTGCAATCCCGAGACGGTTTCGACCGACTACGACACCTCGGACCGGCTTTATTTCGAGCCCCTCACCGCCGAGGACGTGCTGGAGATCGTCGCCAAGGAACAGGAAAAGGGCACCCTGGCCGGGGTGATCGTGCAGTTCGGGGGCCAGACCCCGCTCAAGCTTGCCAACACGCTGCGCGACTGTGGCGTGCCGATCCTGGGCACCAGCGCCGACGCCATCGACCTGGCGGAAGATCGCAAACGTTTTCAGAAGTTATTGAATGACCTCCATCTGAAGCAGCCGCGCAACGCCACCGCCATGACGGCGGAGGAGACCGTCACCGCCGCGCGCCAGATCGGTTATCCCGTGATCCTGCGGCCCTCTTATGTCCTGGGTGGGCGCGGCATGGTGGTGGTGGCGGACGAAACGCAATTGAAAGAACAGGTGGCATCGGGTGAATTGTTCCGCATCTCGGGCGACAACCCGGTCCTGATCGACGGTTTCTTGAACAGCGCCGTCGAAGTGGATGTGGACGCGATCTGCGACGCCGACAACCAGGTATTCATCGCCGGGATCATGGAGCATATCGAGGAAGCGGGCGTGCATTCCGGCGATTCCGCCTGCTCGCTGCCGCCACACAGTCTGAAGCCCGCCATCGTCGCCGAGATCGAGCGCCAGACACGCGCGATGGCGGTGGCGTTGAATGTCCGTGGGCTGATGAATGTGCAATACGCCATCCAGGGCGATGAGATCTATGTGCTGGAGGTCAATCCCCGCGCCAGCCGCACCGTGCCGTTCGTCGCCAAGGCCATCAGCCTGCCGGTGGCGGCGATCGCCGCCCGGGTGATGGCGGGCGAAAAACTTTCCGCCTTCGACCTCAAGCCCACCACCTCCGACCATGTCTCGGTCAAGGAGGCGGTGATGCCGTTCGCCCGCTTTCCCGGCGTGGACACGATCCTGGGGCCGGAGATGCGTTCGACCGGCGAGGTGATGGGCCTCGATACCAGCTTCGCCCGGGCCTTCGCCAAGAGCCAGATCGGCGCCGGCACGCGGCTGCCGATGGGCGGCAGCGTGTTCATCTCGGTCAAGGATTCCGACAAGGATTTGATCGTGCCCCCGGCGCGCGATCTGGTGGGGATGGGCTTCTCGCTGATCGCCACCGGCGGAACGGCACGGGCGCTGGCCAAGGCGGGGCTTCCCGTCGCCACCATCAACAAGGTGCTGGAAGGCCGGCCCCATGTGGTGGATGCCTTGAAGAACGGTGAAATCCACCTGGTGTTCAACACCACCGAGGGGGCTCAGGCCCTGGCCGACTCCTCGTCCATCCGCCGCGCCGCCCTGACCCTCAAAGTGCCGTATTACACCACCGTGGCGGGGGCGAAGGCTGCGACCGAGGCCATCGCCGCGCTCAAGGGCCAGTCTCTTGAAGTTGCCCCCCTCCAGTCATACTCTTTGGCGGCTGGGTGATGCCCACATATTTGAAAACCCAGTAGTATCAAGGTTTTATAAAGCTAGGCGAGCCCACTCCGGAACCTTACGCCGGACGGTGGGTTCTGTTGGCCCAATGGAATGCGGACCATGATGGAAAAAATTCCGATGACAGCCCAGGGCTTCAAGTCCCTGGAAGACGAACTGAACCGGCTCAAGAACGAAGACCGCCACGAAATCATCAAGCTGATCGCGGAAGCGCGCGCCCATGGCGACCTTTCGGAGAACGCCGAATATCATGCCGCCAAGGAGCGCCAGAGCTTCATCGAAGGCCGCGTGCTGGAGCTGGAAGACCAGATCGGCCGCGCCGACGTGATCGACATTTCCAAATTGTCGGGCGGCAGCATCAAGTTCGGCGCCACCGTCACTTTGGTGGACGAGGACACAGATGAGAAGCGCAAATACCAGATCGTGGGCGATGTAGAATCCGACGCCAAGAAGGGCCGCATCTCGCTTTCCTCTCCCATCGCGCGCGCCCTGATCGGCAAGAGCAAGGGCGACACGGTTGAGGTCGCCGCCCCGGGGGGCGCGCGCTCTTATGAGATTTTAAAAGTCGAGTTTCTCTGAGCGCGCCTTTTTTGTTCCCCTTCCGGCCTTCGCATCGCAAGCGCTGCTACGGCCACCTCCCCGCCAGCGCTCACGCGCGCGGGGGAGGCATGCCTTGACCAAGCTTCGAGATCGCCCGAACTCCTCATGCTGAGCTTGTCGAAGCATGAGGATGCGCCGCAGGTCCTGCATTCCTCACCCTTCGACAAGCTCAGGGTGAGGACGTTTCTTAAATCACACCAAAACGCTTTACCCGCGCCTGGTAGCTCGCATATTCCGGATAGACCTCGGAAAGCACCTGCTCCTCGCAGATCGTGCGCAGCACCTGGAGCACCACCACGCCGATCGCCAGCAGCGCCGCCCAGGGCTGGGCGAACTGGATGGCGGTGCCCAGAAGCGTGATGAACTCCATCACATACAAGGGATGCCGCGCCCAGGCGTAAGGCCCGCCCGTCACCAGCAGGCGCGCTTCCGGCATGATCGAGAAAGCCTTGCCCAGCTGTCCCAGCAC
>DATNFZ010000022.1:0-5990 GCA_035606155.1 Rhizomicrobium sp. | reverse complement strand
GTCAAGGTAATCGGGCTCTCGGTCGATCCGGTGGACAATCATACCAATTGGTCCAAGGACATCGCGGAGACCCAGGGCATGGCGCCCAATTATCCCATGATCGGCGACACCGATCTCAAAGTCTCCAAACTCTACGGCATGCTGCCGGCCGACACCGAGGGCTCTTCGGAAGGCCGCACTCCGGCGAACAACGCCACCGTGCGCAATGTCTTCATCATCGGTCCCGACAAGCGCATCAAACTTCTGATCGTCTATCCCATGACCACCGGGCGCAATTTCGACGAGATCATCCGGGTGATTGACTCCATGCAGCTCACCAGCCGGCACAAGGTGGCGACGCCGTCCGACTGGAAACAGGGCGAGGACGTGATCATCACCGGCGCGGTGAACGACGAGGACGCCAAGAATCTGTTCCCCGGCTACAAGACCCACAAGCCTTATCTGCGCACCACCAAGCAGCCGGCTTGATCTGAAAAATCCCTCGCGGGAATCCCCCTTTCAGTGACGTTTGAAATACTGGACGTCGCGCTCATGCTTTTCAGCGGCGGCCCTGGTCCTGAACGTGCCCAGATTGCGGCGCTTGCCGGTCTTGGGATTTTTCTTGCGCGAATAGAGTCTATATTCGCCTGACGCGAGCTTGCGGATCATGAGGGCCTCCTAATCGATCCCAATCCCTTTATTCAATCCAAAGACCGCGCTTCCTGTGCCATTCCTCGATCGAGAGTTTGGGATATTCGCGGAATTTCGCGTCACCCCGGCCATAGTCGGGTTTTACCCAACTGGCTTTGTAGCGCAGCATCAGATGCACCTTGGAGGGCGGGGTGGGCAAAGGCGTGTCGATCGCCGAGGCGAAGGGATGCACCAGATCCGGCCATTCGGGATCATAGACCCATAACGCCGTGCCGCAGCCCGAGCAGAAATGGCGCTCGCCGCCCGAGGTGCGGCAATGGCCGTGCTGGTCCTTGATTTCGGCATGGAAGATGCGGATGGCTTTTTGGCCGCGCACCTTGAGGGTCCGGTGATCGCCCATCAGATTGATGGCGAAGCCGCCACCGCCCTGGGTCTTGCGGCAGATGGAGCAATAGCAAAGTTGGTAGGGTTGTGGCGCATGGCTCATCACGCTGAAATGGACCTTGCCGCAGCGGCATGAACCTTTGAGTTTTTTGGGCATGACGCGTTTCCTTTCGCGCACAAGGGAAATGATTTGTGACAGGATCGGGTTCCATGGCCAAGCCTTCCGACTATGGCGTCATCACCTCGACCGTCCCCAACCGCGAGGATGCGCGGCGTATTGCCGATGCGCTCCTGGACGAAAGGCTCGCCGCTTGCGTCCAATTGATGGACATCGAAAGCCATTATGTCTGGAACGGCGAAACCAGGCACGAGCCGGAAGTGATGCTGGTGGCCAAGACCCGCGCCGATCTGTTTCAGCGCGTGATCGCACGCATCAAGGCGCTCCATCCCTACGAGACGCCGGAGATCGCGGCGCAGCAATTCGCCGCCGGATTCGGGCCCTATCTCGACTGGATCGGCGCCGAAACTCGCAGTTAGGGCGCGAAGCCGAAACTGCGTAACAGGAGATAGAGTCCCGCCGCGACCAGCGCCGTGGCCGGCATGGTGAGAATCCAGGCCACCACGATGTCCTTGGCCACGTTCCAGCGCACCGCCGAGACGCGTCTTGCCGCGCCCACCCCCACGATCGCGCCGGTGATGGTGTGGGTGGTGGAAACGGGAATGCCCGCAAAGGTGGCGAGAAACAGCGTGATGGAGCCGGCGGTTTCGGCGCAGACCCCTTGCACCGGAGTCAAATGGGTGATGCGCGAGCCCATGGTGCGCACGATCCGCCAGCCGCCCAAAAGCGTACCCAGGCCCATCGCCGCCTGGCAGGCCAACACCACCCAGAACGGGACATAGAAATGCCCGCCCTCCAGGCCGTGGGCAAAAAGAAGCACGGCGATGATGCCCATGGTCTTTTGCGCATCATTGCCGCCATGGCCCAGCGAATAGGCGGAAGCTGAGAGAAATTGCACCTGACGGAAGATGCGATCGGCCCTGAAAGGCGAGACCCGGACGAACAGCCACGACACCGCCAGCACCAATACCAGCGCCAGGACAAAGCCGGTGACTGGCGAAATCACGATCGCGGCGATGGTCTTGCCCAGGCCATTCCATACGATCACATGCCAGCCGGCCTTGCACACTCCTGCTCCCACCAGGCCGCCGATCAGGGCGTGGCTGGAGGACGAAGGAATGCCCACCAGCCAGGTGACGATGTTCCAGATGATGGCGCCCAGAAGCGCCGCCAGGATCACCGCGTCGCCGACGATGGCGGGCGTGATGATGCCCGTGCCGATGGTGTTGGCGACCTGCGAGCCGAATACGGCAAAGGCGATGAAATTGAAAAAGGCGGCCCATGCCACCGCATAGCGCGGCGCCAGCACCCGGGTGGAGACGATGGTGGCGATCGAGTTGGCGGCGTCATGCAGGCCATTGAGGAAATCGAAGGCCAGCGCCACCGCGATCAGAAAGATGACAAGGCCGGTCATACCTGCTCGACGACGATGCCGCTGATGCGGTTGGCGACATCCTCGAAACGGTCCACCACTTTTTCCAGATGATCGTAGATCTCATTGCCGACGATGAAGTCCATCGCGTCGCCGCCGCGATGGGCCAGAAACAAGGCGCGGATGCCGGCATCGTTGAGTTCGTCGGCCTGTTCCTCCAGGCGGGTGATTTCCTCGGTGATAGCGTTGATGCGGCCCACATTCTCGCGCATCGAGGCCAAGAGACCCACCGCCTCCACCGTCAATTCGGCCGCGCGCAGGATGATGTCGCCCATCTGGCGCATATGTGGCTGGAAGTCCCGCACCTGAAACAGCGTGATCGCCTTGGCGGTCTTTTGCATCTGGTCGATGGAATCGTCGAGCAGACCGATCAGGTCGATGATGTCGCTTCGGTCGAACGGCGTGATGAAGGTGCGCCTCACCCGGATCAGGACTTCGCGGGCGATGCCATCGGCGTCATTCTCATGGGCGACGATGCGCCGGCAGGCTTCCGGCACGCCGGCGCCGCCTTCGAGCAGATCGCGCAGCGCCAGCGCGCCCTCCACCAGCGTGCGGGCATGGCGGTCGAACAGGGCGAAGAATTTTTCCTCGCGCGGCATCAGCGCCTGGAAAAACCGCAGCATGCTTCCTCAATTGGTCTGGACGCGCGCCTGCTTGCATTGCCGTTCGGCCAAAATCAAGCGTGGTCCGCGCGGGTATCAGCGGGAATGGATTTTGCTATTATATAGCTCTATGGGGAGGCTTGAGGCTCCAGCCTGCGTCTTCTTTTGTTTACCGTTCACAATCAGTGGCTTAGATGATAGTGCTGATCGATAATTATGACAGTTTCACCTACAATCTCTTCCATTTCCTGGGTGAATTGGGGGCGGAGGTGCGGGTGGAACGCAATGATGCGCTGACAAGCGATCAGATTTTGGCGCTCGGTCCCCAAGGTATTGTGCTTTCGCCGGGGCCCTGTACTCCCAATGAAGCCGGCATCTGCCTGGAGTTGATCGAGAAGGCTGACGGAAGCGTGCCCATCCTGGGCGTGTGCCTGGGCCATCAGGCGATCGGCCAGGCCTATGGCGCAAAAGTGGTGCGCGCGCCTGAGCCCATGCACGGCAAGCTCTCGACGGTGCATCACACCGGCAAGTCCGTGTTCCGCGGCCTCAACAATGATTTCAAGGCGACACGCTATCATTCCCTCACCATCGCCCCCGACAGCATGCCGAAGGCCCTGGAAGTCACCGCGACCAGCGAAGACGGCGTGATCCAGGGGGTGATGCACAGAAGCCATCCCGTCCATGGCGTGCAATTCCATCCCGAAAGTATTGCCTCCGAGAACGGCCACGCCCTGCTTGCCAATTTCCTTAGCATGACCCAATGAGCGCGATTGCCGACCTCGCGCGCGTCAAGGACCATCCCCTGAGCGCGGATGAAGCGGCGCGCGCGTTCGGCCAATTGTTGAGCGGGCGCGCCACCGAAGACGAAATCCTCGCCTTCCTGATCGCGCTGTCGGCGAGGAAGCCTTCCACGGCGGAATTCGTAGGCGCGGTCGCGGCCATGAAAGCGCAGATGCGCGGGATCACCGCACCGCCCATGGCGATCGATCTGTGTGGCACGGGCGGCGATGGCTTGGGCACGCTCAACATTTCGACGGCGGTGTCTTTCGTCGTGGCGGCGGCCGGGGTGCCAGTGGCCAAGCACGGCAACCGTTCCATGTCGTCGAAAAGCGGCGCCGCCGACATACTGGAAGCTTTAGGCGTGAAGATCGATCTGGAGCCGAGCATCGCGGAACGGACCTTGCGCGAGATCGGGATCGTTTTTCTGTTCGCCCAGACCCATCACCCGGCCATGCGCCATGTCGCCAAGGCCCGCCAGGCGATCGGCAAGCGCACCATCTTCAATCTGTTGGGCCCGCTCGCCAACCCCGCGGGTGTGAAACGGCAACTGGTGGGCGTCTTCGCCGAGGAATGGCTGCTGCCCTATGCGGAGGCGCTTCGTGCGCTGGGCTGCGAACGCGCCATGGTGGTGCATGGCAAGGACGGACTGGACGAACTCACCACCACCGACCTCACCAATGCCGTGAACCTGGAAAACGGCGCGATCACAGAGGCCAAAATCGCGCCCGAGGATGCCGGCCTGACCCGATCCAGCCTCCAGGCACTGAAGGGCGGCGGCGCAGGGGAAAATGCCCGGGCCCTTCGGGCGCTGTTTGAGGGCGAAAAAAGCGCCTATCGCGACGTGGTCGTGCTCAATGCCGCGGCCGCCCTGATGGTGGCCGGGCGCGCGGGCGATATAATGGCCGGTGCTAGCCTAGCGCGGGACTTGCTGGACAGCGGCGCGGCAAAGGACAAGCTGGAGCAGTTGGTGAAAGCGTCGAACAACGCATGAGCATCCTCGACAAGATCTTCGCCTATAAGAAAGAGGAAGTGGCGGCCTCCAAGGCCAAGCTCAAGCTGGCGGAAGTGGAAGCGCGCGCCAAGGACGCCGATCCGGTGCGCGGCTTCCGCGCGGCGTTGGAAGCCAAAAAAGAATCCGGGGAATTCGGCCTGATCGCGGAGATCAAGAAGGCAAGCCCCTCCAAAGGCCTGATCCGCGCCGATTTCGATGTACCCGAGATCGCCATGGCCTATGAGGCGGGCGGTGCGGCCTGCCTTTCCGTGCTCACCGACACGCCGTCCTTCCAGGGCGCGCCGGAATTCCTCACCACCGCGCGCGAGGCCACCCGCCTGCCGGTGCTGCGCAAGGATTTCATGCTGGAGACTTATCAGGTGGCCGAAGCCCGCAGTTGGGGCGCCGATGCCATCCTGATCATTCTGGCGATGGTGAATGACGGCACTGCGCGCGTGCTGATCGAAGAGGCGGAGCGGTTCGGCATGGATGTGCTGGTCGAGGTCCATGATGAAAGCGAACTCGAACGCGCGGCCGGGCTGGAAGCGCGCCTGATCGGCATCAACAACCGCAATCTCAAGACCTTCGTCACCGACTTGAACGTGACGCAGAGGCTGGCACCCCAAGCGCCCAGGGAGGCGCATCTGGTGGCGGAAAGCGGGCTGTCCGCGCCTGCCGATTTGAAACGGCTGGCGCAGGTCCATGTCACCTCGGTGCTGATCGGCGAAAGCTTGATGCGGCAGAAGGATGTGGAAGCGGCGACACGGCGGCTCCTGGGCGACGGTTTCCGGCAATGAGCAAGCTTTCGCACCTCGACGCCAAAGGCCAGGCCCATATGGTGGACGTCTCGGGCAAGCCGGTGACCGCGCGCGAGGCCACCGCGGAAGCGGTCGTGATGCTTTCGCAAGAAGCGTTCGCCGCCGTCATGGACGGCACCGCGCCCAAAGGCGACGTGCTCGCCGCCGCCCGCATCGCCGGCATCATGGCGGCCAAGCGCGTGCCCGACCTGATCCCGCTTTGTCATCCCCTTGCCATCACCAAGGCGCAGGTGGA
>DATNFZ010000021.1:0-17378 GCA_035606155.1 Rhizomicrobium sp. | reverse complement strand
CGCGGCGCGCGGCGTGGTCCAGACGGGGCCTGCGCGCTGGCAGATCATCATCGGTCCGGACGCCCAGGCGACGGCGGACAGCTTTGCGGCTTGACGACCTCGCCGCTCTTCTGACAAGAGACGCGACATGCCTCGTATTCTTCTTGAAGTCTGTGTCGACAGTCCCGCCGGCTTTAATGCCGCGGTCGAAGGCGGCGCGGACCGTATCGAACTCTGTTCCTCCCTGTCTGTCGGCGGACTCACGCCCAGCCCCGGCTTCATGGCGTTCGCCGCAAAAGCCGCGCGGCCAAGCCGGGCGATGATTCGCCCGCGGGTGGGCTCATATGTTTTCTCGGAAGGCGAGATCGACGTGATGCGGCAGGACATCGATGCCGCGCGCGCCGCCGGCCTTGCTGGTGTGGTGATTGGGGCCAATCTTGCATCCGGGCAACTCGATGAGAAAGCGACCGCGCGGCTCGCCCAACAGGCGGCCGGACTGGAGCTTACCTTGCATCGCTCGGTGGATCTGATGCCCGACCCGCTGGACGCGGTGGATATCGCCATCGGCCTGGGCTTTCGCACCATTCTCACCTCCGGCGGCGAACTCAAGGCTCCCGATGGCGCCGAGACCGTCGCCGCGATGGTGGCGCGGGCGGGCAACCGCCTGGAGATTCTGGGCGGCAGCGGGCTCAATCCCGGCAATGTCGTCTCCTTCGTAAAGAAGACGAACGTGAAGGCGGTGCATGGCTCATTCAGTGCGCCTTGGCCACAGATCGACCAGAAGCTGGTCCGCTTCGGCTTCATCGGCAACGACGCGCGTGAAACCAGCCGTGACACGGTGCGCCAAGTTCGCGCGGCGATCGACAGCCTGCCTTGATTCAGCAAGGCGAATGGCAGCCGATGGTGGCGGCCGGCAACAGATTATAGACCGTTTCCGGATAGCGTGCGTGCAGGGCCTTGTCGGCCGCTTCGGCGCGCCGCACGCATTGGGCGAAGGCGTCCCCCTCCACGATCCAACTGTCTTTTTTGTCGCGCCCCCCGTGCAGCGGATGGATGCGGTACGTCTTGGAGGCGGAGAAACAGGCATCCTGCGCGAATGACGGGCCGGCGCTCAACGATGCCAGCAGGGCGGCGAGAAGAAACAAATGCGGACGCAGCTTCATCGCGTTTTTATAAGTGACGATCAACCGAAGGTAAAAGAGTAAGCCTCCACCCCCGGATCGAGAAATTGGATGCTGAAGGTGTGATCGGCGACCCCATCCCGCTGGCGGATCAATTGATAGAGCCGCTGACCGGTCACCGTGCCATTGCCGCTCTCATCGGTGTCCACGCCATGATTGTCACCTGGCGGTTTCCCATCCAATGTCACCTTGAAGCGGACAGGCTTGCCTTCGGCCGGACCTAGCACCAGATGAAGGTCGCGGGCGTGGAAGCGGAAGGTGATCTTGCCGCCAGCCTGCGCCAACACGTCTTTTTGTTCGCCGATAGTCCAGCGTCCGGTAAGGCCCCATTGATTGGGCTGGAGGGTATCGGGTGTCCGATAGGTTGCCGCTTTGTCCATATAAGCCAGCCCCGAAGCGAAATTCTCGCCCCGGCCATAGCCCAGATAGGTCTCGGGTGACTCCATGTCGGTGCCATCGGCGGCGGCCAAGGCGCCTTTGGCATCGGGATTGACGATCCCGCCCGGCACATTCTGGTAGCCGGCTTCCTTGAGCAAGGTTTGGATCATGCGTTCGGACTTGTCGTACTCGCCTTCGCCGAAATGATGGGCGCGGATGCGGCCTTGGGCGTCGATGAAATAATGCGCCGGCCAATATTCATTGTTGAAGGCCTGCCAGATGGCGAGATTTGAGTCCACCGCCACCGGATAGGTGATGCCCAGCGCCGTGAGCGCGTTCTTCACATTGGCGACGTCTTTCTCGAAAGCGAATTCGGGCGAATGCACCCCCAGCACCACCAGGCCGTGATCCTTGTATTTCTGCGCCCAGGCTTCGATGTAGGGCAGCGACCTCAGGCAGTTGATGCAGGAATAGGTCCAGAAATCGACCACCACCACTTTGCCCCGCAAGGCCTCGCGGGTGAGCGGCGGCGAGTTGAGCCACGCTACCGCGCCGTTCAACTCCGGCAGCGTGCCTTCAACCGGCAGGCTGCTGCCCGCCACTTGTGTGACGTGGCGAGCAGGTGCAGGTCGAAGCCAACTGATCAGGCCTTCCTCGAAGCGCGTGGTGTTGCCCAAGGACAGCCGCGCCAGGAAGCCGGTGTCGAACCCGAAAGCGATCGCCAGAACGCCCGCCAGCACGGCCACGCCCAGCGCGCGGCGCAGCCACTCGCCCGCGCCCAAGGATGCCTTCATCGCCTGGAACAGGCGCCCGCCCGCCAGCAACGCCAGCGCCAGCGACGTCGCCGCGCCCGCCGCATAGGCGAGAAGAAGAAAAGTGGTGTGCACGCTGGCGCCGCCGATGGCAGCACCCGTCAGCACCAGCCCCAGGATCGGGCCGGCGCAAGGTGCCCACAACAATCCCGTGGCGATGCCAAGAAGGAATGACGCACCGGCGCCCCCTTCGGCGTCCGCGTCCGCCGATAGGCGATTGCCCAATGCCACCAGCGGGCGGGTGAGGGTATCGGCCAGCCGCCGCGAGAGCAGGGTGACGCCGAACAGCGCCAAAAGGACCAGGGCGGCGATGCGGCCATATTGGTTGGCGCTCACCGCCCAACCGCCGCCCACCGCCACAAGGCTGGCGACAATTGCGAACATCACGCACATGCCCAGAAGCAAAGGCAGGGTGCCGGTGAGGAAGGGTTTTCCGCCACGGGCAAAGACGAAAGGCAGCACGGGCAGGATGCAGGGACTCACAATGGTGAGTATGCCGCCCAGATAAGCCAGCAGAATCAGAGTCATCCAACATCCCGGTCCGAAAGGCCGGCCCAATCTTCGCAGCGATCCCTATGCCCTGCAATTCGCGCCCCGCGAAAGAAAGTTACGCTTGCCCGACGCGATATAGGAGTATATGCTCCCATACAATTCACAGATGGAGAAGAAACCATGCGCCTGCCCTTGATCGCATTCATGGCCGCGACGTTCGCAACGCCTGCGCTGGCGCAAGGACTGCCTACCGTCCCCACCACCAAGATCCTGGCGATCTCTCATTCCATGGGAGCGGCGATGACGGCCGAGCAGCGGGCCACCATCATGCCGCATGAGGTGCGCGACACAGTTGCCGCCTATCTCTCAGGCAAGATCGACCAATGGTATGTGCAGAACAACGGAAAAGGTGTGGTGTTCATCGTGAACGCCTCGACTCCCGAGGAAGCGAAAGCGATTCTGGAGAAATTCCCGCTGGGCCAAGCCGGACTGATGGGCTTCGACTATATCCCGCTCGGTCCGCTCAGCCCGCTGCGCTTTTTGACCAATCAACCACCGTCCCGCTGATCGCGCCAACCAGTTCCAAGCGTACCAAAGCGTTCAGACAAGAAATCGCTGTCATTATTCCGCCGGGCACAAAAGCCGTCGTGATCGAGGAACTTTTGCGCAGGCCGCCCATTCCCTCCCTGAGGGACAAATGGCGCGCATTTTTATCCTGTCGAATCGGGTTTCCATCCCGAGCACTGGACGCGCGGTTCATCCGGGCGGACTGGAAGTGGCGCTGAGGGCGCTGCTTAAGGAACATCGCTGCGTCTGGATGGGATGGAGCGGCAAGGTGGTGGACGACCCCGCCGAAGCCCTAGTGCATCGTTCCAGCGCCGCGGGCACCGAATATATCGTCACGGATCTCAATTCCCGCGACTTCGAAGAATATTACAACGGGTTCGCCAACCGTGTGTTGTGGCCTGTCCTGCACTACCGTCAAGATTTAGCGGAATTCTCCCGCCGCGACCTTTCTGGTTATCTCCGGGTGAATGACCGGTTCGCCAATCTCCTGATCGAAAATCTCAAACCCGACGATGTCGTCTGGGTTCACGATTATCATTTGATGACGCTTGCCCGGGTGCTGCGGTCGCGGGGCTTCACCAACCGGATCGGCTTCTTCCTGCACATTCCCATGCCGCCGCCGGAAGTGGTGGCAGCCATGCCGCACCACAGCCAAGTGTTGGGGGCGCTGGCCGAATACGACCTGGTGGGCTTTCAGACCAAAACCGATACCGTCAATTTCGCCCGCTACATCGCCCAGCAATTCGGTTCTTCGCCTCATCTGGGCACCATTCCCAGCGGGTTGCGGGTGGGAACTTTTCCGGTCGGCATCGAAACCGTGGAGTTCCAGCGCATGGCGCAGGCCGGTCAGGGGCAGGAAACCGTCTGCCGCCTGGCGGAAACCGGGCTCGATCTGGTGGTGGGGGTGGATCGCCTGGATTATTCCAAAGGCCTGGGCCTGAAATTTGAGGCCTTCGAACATGTGTTGAAGGCAAAGCCGGAATGGCGCGGCCGGGTTACTCTTTTGCAGATCACGCCCAAGAGCCGTTCGGCGATCGCCGAATATGCCGCCATGGAGCAGGAGCTCGATACGCTTTCGGGCCGCATCAATGCCGATTATGGCGATGTGTTGTGGCAGCCGATCCGCTTCGTCACCCGGGCCTATGGCCGTGACCAACTGGCCGGCATTTTCCGGATCGCCCGCGCCGGCGTGGTGACGCCGCTGCGCGACGGGATGAATCTGGTGGCCAAGGAATATATTGCCGCCCAGAACCCGGCCGATCCTGGCGTCCTTGTCCTTTCACAATTCGCCGGCGCTGCCGCCGAGTTGCGCGCGGCCCTTCTGGTCAATCCCAACGATCCCGAAGCGGTGAGCCAGGCCATTCAGCATGCGCTGGCCATGCCGCTGGCGGAGCGTCGCGCCCGGCACGAGGAATTGATGAGGGCACTTCATCGCACCGATATTTCGAAATGGGGCACTTCGTTCATTGCCAAATTGACCAGCGGCAACGGATTGAACCGCCCCGAGGTACTCGCGGCGGAATAAGGAATGAACGCAGAGCCGCCAAAACCTGCTCGCCGAAACGACGCGCTGGATCAGGCGATGTCGCCCCATCGCCGCGTCGTGATTTCCGCCATCACGCCCTCGGTGGAGGAGGGACGCTATGCCGTCAAACGCTGCAAGGGCGACCGGTTGGCGGTGGAAGCCGACATTTTCACCGATGGGCATGAAGCGATCGGCGCCGAGCTATGGGTGCGCAGTCCCGTCCGGCGCGGCTGGACCCGGATCGCCATGCACGCCTTGGGCAACGACCGCTGGCGCGCGGAAACCAAGCTCGATGAGGAAGGCGGTTGGCAATTCCGCGTCGTGGCTTGGCTGGACCTGTTTGGCGGCTTTGTTCGCGATACCGAAAAGAAGCGTGACGCCGGCCTGTCGCTGACGCTTGAAAGCGAAGAGGGCCGCCTTCTGATCGAAACGGCCCTGCGGGAAGCCGCCGGTTCCACCAAAGCGGGGATCGAGAAAATCCTGGAAGGGCTGAAGGTGCTAGGCCCGGCCGATCGCATTGCCTTGTTGCTGGCGCCCGAGACCAGCCAGGCCATGCATGCCGCCGATCACAGGCCGTTCCTGGGCGAAAGCTATGTGCAGGAAGTGGACGTCGAGCGCGAACGCGCCGGCTTTGCCAGTTGGTATGAATTGTTTCCAAGAAGCTACGGCAAGGGCGGCAAGCACGGCACGTTCCGCGATGTGATCGCCCAATTGCCGCGCATCCAGGCGATGGGCTTCGATGTTCTCTACCTCACGCCCATCCATCCCATCGGCACGACCAACCGCAAGGGGCGCAACAATGCGTTGAAAGCCGGGCCCGGCGATCCCGGCAGCAGCTATGCGATCGGCGATGCGTCCGGCGGCCATGACGCCATCCATCCGGAACTGGGCAGCCTGGAGGATTTTCGCGCGCTGATTGCCGCCGCCAAAAAACATGGGATGGAATTGGCCCTGGATATTGCGGTGCAGATGTCCCCAGACCATCCCTGGCTGAAGGAGCATCCCGGCTGGTTCATTCGCCGCCCCGACGGCTCGATGAAATATGCCGAGAATCCGCCCAAGAAATACGAGGATATCGTCAATCCCGATTTCTATGCCGATCGGGCGCTGTGGACGGCATTGCGCGACATTTTCCTTCATTGGTTCGGCCAGGGCGTGCGCATCTTCCGGGTGGACAATCCCCACACCAAGCCTTTTGCCTTCTGGCAATGGCTGATTGCCGATATCCGCGCCCGCCATCCGGATGTGATCTTCCTCTCGGAAGCCTTCACCCGCCCCAAACGGATGTACCAGTTGGCCAAGATCGGCTTTGACGAAAGCTACACCTATTTCACTTGGCGCCATTCCAAGTACGAATTCATCGACTATATGGGCGAACTCACCGCTGCGCCCGTGCGCGATTTCTTCCGGCCGCATTTTTTCACCAACACGCCGGACATCAATCCGCCTTTCCTGCAGACGGGCGGGCGATCGGCTTTCCTGATCCGCGCCGCCCTGGCCGCCACCTTGTCGGGTCTCTGGGGCATCTATTCGGGTTTCGAGCTTTGCGAAGCCGAGCCGCTGCCGGGCCGCGAAGAATACAAGGACTCCGAGAAGTATGAGCTGAAACGCCGCGACTTCGGACAGCCGGGCAACATCACGGCAGAGATCGCCCAGTTAAACCGGATTCGCGCCGCCGAGCCTGCGCTGCATTCGCACTTGGGAATCACCTTTTACAACGCCTTCAACGACAATATCCTTTATTATGGCAAGACTGCGCCGGGACGCGCCGAGCGGCTTCTGATCGCGGTCAATCTCGATCCCCATCACGCCCAAGGCTGTGATTTCGAAATTCCGCTGTGGGAGTGGGGTTTGGCCGATCATGAAAGCTTGATGGTCGAGGACCTGCTCCACGGCCACAAATTCACTTGGACCGGCAAGATCCAACACATGCATCTCACTGAGGAGATGCCTTATGCGATCTGGCGCATCCGCCCGCCGGGGAGCGGCGCGCAATGATACGTGGGGCCGAAACCAAGACCGATCCGCTTTGGTACAAGGACGCCGTCATCTATCAGTTGCACGTCAAGTCCTTTTTCGATGCCAACAATGACGGCGTGGGCGATTTTGCCGGGCTGATCTCCAAGCTCGATTACATCGCCGAGATCGGCGTCACCTGCATCTGGCTTTTGCCTTTCTATCCGTCGCCACGCCGCGATGACGGCTACGATATCGCCGAATATCGCGACGTTCATCCCGAGTACGGCAAGCTCTCCGATGTACGACGCTTCATCGAAGAAGCGCACCGGCGTGGCCTCAAAGTGATCACCGAACTGGTGATCAACCACACCTCAGACCAGCATCCCTGGTTCCAGCGCGCGCGCAAAGCGCCCCCCGACTCTTCGGCGCGCAATTTCTATGTCTGGTCCGACAATGACAAGAAATACGCCGGCACCCGGATCATCTTCCTCGACACCGAAAAGTCGAATTGGACCTGGGACGACGAAGCCAAGGCCTATTTCTGGCATCGCTTCTATTCGCACCAGCCCGATCTCAATTTCGACAATCCCCGCGTCCTGAAATCCATCCTGGCGGTGATGCGCTTCTGGTTGGAAATGGGTGTGGACGGCCTCAGGCTGGACGCCGTGCCCTATCTGGTCGAGCGTGAGGGCACCAACAACGAGAATCTGCCCGAGACCCACGATATCCTGAAGCGCATCCGCGCCGAGCTGGATGCCAGCTTCTCCGACCGCATGCTCCTGGCGGAAGCCAATCAATGGCCCGAGGATACACAGATCTATTTCGGCAATGGCGACGAATGCCATATGGCGTTCCACTTCCCGCTGATGCCGCGCATGTACATGGCGATCGCCCAGGAAGACCGCTTTCCCATCACCGACATCATGCGCCAGACCCCCGAGATACCCGAGAACTGCCAGTGGGCGATCTTCCTGCGCAACCATGACGAACTGACGCTCGAGATGGTGACAGACAAGGAGCGCGATTATCTCTGGAAGACTTACGCTTCCGATCCAAAGGCCAGACTCAATCTGGGTATCCGCAGGAGGCTCACGCCCCTTCTTGAGCGCGACCGCCGCCGCGTCGAGCTGATGAAGTCGCTCTTGCTCACCATGCCGGGAACGCCGGTGATCTATTACGGCGACGAGATCGGGATGGGCGACAATTTCCATCTGGGAGACCGCGACGGCGTTCGCACCCCCATGCAATGGTCGTCCGACCGCAATGGTGGGTTCTCCCGGGCGGACCCGGCGTCGCTGGTGTTGCCGCCGATCATGGACCCGCTTTACGGCTATGAAGCGGTCAATGTCGAAGCGCAGTGGCGTGATTCCCATTCGCTGCTCAACTGGCTACGCCGCATGCTGGTCGAGCGAGGCAAGCACAAGGCCTTCGGCCGCGGCAGCATCCGCTTCTTGAGGCCGCAGAACCGCAAGGTGCTGGCCTATTTGCGCGAGCATGACGGCGAGGTGATCCTTTGCGTCGCCAATGTTTCGCGCAGCGCCCAGGCGGTGGAGCTGGACCTTGCCCAGTTCGCGGGCCGCGTGCCGGTGGAATTGTCGGGCGGCGCCGTCTTTCCCATGATCGGCCAGCTTTCCTATCTGCTCACCTTGCCGCCTTATGGTTTCTATTGGTTTTCCCTGGCCAGCGACGTGGCGCCGCCGGCCTGGAGCTCGGCCACCTCCGGCCCTCTCGTCGAGCATCACACTTTCGTGCTGCGCCACGGCCTTGGGGAGGTGCTGGAAAACGGCTCCCGGGCCACGCTGATCAGGGATGTTCTCCCGCCCTATGTCTCCCAGCGGCGCTGGTTCCGGCAGAAAGACAAGGAACCGGGAGGCCTGCCGATCGAGATTCAAACGTCGGGGCTGATCGAGAGCGGCGGCGAAGCGTTCCTCTATACCGAAATCGCCATGCCGGAAGAGGGACGGCAGGTGCATTACGCCTTGCCGCTTGCCATCGCCTGGGAGGATCAGCCGTCCAATCCGTTCGAAACGCCATTGGCGCTGGCGCGGGTGCGCAAGGGCGCGCGGGTGGGATTTCTCACCGATGCTTTCGCGACGTCGGCCTTCGCGCGCGTCGTGGTTGATGGCCTGATCGAGAAGAAGCGCATTCCGCTCAAAAATGGCGAAATGCTGTTCTGCCCCACCGATCATTTCCTGGAAACACACGGCGACATTGGGCAATTGGCCCTCGACTGGCCGGCGGCCGAACAGACCAATTCCACCCTCACCATCTCGCGCCGGTTCGTGATCAAGCTGCTCCGCCGGCTCTCAAGCGGCATCCATCCCGAAGGCGAGATGAGCCGCTATCTCACCGACAAGAGCTTTGCCGGCACGCCGCCGCTCCTGGGCGAAATGCTGCGGCAGGACGAAGCGGGTGCCACCTCTACCGTGGCGATTGTCCAGGCCTACGTCTTCAATCAGGGCGACGGCTGGCGCTGGACCTTGAATTATCTGGTGCGTGTGGTGGAGGAAAACGCCGCGCCATTCTCACAGGATGGCGGCGGCTTTGGCCAATATGATGTGTTCGCCGCGCAAGCCGGATTGCGGCTGGGCGAGATGCATCGGATTCTGGCCGAGCCCAGCGACGATCCTGCCTTTGCGCCGGAATACATCACGCCCACCAGGGCCGCGGCGATCGGCACGCGAATCCTCGCTCAATTCGATGCTGCGCTCACCGCGGCCAGAACATCGCGCGACAGCGACATTGCCGCCTTGACGCGAGAGCTGGCGGGACAACGCCCCGCGCTTGGCCGCGTCATTTCTGAGCGCGCCGGCCTGGCGACCGACGTGCTCCGCACCCGCATCCATGGCGATCTGCATCTGGGCCAGTTGCTGGTGGCGGGCGAAGACGTGCAGATCATCGATTTCGAAGGCGAACCGCTCAAATCGCTGGAGGACCGCCGGCACAAGGATTTGCCGCTGCGCGACGTGGCGGGGATGTTGCGTTCTTTCGATTATGCGGCGGCGCATGCCGAACGCCAGGCCAAGCAGACCGAAGGCGGCGAGGGCGTGACCCGGGTGGCCAATGTCCTGGAGGAATTCCGCAAGGCGTCGCGGCACAAATTGCTGGAGGGCTATGAGCGCGGCCTGGGCCGCGCGCTCGACCAGCGCGAATGGGCGCTGCTCGATCTTCTGATGCTGGAGAAGGCCGCCTACGAAGTGTGCTACGAGGCGGCTTACCGGCCCGATTGGCTGACCGTTCCGCTTCGCAGTCTCGCCGCTCTGGCGGCGGCTTTCCTGGCAAGTGAGGTGGCCCATGCCTGACCGCCAACCTGCGTCCGGCCCCTCCCGCAGCGAAGCCTTCTGGCGCGCCTTCCTGCACGATCCATTTTCCGTGCGCGGTCTGCACCAGGCGGACGGCGCGTGGGTGGTGCGGACCTATCAACCGGGTGCGTGCAAGGTCGAACTTGTGGATGACAAGGGCGTCGCCGCCGCGATGGAGAATTTGGGCGGCGGATTCTTCTTTGGGCTACCCCGCAGGCCGCCCCGCTACCGGTTGCGGATCCATTGGCCGGGCGCCGTCCAGGAGACGGAGGATCCCTATGCCTTTGGTGCAATTCTGGGCGACGTGGATCTTTACCTCTTCTCGGAAGGGTCGCACTGGAATCTGGCCGAAAAGTTCGGCGCCACTCCTTTGATCCATGACGGCGTGCCGGGCGTGTCCTTCGTGGTCTGGGCGCCCAATGCCCAGCGTGTTTCGGCGGTGGGAGATTTCAACTCCTGGGATGGGCGTCGCCATCCCATGCGGCTGCGCCATGGCGCCGGCGTGTGGGAGATATTCATTCCGCGCCTTGAGCCGGGTGAATCCTACAAATATGAGATTGTTGCGCGCGATGGGACGGTGCTGCCGCTCCGCGCCGATCCCATTGCGCGCCAGACCGAGCATCCGCCCGCCACCGCCTCGGTGGTCGCGCCCTTGCCGGCTTTCGACTGGCATGACGCCCAATGGATGGCGGAACGTCAGCAAGAACCGGATAGCGCGATCTCGATCTATGAAGTCCATGCCGCGTCGTGGATGCGCCCGGAAGGCACCAGCGGCACGCTCACCTGGGACGGGTTGGGCGACCGCCTTATTCCTTACGTCAAGCAATTGGGCTTCACCCATATCGAGTTGCTGCCGGTGATGGAGCATCCCTTCTCCGGCTCCTGGGGCTATCAGCCGCTTTCGCAGTTCGCGCCCAGCGGCCGCTTTGGCACGCCTGCGGAATTCGCGCGCTTCATCGATCGTTGCCACTGCGAAGGCCTGGGTGTGATCCTGGATTGGGTGCCAGCGCATTTCCCCAACGATGCCCATGGTCTTGCCCATTTCGACGGCACCGCGCTTTACGAGCATGCCGATCCCCGCGAAGGCTCTCATCCCGACTGGAATACCTGCGTTTACAATCTGGGGCGCCGCGAGGTGCAGGGCTTCATGATCGCCAGCGCACTCTGGTGGCTCAAGACCTTCCATGCCGACGGATTGCGCGTGGATGCGGTGGCCTCGATGCTCTATCGCGATTATTCGCGCCGGGAAGGGGAATGGATTCCCAATATCCATGGCGGCCGCGAAAATCTGGAGGCGATCGATTTCCTGAAACGCCTCAACAGCGTGGTGGGGCAGGAATGCCCCGGCGCGGTGATGATCGCCGAGGAATCGACCGCCTGGCCCGGTGTCTCGGCGCCCGTTTCGAAAGGCGGCCTGGGCTTTTCCTACAAATGGAACATGGGTTGGATGCACGATACGCTGCGCTATCTGAGCTGCGATCCTCTCTATCGGCGCTGGCATCATCACGACATGACGTTCGGCCTGCTGTACGCATTTTCCGAACGCTTCGTGTTGCCTTTGTCCCATGACGAAGTGGTGCATGGCAAAGGCTCGCTCTACGGCAAGATGCCCGGCGACAAATGGCAGAAGCTCGCGACTTTGCGCGCCTATTTCGCGTTCATGTGGACGCATCCCGGCAAGAAGCTTTTGTTCATGGGCGGCGAGTTCGCCCAGGTGGCGGAATGGAACCACGACATTTCGCTGGAATGGCATCTGCTCGACCATGAGGGACATCGCGGTGTCCACCAGTGGGTCGCCGAATTGAACCACCTCTACCGCAACGAGCGCGATCTGTTTGCGACCGACGCCGATCCGGCGGGGTTCGGTTGGCTGGTGGCCGACGATACCGACAATAGCGTTTTTGCTTTCGCGCGCGGCTCGTTGATCACGGTGATCAACATGACGCCGGTGCCGCGTCATCATTATCGCCTGGGCGTGCCCCGGCAAGGCTGCTGGCGCGAAATCCTGAACAGCGATTCCGCCCATTATGGCGGCGGCAATATCGGCAATCTGGGCCGTCTCGAAACGGTGCCCGAGGCAAGCCACGGCATGCCGCAATCCCTGATACTCACCTTGCCGCCGCTCGGCGCCTTGATTTTGAAGAGTGAATGCTGAACGTCATTCATCTGCCCGACAGACTCGAAGGCGGCAAGCCCCATCCCCTGGGCGCGAACTGGGACGGGCTGGGCGTCAATTTCGCGGTCTTTTCCGGCAACGCCGAGAGGATCGAGCTGTGCCTTTATGATTCAGCGGGCAGGCACGAGATCGCGCGCTATGTCCTGCCGGACTATACCGACGAAGTCTGGCACGGCTATCTGCCGCACGCCTCTCCTGGCCTGCTTTACGGCTTTCGCGCCTATGGTCCTTATGAACCGGACAAGGGTCATCGCTTCAATCCCGCCAAGCTGCTGCTCGATCCCTATGCGAAGTCCATTTCCGGGCAGTTGCGTTGGACCGACGCGGTTTACGGCTATCGCCTGACCTCGCCCAGGGCTGATCTCAGCATGGATCGTCGCGACAGCGCCAGCGCCATGCCCAAGGCGGTTGTGGTGGACGATCATTTCTCCTGGGGCGCCGACCGGCGTCCCGACACGGGCTGGGACCAGACCGTCATCTATGAGGCGCATGTCAAAGGCTTCACCCAGCTTTTCGAGAAGGTGCCGCCGCCGCAACGGGGCACGTTCGCGGCGCTTTCCCATCCTGACGTGATCGGACATCTGCAAAAGCTGGGCGTCACTGCGATCGAATTGATGCCGGTGCACGCCTTCCTGCAGGACCGCGCCCTGGTGCAGCGGGGCCTGAGCAATTATTGGGGATACAACACGCTGTCCTTTTTCGCGCCCGAGCCGCGTTATCTCAGCGACGGCAACCCGCGCGAGTTGCGCGAAATGGTGCGCCGTTACCATGCCGCGGGGCTCGAGGTGATCCTGGACGTGGTCTACAACCACACATGCGAAGGAAGCGAACTGGGCCCCACCCTGTCTTGGCGGGGGCTGGACAATTCCAGCTACTATCGGCTGACGGACGATGGCCGCCACACCGTCAACGACACCGGCACCGGCAACACGTTGGATCTCTATCATCCCCGCGTGCTGCACATGGTGATGGATTCCCTGCGCTATTGGGCCGAGTCGTTCCATGTCGACGGCTTTCGGTTCGATCTCGCCTCCAGCCTGGGACGGGAGCCTTCCGGCTTCGATTATCATTCCGGCTTCTTCGACGCGCTGCGCCAGGACCCCACGCTTTCCACCTTGAAGTTGATTGCCGAGCCTTGGGATTTGGGGCCCGGCGGCTATCAGTTGGGGCATTTTCCGCCCGGTTTTGCCGAATGGAACGACCGCTATCGCGACAGTCTCAGGCGCTACTGGCGGGGCGATGAATCGATGCGGCCCGAAGTGGCCGCGCGCCTGTCGGGTTCGGGCGATCTCTTCGATACCAGACGCAAGCGGCCCATGTCGTCGATCAATTTCGTCGCCTGTCATGACGGCGCCACCTTGCAGGATGTCGTGTCCTATGAAGGCAAGCACAACGAGGCCAATGGCGAGGACAATCGCGACGGCACCAACGACAATTATTCGTCCAACTATGGTGTCGAGGGCCCCGCTGACGATCCCAAGATCAAGCAGTATCGCGCGCGGGTGAAGCGCTCAATGTTGGCTTCGTTGTTGGGAGCGCTGGGCACGCCGATGATCCTGATGGGCGACGAATGCGGCCGCAGCCAGAACGGCAACAACAACGCCTATTGCCAGGACAACGAGATTTCCTGGCTCGATTGGTCGCTAGTGGAGTCGGAGGACGGCAAAGCGCTGGAAGAGTTCATCAGTCGGCTGACGGACCTGCGCCGCCGCTACGAGACGCTCCGCTACAGGAAATTCATGGGCAATGCCGAGATCGCTCCCGGTATCGCCGAGCTCGATTGGTGGGACGAGCGCGGGGTCCGGCTCTCGCCCGACGATTGGGACAACCAGCAGGGGCGCATCCTGATCATGCGCCGGGCATCACGCAGGACGGATGGGGCCGTTGAAGTCACCGCCCTAATGATGAACGCCGGCGGCGAGAAGATTGCATTCAGGCTGCCGGGTGAGTTCGCCTGGCAACTGATGTTCGATACCAGCGATCCCGCCATCACGCCTCGCCGGCTTGGGGCACAGACCTACGACATGCAGGACCGCGCCGCGGCGTTGCTGGTGGCCGAAATAACCTCGTGAACCGGTTCGGGCCCGTGCTGGAACACCAGGGCGTGCGGTTTCGGCTATGGGCGCCCTGCGTGGACGACATCCTGCTGGAGGTGGAAGGAAAAGATCCGCTTCCCATGGCGCCGGCTGGTGAGGGTTGGAAGGAAGCCTTGGTGAATTGCAGCGTCGGCAGCCGCTACCGCTTCCGCATCGGTGATCAGGTCATGCCCGATCCCGCATCGCGGTTCCAATCCGGCGGCATCCATGGCTGGAGCGTGGTGTGCGCGCCACCTCTTTCCGATCCGGCATGGCGGGGGCGTCCCTGGGAGGAGACGGTCCTCTATGAATGTCATGCCGGCCTGATGGGCGGCTTCAAGGGCGTGGCGGACAAGCTGACTGCTCTTGCGGACCTTGGGATCACTGCCATCGAGTTGATGCCCATCGCGGCGTTCCCCGGCACACGCAACTGGGGCTATGACGGTGTGCTGCCATTCGCGCCGGCCGAGGCCTATGGCTCCCCCGATGCGCTGAAAGCGCTGATCGAAAGAGCGCACGCTCTCAACGTCATGATCTTTCTCGACGTGGTCTATAATCATTTCGGCCCCGACGGAAACTATCTGCCGCTCTACGCCAAGCCGTTCTTCCGTGGCGATAGGCCCACGCCCTGGGGCGCGGCAATCGATTTTCGCGTGAAGGAGGTGCGGGATTTCTTCGCCGAAAACGCCCGTTATTGGCTGTTCGGATATGGCTTTGACGGGCTCAGGTTCGATGCCGTGCACGCCATCGCCGACGAAGGCTGGCTGGACCAGCTTGCCGCCGGCCTCAAGCGCGAAGCGGGGCCGCGCCATATCCATCTGGTGCTGGAGAATGAAGACAATTCCGCCAGTCATTTGCGCAACGGCTTCGATGCGCAATGGAATGATGATATCCATCACGCCCTGCATGTGCTTCTGACCGGCGAAACCAACGGCTATTACCGCGACTATGCCGATCGGCCCGCCGCAAGATTGGCGCGTGGCCTGGCCCATGGTTTCATCTATCAAGGCGAGGCGTCGGCCAACCGCAAAGGCGCGCCGCGAGGAGAATCCAGCAACGATCTGCCGCCATCTTCATTCGTGGATTTTCTGCAAAATCACGACCAGACCGGCAACCGCGCCTATGGCGAAAGACTGACCATGCTGGCCGAGCCGGTCGCGTTGAAAGCCGCGGTGGCGCTCCTGTTGCTTTCCCCGCACATTCCCATGATCTTCATGGGTGAAGAGATCGGCAGCCGCTCGCCCTTTCTTTATTTCACCGATCATCATGGCGAACTGGCGCGGTCGGTACGGGAGGGACGGCGGCGCGAATTCGCGGCCTTCGCCGATCCCGCCCACGGCAGGGAAATTCCCGATCCCAATGCGCCGGAAAGCTTTGCCGCCAGCGATCCCGTGCGCGACGCTCCCGAAGCGGACTCCTGGCGAAAGCTCTATCGCCGTCTGCTGGCCGTGCGCCGGAAATATGTGACGCCGCTGATCAAGACCGCGCGCGCGGCACATGCGCGCGCCATCGGCGACAAGGCGTTGCTGGCGCGATGGGAAAAAGACAACGACATTCTCGTTATCGCCGCCAACCTCGGATCAACCGCGGTTCCTGTACCGCCGCAATCCGGAAAGCTGATCTGGGGCGAAACAAAAGGCGATTTTATCCCGCCCTTCACCACCTGCGCGTGGCGCTTGCCATGACGGATGCCGCGCTTCGACGTCTCGCGCGTGCGGCCGGCCTGGAGGTGGATTGGACGGATGCAGATGGCCGGCCGCAGCGTGTCAGTGCGGAGGTGCAACGGGCGGTGCTTACAGCCCTGTCGCTGCCTTGCGAGAACCCCGCCGCCATCAAGGAAAGCCTGGCGCATCTCAAACAGGAAACGTTCCAACCTGTCTCGGTAAAGTCCGGAAAGGCATTTTTCCCGGAAGCAAACAGATTGTGGGGGATTTCCGTGCAGCTTTACGCGTTGCGGGGCGGCACCACCAACGGCTTCGGCGATTTCGCCGCGCTGGGAGATTTCGTGCACCAGGCTGCTCCTTTGGGCGCCGATGCGGTTGCGATCAGCCCTGTCCATGCGCTTTTTGCCGCCGCCCCCGATCATTTCAGCCCCTATGCGCCGTCGACACGGCTTTTCCTCAATCCGCTTTACGCGCCGCTCGACCGTTGCGCCGGCAAGACGAAGGAGAAGCTGATCGACTGGCCACGCGCATCCGCACGAAAATGGACGGATTTGCGCAAAAGCTTTGCCAGGTTCCGCGCCACGGAAAACCAGGCCGCATATCGTGTTTTTGTGCAGGAAGGCGGTTCGCGACTTCTCGATCATGCCCGCTTCGAAGTGCTGGACGCGCGCTTCCGCAAACAGGGATTGAACCATTGGCGAAACTGGCCGCTGCCGTACCGGGATTCCCGCAGCCCTGCGGTCGGTGTGCTGTCACCTGACGATAACGAGGTGGCATTTCACCTTTATGCGCAATGGCGCGCCGATGAAGGCCTTGCGCAGGCGCAACAGGATGCCAGGACTGCCGGAATGGCCGTCGGCCTCATCGCCGATATGGCGGTGGGCATGGACCCTGCCGGCAGCCACGCCTGGAGCGCTCCTGATGAGGTCCTTAGCGGCCTTGCCATCGGCGCCCCGCCTGATCTGTTCAACGCCAGGGGCCAGAATTGGGGCTTGACCAATTTCTCGCCCTTGGCGCTTCGCCGCACCGGATTCGACGGTTTCGTCAGCACGCTCAGAAGCGCGATGCGCCATGCCGGAGGTATAAGACTGGACCATGCCATGGGGCTGGAACGCATCTGGGTGATTCCGGAAGGGGCCTCCGCCGGCGATGGCGTCTATCTTCACTATCCCCGCGACGAAATGCTGGCGCTGCTGGTGCGGGAATCCCGGCGGCACCGGGCCATGGTGGTGGCGGAAGATTTGGGGACAGTGCCCCGGGGATTTCGC
>DATNFZ010000020.1:0-10129 GCA_035606155.1 Rhizomicrobium sp. | reverse complement strand
GCCATGTTTCTGCACTGGAAGCTCAATCGCGACGCCTGCATGCTGAACAATTTGGAAAACTGGCTCCGCCATCGCCGCTGGCGGGCGCCCGAGACCAATCGGGAAGAAGGCGCCTGGTTGCGCACGCTTCTGAGCGACGCCACCGGGATCGCATGGACGAAGGGTCAAATGGATGCGGTCATCTACGGCACCATGAGCCTTTTCTGGTTGTTGGCGCTGGCCCATTTCCTCAGGAAATTTTGAGAATCAAGGCCGTCCTTAGACCCTTGAAAGACAGGGGTTCCGACCCCATCTCCATCGCGTTCCGGGGGCTCCCAGAGCACCGGAAAAACCGCAACGCTTTTAGGAGGTTGTCATCATGCGTTTGGACTATTCGCCTTTTTTCCGTTCCACCGTCGGCTTCGATCGCTTGCTGGATTTGCTCGATTCCGCCGACACCGTCCAAGGCTATCCGCCCTACAATATCGAGCGCAGTGACGAGAATAATTATCGCGTCACCGTCGCGGTCGCGGGCTTTGGCGAGAAGGATATCAACATCGAAGTGGCGGACGGGGTTTTGACCGTCACCGGCAAGCGCGACAGCGCGGCTGCGTCCACTTATCTCCACCAGGGCATCGCCGGCCGCGCTTTCGAGCGCAAGTTCCAACTGGCTGAGCATGTTGAGGTCAAGGGCGCCAAGCTGGAGAACGGGCTGCTCCATGTCGATCTCGAGCGCGTCGTGCCGGAGGCCAAGAAGCCGCGCCGGATCACGATCAACGCGCCCGAGCTCAAGACCATCGACGGCGGCGCCAAAGCCGCCTAAGCCTTAAACCAGACTAGGACTGTCTCCCCCCGCGCGGCGAAAGCCGCTGCGGGGGAGATGTTTTGTGAGCGGTTGCCGCGAACAAAACAGAGGGGGCAAGAAAGTCCCCGCATGGGCGTTGTCATTGGCGGGGGAAGATGTCTTTGAGCGCTTGCGCGAAAAAGACAGGTGGAGGTCACAAAAACTGTTCCGCCCCGTTTTTTATTGTTAGCCTGTTGTCCAGAAGCAGCGTGGTTCGGCGATGGCTTTGTGGACAGCTTCCCGCAAAGGCGGGATGAACGAGATCGAAGAATTGCGAGCCCAGTTCGCGCAATTGTTCACGCGTTTCGGTCCGCCGCCATCCGACATGAGTTTCGAGCCGGCGCAGCTCGGCCCGGTCCGGGGCGAATGGCAACGGCCTGCGCGTGCCCATGCGGGCCGGACGATTCTTTATTTCCATGGCGGGGGGTTCATCACCGGAAGCCCGGAGACCCATCGGGGCCTGGCCGGCAGGCTGGCGCAAATCGGCGAGGCCGAATTGTTCTCGGTGGGATACCGCCTGTCGCCGGAATATTTCTTTCCCGCGCCCGTTCGTGACGGAATCGATGCTTATCGCGCCCTTCTCGGCCAGGGCGTCGATCCCCGGCAAGTGGTGCTGGCCGGCGACGGCTCCGGCGGCGGGCTGGCCTTCGCGGTGGCGCTGGCGATCCGCAATGCCGGCCTTGCCATGCCTGCGGCCATTGCCGCCATGTCGCCCTGGGCCGATCTCTCGCTATCGGGTTGGTCGCTGCTTACCAACCAGAAAAGCGACGCCTGGCTCAATTGGCCGCTGCTCTTCCAATGCGCCCGTCATTATCTGCGCAAGGCCAACCCGGCCGACGCCTATGCGTCTCCTGTGTTCGCCAATCTCAAGGATTTTCCGCCCGTGATGGTGCATGCCGGCTCGGCGGAAATCTTGCGCGACGATTCTTCCAAGCTGGGCGATCGTGCGGCGGAAGCGCAAACGCCCGTGAGCGTCGAGATCTATGACGGCATGGGGCATCTCTTCCAATGCGACCGGGAAAGCAACGAAGCCAAGGTCTCGTTAACGCGGCTGGGTCAATTCATCCGCAACAAGACCAGGATCGAGGAAATGGCACCGCCCCAAACGGAAACCTCCGAGTCCGACGCCAACGCATCTTGATGCGTGGCCCAGACTGATGGGGGTATCAACCAACAGCCGCCACCGCGAACTTCATGGGCAGTTTGGCGCCCTGAAGTTCCACGCTGGTCATGTCGGCGTCGCGCAGATCCGCCGTGCTGAGATTGGCGCAGGAAAAATCGCTGCCGGTCATGCGCATGCGGCGCAAATCCGCGCCGCGGAAATCGGTATAGCGCGCCTCGGCGTGGTCGAGCCGGGCAGGCAACAATCGATCGTTGCCGATTAAAAGCGGGCCCAACTTGGCGTCGCGCAGATCGGCATGATTGAGCTTGGCGCCGGACATGTTGACGCCGCGGAGATCGGCCCCCATGAACCGCGCGGAGCGCAGGTCGCAGCCGGAGAGGTTGCTGCCTTGCAGCGACGTGCCTGTGAAATCCACGCCATAGAAGGTGGCGCCCGGCGCGATCAGGGCGGTGAGCTTATGTTTGGTAAGATCGCGGACCCAGCGCAGGTCCAGGCCCGACAGATCGGCGGGCTTGCCCTCGCGGCCGTCGCTTCCGGCCCAGCGCATATGCGCCCTGAGCATCGCATCGATCCGCTCGCTTTCCGTCTGGTCAGGCTTCGGCCGTTCGGTGAGAATGCCCGAGAGGTCCGCGCCATGGGTATTGGCCAGATCGAGCTTGGCCCCGATCAGGATCGCTCCGGCGAGGTCGGCCCCGGTGAGATTGCAGCCCGAGAGGTCGGCGTTTTCCAGATTGGCGCCGGTGAGCCGGGCCTGGCGGAGATTGGCGCGGATAAGCCGGCAGCCTTTCATCATCGCATCGCTGAAATCGGCCTGCACCGCGACCGCGCCGGTGAGCTTGGCGCCTTCGAGGTTGGCCGAATTGAGCATGGCGGCGGGAAGTTCGGTGGGACCCACGTCATGCTGCAAGAGCCGCAAATTGCCATGGCGGTCTTTCTCCGCGATGGTGCCTTCGCGCATATCGGCTTCGAACAGGTCGGCGCTGATCAGGTTTGCGCCTCTGAGCGAAACACCTCTGAGATCGGCGCGGCGCATCAAGGCGCCTTCCAGATTGGCGCGGCGCAGGTCGGCGCCGAAGAAGCTGGCCGATTCCAGCCGGGCGCCGGAGAGATTGGTCTCCTCGAGGACCGCGCCGGTGAAATCCGCGTCAGTGAGATTGCGGCCTGCCAGGTCAAGGCCCGACAAATCGCGGAAGGCGAAAGTGGCGCGCGCGCCGCCCACCCGGCCGGAATGGAGCGCTTCGTGGCGGGTCACCGCCTCCAAAACCTCTTTCTGACTCAATTTGGCAAAGCCGGTATGCCGGGCTTTGATCATGCGGAAGGGCGCTCGATTAAGCCTTTTTCACCCCCGGATCATGGCCCGGACAGGCCTAACACCTGATTAAAACGTGAAAATTTGCTGTTGAACGGGGATGCGGGGCCTGCGTACAAAGGCGGGCCGGGGCAAAGCCCGGGCGGACCAAGGCGGAGCGAGCCAAAGCGGCTATCTGAGAGGCCGGAGCCAAATCAAGGGTTTGCCAAGCAAGGCTTGAACCGGCTCCGGTCCACGGGACCTTGACCAACATTTAAGAGGTTTGGATTTTGAAGCACCGCTTGATGCTTTCCGCCGCCACGGCAGCGCTGCTGGCTGCGCCGTTGACACTTGGCGCGCTGGCCGACACCACCATATCGAACGGCACCAAGACCGCGCTCACGACCAGCACGGCGGGCAACATCACCATCAACGGGGGCGGTAGCGTGTCGATCAAGGCGGCATCGCCCGCAGTGACCATCAACAGCAACAATTTCCTTCTCAACCAGGGCGGGATCTCCAACGAGAACACGTCCAACGCCATCGGCGTGGAGGTGAACACCGCCAGCGGCAATATCGTCAACTCGGGCGGCATCTTCAATGTGGGTGGCATCTCGCTCACCGGCGACGGTGCGGGCAAATCCGCGATCCTCTTCGAAGGCGGCAACACATTCTTCGCACCCGTCACGCTGGAAACGGTCACCACCACCGCCGGCAGCGCCGCCACCACCGTGACCGGGTCCTCGGTTCAGGTCCAAGGTGACCAGAGCAACGATTTCACCGTGCTCCAAGGCACCACCATCGACGGCGACGTGGTGATCGCGGGCAGCATGGGCCTTTCCCGCAGCACCAATTCGAGCGTGGCCGGAGACACCGCCGTGGACATCGAGGGCAACCTTCAGGGCAATTTCCTGATCGCCCAAGGCTCGGCTATCAGCGCAGTGGGCAACCAGGCGCGGGGTGTGGTGATCCTGGGCCCCCTCAGCCCGTGCCAGGACAATGCCAGCGTCGGCTATACCTGCGCCAACAGCGGCACAGCGCTGGCTTCGACCGGTGGATTCTACAATTTCGGCACCATCGCCGTTCGGGGCATCCAACTCCCCAACCACCGGCTCCTGAATGATTTCGAGAGCGGCAGCGCGGTGATCATCGCCAATTCGGTGGCGGGCGGTTTCTTGAACGGCGGTCCCTCTACCGGCAATACCACCATTCCCAACGCCACGATCAGCGGCAATGGCGATATCGGCGCCACCAGCGGCGGCCAGATCCTTTCACCGGTGATTCAGATCGACCCCGGCCTATCCGTGAGCGCGCTTTCGCCCACACCGCGCGGTCCGGCACTGTTCGGCCCGGTCCCAAGCACCGTCGATTCCGTGGACGGCTCGGCCACCGGCTACGCCTTCATCAACCATGGCACGATTGCCGCCGCGCCGGTCGATCCCGATGTGAGTTCGCAAGGCGTGGTGATCCAGGGTTCGTCGGCGACGAATTACACCTGCTTCAGCGGCTCGGCGACCTCGTGCGTGGGCGCCACGCCGGGAACGCTCGCCACCCAGGGCGGCCTGCTCAACACCGGCACGATCCGGGCCCAGGCCACGACGCGGGAAAACACCACCTTCAACATCTCATCCGAAGCTTTGTTCATCGGTTCTTTCGCCACGGTGCCGCGCCTGGACGTCAAGAGCGAGTTCATCAGCGGCACCACCTTCACGGCCGGCACTATCGCGGCGATCGTGGGCGGGCCGGGCGGCGGCATCGCCACCGCCGTGCAAATCGGCACGCAGGCCCAAGTGCCGCAGATCGACGTGACCCAGCACGCCAGCATCAATGCCACGGTCGAGACCAGCACGCTGTCGCCCGACTCGACCATCGCCACGGCGTCCCAGCCTTTCACCCAGAGCGCCACGGCCATCCTGGATCAGTCCGGCAGCGTGCGGATGATCAACAACGCGGGGTCGATCCTGGCGGTCACCACCGTCCAGACCGCGCAGTCGAACGCCTTCACGGTCAATTCTACCCAGGCGATCAATCTCATCGCCGGCACCGCGGGCGGCACGGTGATCAACAATAGCGGCGTGATCGAAGGCGATATGCTGTTCAATTCCGGCGGCGGCAACAATGTGCTGAATGTCGGCAATACCGGCACCGGCTTCGGCGACACCAGCGGCAATGCCAACGCCACCGTCGCCATTGTTCAGGGTGCGGCCGTCACCAATACGCCCTTTGCCTATGCTTCGGTGTCCGGGCATATCGACGGCGCCGTCTCAGGCGCCCCGCCCATCACCGAGGTGGGGTTGCTCGATTTCGGTTCCGGCACTGGCAACCAACTGCATGTAGGCGGCTTCGGCTATGTCAACGATGTGATCGCAGCCGCGCCGGGGGGCGTCGATGTCCAGGTGGACAATAACGGCCAACTCTTCGTCGCCACCAATGGCGCGGTCCCCACCTTCAATGTCAACAATTTGACCGTGGGCGCCGGCGGCGAACTGGGCCTCACCCTCACCCAGATCAATGCCAACGCCGTCCATCCGGTCGTGCTGGCGCAAAGTTCCGCCAATATCGATCCCGCCGCCAAGGTGGGCTTGCAATTCGGCGGCTTTATTTCGGCTCCCGACGTGAACAATCCCACGCCATTGACGATGACGCTGGTAAGCGCGCCGGGCGCCGATTTCCAACCTCTGATCGCCGCCGAGAATCCGCAACTGGCGACGGAAATTCCCTTCCTGTTTCAGGCGAGTTCGGCGCCTTTGTCTCAAGGCAGCTCGGGCGGCAACACGACTTTGCTTCTCACGCTGACGCCGCGCGTGCCTGGGCCCGGCACTACGGCGAACCCCGGGCTCGATCTTCAGCATGACGCTTTGACGCTGTTCCCGCATACCGCGGCGGCGCTCGCCAATGATCCCCTTTTGGGCCAGGCCATCGCGTCCAGCATGACGATCTACAACACCAACGGCCTGGCCACGAGCGGCATCAATGTCGCCGCCAGCCAGCAAAGAGCGCAGCAGATATTCTCGCAATTCACGCCCGACGTGTCGGGCGGGACCCGCCAGGTGGCGATTATGCTCACCGATCAGGAAAGCGGTCCCACCGCGGCGCGCCAGCGGCTGTTGCGCGAATATGGCCACCAGCCGGGCGACCTCACACTTTGGAGCACCGAGTTCACCGGCTTCATCGACAATGCCGGTCGCGTCGATGCCGACGGCTCCCTCACCAATTACAAGGATCACGGCTTCGGTTTTGCCGTGGGCATGGATGCCGGCTCGCCCCAAGGGGGCTGGTATGGCGGCGCGCTCAGCGTCTATAGCGGCGATGTGAGCGAGACCTTGCCGCGTTCCAGCCTCACCCACGAATTCTGGTATATGCTCAGCGGCTATACCAATTGGCGTGGGCGCCACATCTTCCTCGACACCACCGGCACGGTGGGTTACGGCAGCCTGGACGGCAACCGCACCTTGATCGTGGGCGACCAGGCCCGGGATGCGAAGAGCAAGCGCGCCGCCCTGATGGGCTCGTTGGGCGCCACCACCGGCGCGTTCTTCAATTTCAGCTTCTTGAGCGTCACGCCGCATATCGGCCTGGACGGCCTCACTATGCGGGAAGAAGGCTATACCGAAAATGGCGGCGGCAATGGATTGGACCTTCAGGTCGCGCCTTACTACGCCAATTCGCTGCGCACTTCGCTGGGCAGCGATTTCTCCACCAGCTTCGATATCTTGGGCGCCACCGTGACGCCGGAAGCGCGCCTGGGTTATCGCTACGACCTGGTCAGCATGCCGGTGAAACTCAAGGCGGGCTTTGTCTCCACCGGTGGTATCCAGACGCCGGGCAATACCGTCACCTTTGTCGGACCCGATCCCGATACCGGCAATGCGGTGGCGGGCTTCAGCCTGGGAGCGGGCACCGATACCTGGCAACTGGGTGTCAATTACGACTGGATACGCGGCAACAACGGCTCGACCTCGCAAGTCGGCACGCTCACCCTGCTGGGTCGTATCTAGTTTTTTTGGATACCCTCCGGCCTATGCATCGCAAGCGCGGCTCGCGGCCACCTCCCCTTCAAGGCGCTTTGCGCCGAACGGGAGGCAGGGCACGACCTGGCTTCAACGGATTTTTTGCGTCTTGGTCCCGACAGATGGGGCAATTAATTATCCTTCGCCAACGCGATAAATTTCGCCACATGCTCTTCCGGCGTGGCGAAGGCCGTGGCGATGCGCGCCACCAATTTGCCGTTCTGGGCGGGAATCCAATCATGAAAGATCGCGCCGCCGGCCCGTAGCTTGGCGGCTTTCCCGACGCTCATACGGGCGAAGACCATGTTGGTCTCGACCGGCGCTGCCATCTCGATGCCCGGCACCTGTTCCAGCGCCTTGGCGATCCGGCCCGCCACGCCATTGGCTTGCGCGGCGCTCCGCCGCCACAAATCGTTTTTCAGCATCGCCTCCAGTTGCGCAGAGACAAAGCGCATCTTGGAGGCGAGATGTCCGCCCCGCTTGCGGCGAAAGCCGAATTCCCCGGCCAAGCCTTTGTCGAAAAAGACCACCGCTTCGGCCGCCAGGGCGCCCGCCTTGGTGGCGCCAAAGCACAGCACATCGACGCCCGCGCGCCAGGTCGCATCCGCCGGACTGCAATTGAGATAGGCCATGGCGTTGGCGAAACGCGCGCCGTCCATGTGCAACTTGAGGCCTTTGGCGTGCACCGCCTCGCTGATCGCGGCAAGTTCGGATGGTTTATAGACGGTGCCCCATTCGCTGGCCTGGCTGAGGCTCACTGCCCTGGGCTGTACGCTATGGACACTTCCATCCAGTCCGGCGAGGCCTTCGGCGATGGCTTCAGGTGTGATCTTTCCGTCCTTCCCCTCAAGCCCGATCAGCTTGGCGCCGGAAAAGAATTCGGGCGCCCCGCATTCCGAGGTCATGATGTGGCTGTCCCGGTGGCACAGGATCGCGCCGAAAGACGGGGTGAGACAGGCCAGCGCCAGCGCGTTGGCGGCGGTGCCGGTAAGAACGGGGAAAACTGTCACCTGGCGCTCGAACAGGTCCGAGAACCGCGCCGTCAGGCCTTGGGTGATGGAATCGTTGCCATAAGCCATCTCGGCTCCGTGATCCGCCGCGCTCAGCGCGCTCCAGACTTCGGGCAGGGCACCATAGGCATTGTCGGACGCGAAGTTCATCACCAGCTCCCCGTATTGGCCATCGAGGCCCAAGGTTCTTTGGGCGGCAAAGGCTGGCCTTCTTGCAAGAGCTCGATCGAGATGCCGTCGGGCGAGCGGATGAACGCCATGCGCCCGTCGCGTGGCGGGCGGTTGATGGTGACACCTTGCATCATCAGCCTTTCGCAAAAGGCGTAGATATCGTTCACGCCATAGGCCAGGTGGCCGAAATTGCGCCCGCCGGCATAATTTTTTTCGTCCCAATTCCAGGTGAGCTCGACCATCGGGCTGTCGCCGCCGCCGCCGCGTTGCTCATCGTCCGGAGCGGCTAGGAAAACCAAGGTAAAACGGCCTTTTTCATGGTCGGTGCGCTTGACCTCCTTAAGACCCAGCTTGGCGCAATAAAAATCCAACGCCGCCTCCAGGTCCGAGACACGCAACATCGTATGCAGGTACCGCATGGTTTATTGCCCTCTCATTGTATGCCGGACTTTACCCGCGAAAGGCGAAAATCGCGCAAATCCAAGGCGCTATTTCCCGGTCCAACAAGCGCCGGATCGGACGGGATTTTTCGCCGCATCCTGTGACACAAAATCCGTGAGCGGAACTGCGGCAACCCTCTTTGGGACCAGAAAATTCCTTTGCTGCCGTTGCGAGAGCGAGGCGCCATGCGGCTTTGGCGTGGGCCGGAATCCATAGATTTTTTTGGTTTTTTGCCTTCAGTCCAAAGCCTCCTTCCTTCATGCTGCAAATGCGAAGGCGCATAGCGAAGAACGGGCATCGCATTGCGCCATACGGGGTTGTCGCGCGGCATGCAAGAACAGCCCCCAGCAAGCACGGTCGCATTTCCTCTTGCCAAGCGCGATTACCATTGCTTTAAGAAAGGCCAACGAGCGCTAGGCAATGGCGCCAGGTTGGGCTTTTGACTCGATCCCTTAGTTTGTGAGCCCGGCGCACGTGCGCGCCGGGTTTGTTTTGTCAAGTGAGCGAAAACATGGAACGTCCAAATCACGATCTACAGGCGATTGTCGCGGGTTCGAACCAAGGCCGTGCTGTAAGCCTGGCCATCACCATCGCGATTCAGGTGGGAGTGATCCTGGCGCTTATTGCCGGATTGGCCGCATCCCAGATCAAGAAGGAATTGGCCTCGATCAGCGCATCGGTCGAGCGGCCGAAAGTCATTCCCAAGGCGCCGCCGCCCCCGCCGCCGAATCTCATCAAGCCCCCGCCTGTCACCACCGTGGTCCCGCAATTCGCCATTCAGGCGCCGCCGCCGCCCGCCGCTCCGGCTCCGGTCAAGGCTGCGCCGCCCGCGCCGCCTGCCCCGATCAAGCCGACCGAACTCAAGGCGATCGCGCGTACGCACACGCTTCCGCCCTATCCCACTATCTCTCAGCGTCTGGGCGAGCAGGGGACGTCTCAATTGCAGGTCGCCATCAATACGGAAGGCGCCGTCACGGACTGCAAGGTCACGAAGTCGTCCGGATCCGAGCGGCTTGATACTGCGGCCTGCGAATATGTGAAGGGCCACTGGAAATGGCAGCCCCCCACGCAGGAAGGCAAGCCCGTCACCGCCAACACGATGGTGGACGTCGTCTGGAATCTTAAGAACGCCCAATAACCAACTAATCTGCTTAATCCACGGAGTGAGAAAATGACCTTCAAGACCCTGACGATCGCAACCGCTATCGTCTTCATGTGTGGCCTGGGCGCTGTCGTCCCGGCCTCTGCGCAGAATGCGCCGGC
>DATNFZ010000019.1:0-5384 GCA_035606155.1 Rhizomicrobium sp. | reverse complement strand
CGGTCTTGCGCAAGCGCTTCACCGGCCAGCCCGAGCATGTGATCAATTATTTCTTCTTCGTGGCCGAAGAGCTGCGCGAGATCATGGCCACTTTGGGTTTCCGCACCGTGAACGAGATGATCGGCCGGGTCGACCGGCTGGACGTGAAGAAGGCCATCGCCCATTGGAAGGCCAAGGGCGTGGACCTGTCGCGCATCCTGCACCAGCCGCAGAAAAAACCCGGTGTCGCCATCCATCACTGCGAATCGCAAAATCACGAACTTGACTCCGCACTCGATCACGACCTGATCGCGGCTTCGCTGCCCTCCATCGAGCACGGCCAGCCCGTACGGCTGGAGCGCACGATCCGCAACGTGGATCGCACGGTGGGGGCGATGCTCTCGGGTGAGGTGGCGCTGCGCCACGGCCATGCCGGATTGCCTGAAGACACGATCTCGATCCGGTTCACCGGCACCGCCGGCCAATCGTTCGGCGCGTTCCTGGCCCGCGGCGTGTCAGTCGAGCTGGTAGGCGATTCCAACGACTATGTGGGCAAGGGCCTTTCCGGCGGGCGTATCGTGGTGCGCCAGCCGCGCAATGTGCGCCGCGATCCCACCCTGAACATCATTGTGGGCAATACGGTGCTTTATGGCGCCATCGCCGGCGAAGCCTATTTCGAAGGCGTGGCGGGTGAGCGTTTCGCGGTGAGGAATTCCGGCGCCGTCGCGGTGGTCGAAGGCACCGGCGATCATGGCTGCGAGTACATGACCGGCGGCGTGGTGGTGGTGCTGGGAAAGACGGGCAGGAATTTCGCCGCCGGCATGTCGGGCGGTGTCGCTTATGTCTATGACGCGGACGGCCAGTTCGAGAAATTGTGCAATCCGGCGATGGTGAAGCTGCAGAAAGTGAGTGTGGCTTCAGGCGCCGAAGACCCCGAAATGCCGCGCCAGCGTTCGCTCAGCGTGTTCGATCCCGGCATGGGCGATCTCTTGCGTTTCGACGCCGAGCGCCTGCGCATCCTGGTCGAGCGGCATCTTCTCCATACCGGCAGCGCACGGGCCAAGGCATTGCTGGAAGATTGGACCGCGGTTCTGCCGCGCTTCATCAAGGTGATGCCGCTGGATTATATGCGCGCCTTGAAAGAGATGAAGAACGAGCAGGCCAAAGCGGTCGCGGCAGAGTAGGGCCGCCCTCAAGTAGCGAAGCGGTAGGGCATTAGAGAAGAGAATGGGCAAGGTCACCGGTTTTCTGGAAATCGATCGGCAGGATCGCGGCTATGAAAAGCCGGACGTGCGCGTTCACAACTACAAGGAATTCGTCCATCCTCTCAGCTATGGCGAGGTGGAGAAACAGGCCGCGCGCTGCATGGATTGCGGCATTCCCTTCTGCCACCAGGGCTGCCCGGTCAACAATCTGATCCCCGACTGGAACAATCTGGTCTATCGCGACCAGTGGCGCACCGCGTCGGACACCCTGCACTCCACCAACAATTTTCCCGAATTCACCGGACGCGTCTGTCCCGCGCCTTGTGAGGCGTCTTGCACGCTTAATATTCAAGAAAACCCGGTCACCATCAAAACCATTGAATGCCAGATCGTCGATCGCGGCTGGGAAGAAGGCTGGATCAGGCCGCAAGTCTCGCCCAGGAAGAGCGGCAAGACGGTCGCGGTAGTGGGCTCGGGTCCGGCGGGCCTGGCTTCGGCACAGCAACTGGCGCGGGCCGGCCATTCCGTGACCTTGTTCGAAAAGTCCGATCGCATCGGCGGGCTTCTGCGCTACGGCATTCCCGACTTCAAGATGGAAAAGCATCTGATCGACCGGCGCATCCGCCAGATGGAAGCCGAAGGTGTGGCGTTCCGGGCCGGCGTCGAAGTGGGCGTGAATATCTCGACCGCCATGCTGCTTGCCGATTACGACGCAGTGGTCTTGGCGGGCGGTGCCGAAGCCCCGCGCGATCTTCCCATTCCGGGTCGCGAGGTTGCCGGCGTGCATTTCGCCATGGATTTCCTCACCCAACAGAATAAGCGGGTGGCCGGCGACAGCGAGGAAAAATCCGCGCCATCCGGCACTATCACGGCACATGGCAAGCATGTGGTGGTGATAGGCGGCGGCGATACCGGTTCGGACTGTATCGGCACTTCCAACCGCCAAGGCGCGCTGTCGGTGACGCAGTTGGAAATCCTCGCCAAGCCCCCCTTGCATGAGAACAAGCCCCTGGTGTGGCCGGATTGGCCGCTCAAGCTGCGCACTTCTTCCAGCCAGGAAGAAGGTGTCACCCGCGATTGGTCGGTGCAAACCAAGCGGTTCATTGTCGAAGACGGAAAGCTCACCGGCCTTCAGTGCGTCCGCGTGGAATGGAAGTTGGGCGATGGCGGCAAGATGAATCTGGTCGAAGTGCCGAACAGCGAATTCACGCTTCCGGCCGAATTGGTGCTGTTGGCGATGGGCTTTGTCGGTCCCCGCCGCCAAGGCCTGGTGGAGCAGGCGCAGGTGGCATTGGATGCGCGCGGCAACGTCAAGGCCGATACACTTAATTATAAGACCAGCACATCGAAGGTTTTCTCATGTGGTGACATGCGCCGCGGCCAATCGCTGGTGGTGTGGGCGATCCGCGAAGGCCGCCAATGCGCGAGGGCCGTTGACGAGTTTTTGCTGGGGGCTTCGGAGCTGCCTCGTTAAATTTTATGGTCGCACGGCCGACGGCTCACTACGCTCGCTTGGCCGATGGCCCCGCCGGTGGACGAATCCTTATCGGAAGTTCCGAGTTGCCGCGCTAAAGCGCAATCCGAAAAGTGTGAAGCGGTTTTCGGAAAAATTGCGCGATAAAACAAAGATCTAAGTGTCGGCCGGACCGAACTGTGGCGCTGACCAATGATTATTTTTGGACAGATCGCTAGCTCACGAAATGGCGCACGGCTGCCGCGCCGGGCGCCAGCAGCACGAAGGCCCAGAGAATGGCCGACGCCGTGTTGGCGATCTGAAAAGGCCAGAATTCCAGCTCGCTCATCCCGGCCACCAACGGCACGGTGGCGCGAAAAGGGCCCAAAAAGCGCCCCAGAAAAATCGCCCAGGTTCCGAAGCGATGGAAGAAATGCAGGCCTTTTTCGATCTGAGCTTCGTAGAGACGAAAGGGCCAGACATGCAGAATGTGGTGGTGATAGTGAAAGCCCAGCCAGAACGAGATCCAGTCACCGAGGACCGAGCCGATCACCGCTCCCGCCCAAGCCGGGATCACACTGATATGACTGGCTCCGATCACCCCGCCCAGGATGAACAGAAGAGACGTGCCGGGGATGATGAATGATACGCCGACGAAAGATTCCGAAAACGCCACGGTGAAAGCGATCGGCAGGCACCAGATCGGGTGCGCCCGGGCGATGCCGGTAACCCAGGGGGTCAGGTCGTGGAAAAACCAATGGAAAAAATGGTGCACGCTTTTTCTTGCTTTCGACTCGCAACGGATCGGGCACGAGCCGGGGTGACATACAGCCCCCGAGCCGTGAAGGCCAGTAGGCCCTCCCGCCGCGACATTTTCGACAAATTTACGTTTAAAGTCGCTGCTAATGGACCCCCTGGAGCGTAGGATAGCGAACGGGTCCAGGGAACCGGCCCCTTGGAATGCCGGTTTTCATGAGCCGCCATCATGCGGCATGCGTAATGACCTTTTTGGCACCGGCCTTTTCGCGGAATTGGAGCAGATGAGCATAGAAGGCACCAACAAGCACCTCCCGCATGCCCGCGCGCCCTATGCCGGGCAGAATCAGGGCCGGCCTTCCACCTGGGAGGGAATCCGGGCCTGGGGCCGGCGCCATCCGCGCCTGTCCTGGATCGTTTGGGCGGTCGTGGGCCTGGCCCTGGTGGCGCTTCTGGTCTGGGCGATCTATCCCAAGCCTCAGGTCAGCCGGCGTTTCAACAATGGGCCCCAGCCGGTCGGCGTCGCCACAGCCGAAAGCGGTCCCATCAACATCACGCTCAACGCGCTCGGTACGGTGACCCCGCTTGCCACCGCCACGGCCACACCTCAGGTCGGCGGCCTTTTGATGAAGCTCTATTTCACCGAAGGCCAGATGGTGAAGGCCGGCGATCTTCTCGCCCAGATCGATCCGCGCCCCTATCAGGCGGCGCTGGATCAGGCCAAGGGACAGTTGGCCCGCGATCAGGCCAATCTCGCCAACGCCAAGCTTGATCTGACGCGTTATCAGGCGCTCGCCGCCCAGAACGCGATCTCCGAACAGCAATTGGCGACCCAAGCCGCGTTGGTGCGCTCGGACAGCGGCGTGGTGGAAGCGGATCAGGCCACGGTCGAAACCGCCCAGATCAATTTGCGCTACACCAGCATCGTCTCGCCGGTGACCGGCCGCGTCGGCCTGCATCAGGTGGATGTGGGCAATATCGTCTCGCCCAACCAGGCCACCGGCATCGTCACCGTGACAGAGCTTTCGCCCATGTCGGTGGTCTTCACCATCCCGGAAGACAATGTGCCTCAGATCATGGCGCGCACCACCGGGGGTGCCGTGCTGGAGGCGGACGCATGGGACCGCAGCCAGACCACCAAGCTCGCCTCGGGCAAGCTCGCGACCGTCGATAATCAGGTCGATACCACCACCGGCACAGTCAAGCTCCGCGCCATGTTCGACAATACCGACCTCAAATTATTTCCCAACCAGTTCGTCAATATCCGCCTTCTGGTCGATACGCTGCAGAATCAGACCGTGATCCCCGTGGCGGCGGTCCAGCGCGGCGCCAGCGGCACCTTCGTCTTCATCGTCGCCCCGGACAAGACCGTCAGCCAGCGCACCGTCAAGCTGGGCGTGCAGGATGGCGACAAGGTGGCCGTTCTCGACGGACTGAAGCCGGGCGACACGGTGGTGGTGGACGGCGCCGACCGTCTGCGCGACGGCTCTGAGGTGGCAATCCCCGCCGCGGGTTCGCAGAAGATCGCACAGCCTTCCGGCGCTGCCAGCGATGCCGCCCGCGCGGCCCAGCGCGCTAAGGCGCAAGCGGTCATCAATGGCGCTTGCGGCGCCGATATCGCCAAGCTCTGCTCCGGCCAGACCGGACCGGCGGCGCGGCGCTGCCTGGCGCAGAATCGCAATTCCCTGTCGAGCCAGTGCAAAACGGCGCTGGCCTCGCTCAGGCGCAATGGTGGTGGTGGCAGGCGGCCTCCCGGCGGACCCTGAGGGCCCATGAATCCTTCTGCACCTTTTATCTTAAGGCCAGTTGCGACATCGCTGCTGATGATCGCCATCATGCTGGTGGGCCTGGCCGGCTATCGTTTCCTGCCGCTTTCGGCGCTGCCGGAAGTGGATTACCCCACCATCCAGGTCTCGAGCTTCTATCCCGGCGCCAGTCCTGACGTGATGACCACGTCGGTCACCGCCATCCTGGAGCGCCAGTTCGGCCAG
>DATNFZ010000018.1:0-14634 GCA_035606155.1 Rhizomicrobium sp. | reverse complement strand
GGCACGCCGGGCGGCGCCAAGAACCACGACACGATCGGCATGCTGGCGATCGACGCCCATGGCAATCTGTCGGGCGCCTGCACCACGTCCGGCGCGGCCTGGAAGATGCACGGCCGCGTGGGCGACAGCCCCATCATCGGCGCCGGCCTTTATGTGGACAATGAGGTGGGCGGCGCGACCTCGACCGGCATGGGCGAAGAAGTGATCCGCAATGTCGGCAGCTATGGCGTGGTCGAATTGATGCGGGGTGGCATGAGTCCGCAAGCAGCCTGCAAGGCCATTGTCGAACGCATCCTGAAGCGCAAGCCGGAAACCAAAATGCTGCAAGTGGGTTTTCTGGCGATCAACAAAAAAGGTGAAGTCGGCGCCTGGGCGATCCAGAAAGGCTTCAGCTATTCCTTGTGCGACCAGGCGAGCCAGGATCGCGTGGTGCCGGGTCAGGCCTTCTACGAAGCCACGCCAGGTAACTAGGCGGGCCCTTGATCGCCTTGGCCTCGTAGCGGGTGGGTAGCCAGCCTTCCGGCCGCGTTTTCCAATCCTTTGGTCCCTCGGCCGCCCATTCGAAATCCGGATGCGCCATCAGGCGCTCCAGCGCATAAGGCAAATAGGATTTATCGTCGGTGGCAAAGCGCAATTCCGCGCCCGGTCTTAATATGCGCGCGAGTTCGTCCAGCATTTCCATCTGCAGGAAGCGGCGTTTATGATGACGCGTCTTGGGCCAGGGATCGGGGAATAAAAGAAAGAAACGATCCAGGGACGCGTCAGGCAATTGGGCGATGATGTCGCGGCCATCACCTTCATAGATGCGGATATTGGCGCGCGGCTCTTGCGCGAGTTTGCTCAACAGCTTCGCCACGCCCATTTCATAAGGCTCGGCGCCGATCAGCCCCGCGTCGGGATTGTTGCCCGCGAGCTGATGCAAGTGCTCGCCGGCGCCGAAACCCACTTCCAGCCACAATGATTTGAGGTGCGGCGGAAATTGCCCGCGCGCATCCTTGGCGGGATCGAACGCGACCTTGGGCAGCAGCGTGCTGCGCAAATCCGCCTGCCGCGCCGAAAGCTTGGGCCCCTTGCGCCGGCCATAGAGTTGCCGACGCTGCCGAGCAGGGCGATCGAGCTCTACCATAGCCTATCCCACGCACAGGCCCGCCTCCCCGGCGCATGCGTAGCATGCTGGTGGGGAAGTGCCCGTAGCACGCTCTGGAGCGTGCGAAGGGCGGAGGGGGTAAAGAAAAAAGTCAGACGGCGGCTTTTAGTTTATCCGCCAAGTCCGTTTTTTCCCATGAGAAGCCGCCGTCTGAATCGGGCTCGCGGCCGAAATGGCCATAGGCCGCGGTCCGGGCATAGATCGGCTTATTGAGACCCAGATGCTCGCGGATGCCGCGGGGCTTGAGGCTCATAAGCTGCGGCAGCACGCGTTCCAGCTTGGCTTCGTCCACCTTGCCCGTGCCATGCGTATCGACATAGACCGAGAGCGGGTCCGAAACGCCGATGGCATAAGAAATCTGGATGGTGCAGCGATCGGCCAGACCGGACGCCACCACATTCTTGGCCAGATAGCGCGCGGCGTAGGCGGCAGAGCGGTCCACCTTGGTGGAATCCTTGCCGGAGAAGGCGCCGCCGCCATGAGGCGCCGCGCCGCCATAGGTATCCACGATGATCTTGCGGCCGGTGAGGCCGCAATCGCCGTCGGGACCGCCCACCACAAAAGCGCCGGTGGGATTGATATGCCATTGGGTCTTGGCCGTGATCCATTCGCCGGGCAATGCCTGGCGGATATAGGGCTCGACAATGGCGCGGATGTCGTCGGAGGTCTGCTTTTCGTCCAGATGCTGGGTCGAAAGCACGATTTGGGTGGCCTCCACGGGTTTGCCGCCGGCATAGCGCAAGGTCACTTGGCTCTTGGCGTCGGGACCCAGCGTTTTTTCCTTCCCGGATTTGCGGGCCTTGGCCAGCAATTGCAGGATTTTGTGGCTGTAATGGAGCGGCGCCGGCATCAGGGCCGGGGTCTCGCGGCAGGCATAGCCGAACATGATGCCCTGATCGCCCGCGCCTTCGTCCTTGTTGCCGCTGGCATCGACACCCTGGGCGATATGGGGCGACTGGGCGTGCAGCAAGACTTCCACCTGGGCCTTTTCCCAGTGAAAGCCGTCCTGCGCATAACCGATGTCCTTGATCGCGGCCCGGCAAACCGCTTCGACCTCTTTGGCACCCACCGATTTGGGACCGCGGGTCTCGCCCGCGATCACCACCCGGTTGGTGGTGGCGAGGGTTTCGCAGGCAGCGCGGATATCCCAAGGGCTCATGCCGTCCTTGGGGCCTTCGCGGAAGAACAGGTCCACCACTTCGTCGGAAATGCGGTCGCAGACCTTGTCGGGGTGGCCTTCCGAAACGCTTTCCGAGGTGAAGAGATAATCCTGCCGCGCCATCTGCTCTGTCCTTGGGATTGGGAGCCCCTCTTTACAGGGAATCCCGGGGGGGTCAACAGGATATGTCATATTTTGCATATCCTAAGGATTCACGGGGAAACAGGGCGCTGCTATATGAGCTTCATGTCACAAGTTTTGTTGCAGCCTGTCCGGTCCGCCTCCCCCGTGGGCGGAGCTCTGACGGGGGAGGTGGCCGTAGCAGCGCTTGCAGCAAAGCTGCGAAGGCCGGAGGGGGAATAAAATGCGTACCGCGACTGTTGAGCGAAAGACCCGCGAAACCGAAATCTCGGTTTCGCTCGATCTGGACGGCACCGGCGACTGCGACATCGACACCGGCATCGGCTTTCTGGATCACATGCTGGAGAGTTTTGGCCGCCATTCCATGATGGACTTGAAGGTCCGCGCCCAGGGCGACCTCCATGTGGATTTCCATCACACCACCGAAGACACCGCCATCGTGATCGGCCAGGCGGTGAAAAAGGCGCTGGGCGATTTTTCCGGCATCACCCGTTTCGGCTCGGCGCTGATCCCGATGGACGAGGCGCTCACCCGCGTCGCCATCGACATCTCTAATCGGCCTTATCTGATCTGGCGCGTGAACATCCCCAAGCCCAAGCTGGGCGAGATGGACACGGAATTGTTCAAGGAATGGTTCCAGGCCTTCGCTCAGAATGCCGGTGTCTGTCTGCATATCGAAAATCTCTATGCCGACAACAGCCACCATATCGTCGAGACCTGCTTCAAAGGCGTGGCCCGGGCGCTGCGTCAGGCGGTGACGCCGGACGATCGGCTGGAAGGGGCGGTCGCCTCCACCAAGGGTTCATTGAGCGAACATCACTGAGCGCATCTCATAATTGATCTTCGCCCGGTGCGATGGTCCAATCCGGCCATGAGCAGTCTGTTTGCGCCCATCGAAGTAAGCCGCCGCGCCGAGCTGGAGCGTGCCCAGACCAAAGCACTGAAACTGTTCGACGCCATCGAGCGGGATAGGTTGGTGAGGCCCGGCGTCAGCGAACGGCAGGTGGAAGACGAAATCGGCCAGTTGGCAACACGTGAATTCGGGGTCGAAAAACACTGGCATCGCCGGATCGTCCGGGCCGGCACAAACAGCATCACCATCGCAACCGACAACCCGCCGGTCCGAATGATCGGCGCAGACGACATCGTCTATGTCGATCTGGGACCGGTGTTCGAAGCCTGGGAAGCCGATATCGGCAAGAGTTATGTGCTGGGGGACGATCCGGGGAAACGCAGATTGGTGGCCGACCTGCCCCGCATCTTCGAAGACGTGCAGGCGCACTATCAGCGAAAGCCCGGCATGAGCGGCGCCGAGCTTTATGCCTATGCACAGAAAGCGGCGGAGGATGCCGGCTGGCGCTTTGGCGGCAAGATCGCCGGCCATATCGTGAGCGAATTCGCCCATGCCCTGATTCCGGGCGACAAGGCATTGAACCGCATTAGCCCGCTCAATCCCAGGCCCATGACCGATCCCGACGGCAAGGGCCGCGACCGGCACTGGATTCTGGAGATTCATCTGGTGGCGAAAGACGGCAGCTTCGGCGGCTTTTATGAGAGGCTGCTGTGATCTCCACGTCCACGGCGGCGGAAGTGGCGCGAGGCGTCTCGCGCCTTTTGATCCAGGAAGGCTTCTCCCCCATCCTGGAATTCACCCTGCCCAACGGGCGGCGGCTGGACGTGGCGGCGCTGGGACCTGGCGGCGAAATGCTGGGTGTGGAAATCAAGGTGGCATTGGCCGACCTTCGCGGCGACAACAAATGGCCGGAGTATCTGGATTATTGCGACCTGTTTTATTTCGCCATTCCGCCCGATTTTCCACCCGAGCATGTGCCAAGAGCGGCTCCAGGAAAAGTGTGCAGCGGTTTTCCGAGCGGCGCCGGAGGCGCCAATAATAATTGGGCGCGTCCGCGCCCGGGAACCGCGACAAAACAAAAAGAAACGGGTCTGATTGTGGCCGACCGCTATGGCGGCGCCATCGTCAAGGAGGCCGAGGCGCAATCGCTGCATGCCAGCCGGCGCAAAGCCGTCACCATCAGCTTCGCCAAAGTGGCGGCCGAACGGCTGTCGGCAATCCTCGAAACCATCGCCGAAACCTCATCCCCCAATCTGGTGATCCCCGATGCCATTGACGAAAGCTGAAGCGCGCAAGATCGCGCTGTCCTTCGAAGGCGCGACCGAAGGGCCGTATTTCGGCAAGCCCGCCATCTTCGTGGCCGAAAAATTCCTCACTCGCGTCCACCACAAGGAAGAGGCGATGGTGCTGGCGATCGGCTCGATGGAAATGCGCGATGTGATGTTGGAGGCGGAGCCCAAGCTGTTCTACATCACCGACCACTACAAGAATTTCCCCTATCTGCTGGCGCGGCTGTCCAAGCTCACCAAGGAAACGCTGAAGGACCTGCTGGCGGCGCGCGTGCTGCAGATCGCGGCCAAAACCAAAAAGAAGCGCGCGCCGGAAAAGAGCACACCGCCTGCGAAAAGGAAAAAAACTGCGCGATGAGTCGGATCGTCCAACCATCCGGCACGCGCGGCAGCCTGAAATGGATTCAGCATTTTGTGAATCGCGACAATCGAACGCTGGACGCAGCCATTCTGGCGCAATTGCCCGGCGCGAACGAAATAGCCTGGAAATCGCCCCTGGTATCGGATGGTTACGCCGAATATCGGGATGGAGATTTTCTCGGTGTGTTGAACCTTTCGCATCTTGCGCCCGCGCTGGAGGGCTTCTGGCCAAAACGTGGTCCTCAATGGGACGCCTTGGCCTTCAGTGAACGGGGCGATGTGCTCTTGGTCGAAGCCAAGGCCCATATTCCGGAACTACATTCTCCCGGCAGTGCGGCGAGCCCGGCGTCGCTGAACAGGATCAAAGCTGCGCTCGCGGAAGCTGCTTCGCAATTCGGGGCGCCTGCCGATACGCTATGGCATGGCGAATTCTACCAACTCGCTAACCGGTTGGCGCATCTTGCCTGGCTGCGAAAGCACGGCGTGCCCGCGTGGCTGGTTCTCGTAAATTTCACGGGCGATAGCGATATAGGCGGACCTAAGACCCCGGACGAGTGGGAACAGGCATACCATGGGGCTTACGCGGCACTCGGCATCGCCTCTGATGCGCCGCTTCTCGCGCGAGTGCTGCACATTTATCTGGATGTAGCGCGTCTGGCTTAACGCGGCGAACGCTTCGCCAATATTCTCTGAAGCGTACGGCGGTGCATGTTCAAGCGCCGCGCAGTCTCGGACACATTGTGCCCGCAAAGTTCATAAACGCGCTGGATATGCTCCCAGCGCACCCGGTCGGCCGACATGGGATTTTCCGGCGGCTTGGGTTTCGAGCCGGGCGTCGCCAGCAAGGCCGCCAGAATGTCGTCGGCATCGGCCGGTTTGGGCAGATAATCGATCGCGCCATATTTCACCGCCGCCACGGCGGTGGCGATATTGCCGAAACCGGTCAGCACCACCACCCGGCCATCGGGGCGCACGGTGTGCAAGGTTTCGACCACGTCCAACCCGTTGCCGTCTTCCAGCTTCAGGTCCACCACCGCATAGGCGGGGGGCGCTTCCTTGGCGCGGGCGCGGCCTTCGGCCACCGATTCCGCCAACGAGACGGAAAAGCCGCGCGCTTCCATGGCGCGCGCCAGCCGTTCGCGCAACGGGCGGTCGTCTTCCACGATGAGGAGCGTTTTGTCTTCGGCCATCTGGTTCTCAGGCCAAGCGTCACGGCGCTTGAGCCGCGCGGGACATAGTACCGCACGGCGGGCGCGTCAATCCGTCTCAATGTCAAATGATAAGGCGCCCTATGCCTTAATCCGCCTCAATCTGGGCCGGCGGCTCGCCACCGTCGATCGCGCCTCTGGCCCAGGTCACAAAAACACGCGCGCCGCCCTCTTCCGGATTGGTGGCTTGCACAACCCCGCCGGTCTGTTCGAGCAGAATCTTGGCGATGAAAAACCCCAGGCCCATGCCTTCATGCTCGCCCAACTCACCGGGGCCGATGTCGGTATCGCCCAGCGCATGATGGCCAGGGCGCGAGGTGACATAGGGCTCGCCGATGCGCTCGAAAATCTCCGGCGCAAAGCCCGGGCCGTCATCCTCGATCACCACCTGAAGATTGCCCATGTTCCAGGAACCCCTCACCGCGACCCGGGTCCTGGCGAAATCCGCCGCATTCTCGATGATGTTGCCCAGGCCGTGCAGCAATTCCGGCGTGCGCCACACTTGCGGCTCCCCGCCCGGCCCTTCGCCATGGGGCACGTCCACTTCGATGGAAAGATCCTCGCCGCGATGGGGTGCGGCGATGTCGTCGAGCAGCGCGCCCAAGGGAAGGCGCGCCGCTTCGCCCAGCATCGCTTCTTCGGGATTGGCAAGGCGCGCGATGATGGCGCGGCAGCGCTCGGCCTGATCGCGGAGCAACCGCACATCTTCCACTTCGGGGGAATTTTCCGGCAGCGCCCGCTCCAATTCGCGCGACACCACGGCGATGGTGCCCAAGGGCGTGCCCAATTCATGCGCCGCGGCGGTCGCCAGCGCGCCCAGCGAGGCCAAACGATGTTCGCGCGCCAGCGCCAGTTGGGTGGCGGCAAGCCCCGCCGACATGCGGGCGGATTCCGAAGCGATGCGCCAGGCATAGACCGAGGTAAAGCCGATGCCGATCACCAGTGCCGCCCAGATGCCGGCTTGGTATAATTGGGGCAAAACCAGTGTCTCGCCCGCGGGCCAGGGCAGCGGGCGATGGAACACGCCGATCAGGCTGACCGAGGCAAAAGCGATTCCCGCCAGGATCAGGGTATTGCCCAGATTGAGAGTGGCGGCGCCGATCACCACCGGCGCCACGAACATCAAGGCGAAGGGATTGGTGATGCCGCCCGTGAGATACAGCAGCACCGCCAGTTGCAGCACGTCGAAAGCCAGATAATAGCTGGCCTCGCGATTGGCGAGGCGATGGCTGGCCGGATAGCGCAACGCCAGCACGATATTGAGCACCGCACTGACGCCGATGGCCGAGGCCGCATAGCCCAAAGGCAGGGAATAGCCGAAGGCGAAATAGATCAGGAACAGCGCGGCCGATTGGCCCGCAACCGCCAGCCAGCGCAGATTGGACAAGGTGCGCAAGCGGACCCGGCCGCGCTCGGCGCCCGTCACCGAAGGAACGTAGCGGGGCTTTACCGGGGTCGTGGGCTGGTCGTTCATGGCCTCAGTCTAAATATTAATTGACGCGAGAGCCACGTTTGCGACGTCAAGGCGTGGCGCGTCTTGGTCCCTGGCCTGCCTCCCCTTCGGCGCGAAGCGCCTGGAAGGGGAGGTGGCCGTGAGCCACGCTTGCGATGCGCAGGCCGGAGGGGTTACGTAAAAATATGAGAACCAAGGAAGCCCTGATCCCCTATCTGCTGCTGGCCGCGTGCGTGGCGGGCGGATTTTTGTGGCATCAGAGCGAGACGGTGCCGCAGCTTGGACAGACCATCGTCAGCGGACAGGTCGCGGTGGGCGGGCCTTATGCGCTGACCGACCAGGACGGGCGCCCCCGTTCCAGCGCCGATTTCCGCGGCAAATATCAGCTCATCTATTTCGGCTATACATTCTGTCCCGATGTCTGCCCCACCACCTTGGCGGTGATGGCCGCCGCCATGGACAGGCTGGGCACGGCGCAAAACCAGATCGTGCCCATCTTCATCACCATCGATCCCGCGCGCGACACGCCCCAAGTCTTGAAAAAATATCTCGCGGCCTTTAGCCCGCGCTTTGTGGGGCTCACGGGGACGCCCGGCCAGATTGCGCCAGTAGAAAAAGAATATCGGGTCTTCGCCAAGAAAGAGAAGCTGCCAAACGGCAATTACAGCATGGACCATTCCAGCGTGATCTATCTGATGGGACCGGACGGCAAGCTTGTGTCTTTTTATGACGAAGCCGCCTCGCCCGACGACCTCGCCAAGGATATCAGGCGCAAGCTTTAAAGTTTGGGCAGCGGCAACCCGTTTTGGGCGCAGGCCGCGATCAGAGTGTTGTGCATCAGGCAAACGATGGTCATGGCGCCCACGCCTCCCGGCACCGGCGTGATGGCGCCGGCGATGTCCTTGGCGGCATGATAGTCCACGTCACCCACCAGCTTGGTCTTGCCGCCTTCGGCCGCGACCCGGTTGATGCCGACATCGATTACAATGGCGCCGGGCTTGATCCAATCGGCCTTCACCAGTTCCGGCTTGCCGATGGCGGCGACCAGGATATCCGCCCGCCGCGCGATTTCCGGCAGGTCGCGGGAGCGCGAATGCGCCATGGTCACGGTGGCGTTGGCGGCCAATAGAAGCTGCGCCGCGGGCTTGCCGAACAGAAGCGAGCGGCCGATCACCAGCACATCCTTGCCCGCGATGTCGCCCACATATTCCTTCAAGAGCAGCATCACGCCGGCGGGTGTACACGACACCAGATGCGCGCGGCCCGAGAGCAGCAAACCGGCATTGGTGGGAGTGAGCGCATCCACATCCTTGGCGGGATCGAGCGCGTCCAGCACCTGGACTTCATTTAGATGCTTGGGCAGCGGCAACTGCACCAGGATGCCATGCACGCTTTTGTCTTCATTGAGTTCGCACACCTTGGCAAGCAGCGTGTCCTGGCTGGTGTCGGCGGCAAGCGCGCTGTGCACGGATTTGAAGCCCAGCGCCTCGGCGGTCTTGCCCTTGTTCTTCACATAGACTTCGGAGGCCGGATCGTTGCCCACCAGCACCGTGGCGAGGCCGGGCACCAGCCCATGCCGGGCTTTCAACCGCGCCGCTTCGCCCGCGATCCTTTCGCGAAGGCGCGCGGCCGATGCCTTGCCGTCAATGATGGTGGCGGCCATGGGATCAGGCCCTAGAAACCGAAGCGGTTGGACGACCAGACCAGGCTATATTGGATGAACCAGATCACCACCAGCACCGCCAGGGGCGAAAGGTCGAGCCCGCCCATGGGCGGTATCACCTTGCGGACCCGACGGAACACCGGCTCGGTGAGGGCTTCCAGGGCCCGAAGCAGGGTGCGGACGAAATTGTTGTAGGTGTTGATCACATTGAAGGCGATCAGCCAGCTCACGATCACGGCGATGATCACCACCCACCAATAAAGGTTGAGCAGCAGGATGATCAGGGCGATGATCGGGTTGGCCATGGGGAGACTTGTAGCGAGGGTTCCAGGCAGTCCGCAAGCCAAGGGAGCTGGCGGTTTGGCCACCATGCTTGACGGGTCCAGTGGCTATTTCTAAAACCCTCGCCCTTGCCGGGCCTTCCGGCAAACCGGTTCGGGGCTGTAGCTCAGTTGGGAGAGCGCCTCGTTCGCAATGAGGAGGCCAGCGGTTCGATTCCGCTCAGCTCCACCAACCGCCCCGGTTGGCCGAACCGACCTTCCAGATTGATGGGCGCCCCGGCCTTCGCGGGACCCGGCCCGCTCGGCGTTCGGGCGGCAAAAGGTCCACTGGACCTTTTGCTGATCGCCCTCACCGTTCGCAATGAGGAGGCCAGCGGTTCGATTCCGCTCAGCTCCACCAGGCTTCGCCCGCTCCGCGGGCTACGCCTGGCCGAACCGGTTGGCCAGATGAGTGTGCTCGGGACGTGCTGGGTCCCCGCCTTCGCGGGGATGGCAGCTTTTCTAGGCTTCGCTTCGCTCGCCAAGAAAAACTAGCCACGTTAGCGCCCGGTTTACCAATCCGTGGCTTAGTCAATGGCCATGCGGTCGCGGTTTTCCGGTCTCAGTCTTGGGCTTTTGGCGGCGCTCACCCTGGCGGCGCACGCTGACGACAATGACAACACCCAGAAGGCGCCCGAGCACAAGATCACCCAATCCAAAAGCTATCTGTCGCTGGACCCCATCTACACCACCATCGTGGATGACGATCGCGCCCAGGGCATGCTGATGGTGGGCGTGGGGTTGGATGTGCCCGATCCTGCGTTGCGGGCCGTCGCCAACCGATCATTGCCGGTCTTGCGCGATGCCTATGTGCGCAATTTGATGTCCTTTACCGCCAATTCGGTGCGCACCACCACCCAACCCGATGTGAGCGAAATCGCCGAGCGGCTGCAAAGCGTCACCGATCGCGCCTTGGGCCAGAAAGGCGCGAAAATTTTGCTGGCCCAGGTCGCCTTACGGGTTCTGCATTAAATTCACCCCCATCTGTCTCTTTCGCGCAAGCGCTCAGAGACATCTTCCCCCGCCAGTCGCTTCGCTGCGCGGGGGAAGAAAGCCAGTGTCCTCCATCTACAGATCAGGAACGTGCGCGAGCCCATAATGCGCGGCGGGCGCGTTGGTAAGCGCGGCCCATAGCTGATCGCCCCAGGAGAAATGCCACCATTCCTCGGGATGGCCGGCAAAACCTTCGTCGGTCATCAGCCATTGCAACAGCCGGCGATTGGCCTGCGCCTCGGAATCGGAAAACGAGAAATTGTCCGGCACCAGGGATTCAAAGCGGTCGCGGGCGGCAAGCGCGGTGGCATCGTCGAACAGCGACCCCATCCACAACGTTTCACCGTCGATCCAGCGCAAGGTGAGATCGACGGCCGCCCCTGTGGCGTGTGGCGCCGGAGAATCGTCATCCGCGCTGGGCGCGGCCCAATAACGCTCCACTTCCTCGGTGAGGCGCGCGCCGCTCAATGTGGGATCGCGGCGCTTGAGTTCGCCCGGCATCCAGACATCGTGAAAATAGGCCTGCACGGCTAAAGGCCGCCAGGCATCGAACAGAAACAATTCCAATCCGGCTTGCCCTGCGCGCGCATTCACCTTGCGCAATTTCTCCGCCACGGTACGGCGCAGCAGAAGCTTGTCGGTGGCGCCGGCGATGGGCTGCCAGTAAGGGGGATTGAACGCGCCGGCATAATAATTGGCGCCCTTAAGGCCAAGCTCGCGCGCCTCCACCACCGGCTCGCCAAAATATTCATTGTCGCGCCGGATGGGCATCCGCGTGCGGAAATCTCTGCGCGCCAAGCGCGCCGCCGCTTGATCGCCAATGGGGCGGGCGCGCAATGCATCGAGCGGACCAAAGCGCGTCATCTTTCCTTCCTTACATATGGCGCTAGAGTAACGGCAATGGCCGACAAAGCAGAAGCGTCTTTTGCCCAGGATTACCGCGATGCCCGCAAGGCCTTCATCACCGCCTGCGAGCGTGCGCATGGCGACAGCATCGCCCGCGTACATCCCAGCGCGCTCGCGCCCGACGGCAAACCGCTGTTCATCGATTCCGTCGCCTTGGGCTCGCGCGAGGCCGCCAGGGCGCTGTTGGTGATCGCAGGCAATAACGGGAAGGCCGGCCTGTCGGGGTCGCGCACCCTCGTTGACTTGCTGGACAGCCGGATAATGCCTTTGCCGCAAACGCGGCTGGTCCTGGTCCATGCGCTCAATCCGTTCGGTTTTGCGTGGGCGAAACAGGAAAACGAGGACGGTCTGAGACTGGACGATCCCGCGGCGGCAGGAAGCTGGTCGCTCGCCATGCTGGCCGCCATCGCCACCGAGGATCTGTCCCGGGTCGGCAAATTGCGGGTGGTGGAGCTGGACAAGGGGCGCCCTGGACAGGTGTTGGATGCGCGCGATGGCGGCGTGGCAAGGATTCTGGCCGATTTTCGGTCCGGACTCGATTTCAAGGTGGCCCGCCTCACCGTTCCGGCGCCCGAAGCGCCTCTTCTGGGTTGCCGCGTGGTCGCCAGGGCGCTGGCGACGCTTTAGAATATTGGCTATAGCCTTCCTCAAAAGCGCCCGTAGCTCAGCTGGATAGAGTGCTGCCCTCCGAAGGCAGAGGTCACAGGTTCGAATCCTGTCGGGCGCGCCAGTTTTTGTTAGTGAGCGACGCGAACTTACAAAAACTGAGCGCCTCTTCGAGCCGCGCAGCGGCGAGGGAGGCGCCAGTCAACGGAGCGCCCGGGCATCGCGAGGGTGCGAGTGGGCACCACGATACACGAGGCGCCACGGAGGGTTCGCGCAGCGACCCGAGTGGGCGCCGGGCCACAAGCGAGAGTACAGAGTGCCAATTTCCCCCGATAACGCGATCAAGCAGGCCGAGGCCTTGGCCAGGCGGGGCGAAACCCAGCAGGCAAGGCAACTCTATCAGGCGCTGTTGGAGAAAAATCCGGCCGACCTCAAGGCGAAAGAAGGCCTGGCGGCCCTGGATCAGCGCTCAGCGCAATTTAAGGCCCTGACCGCGCTTTATCAAAAGGGTGATTTGGCGGCAGTGGTGGAACAAGGCGAACGCCTGGCGCGACAACATCCGGGCATCGCCTTTCTTCACAACCTGCTGGGCAATGCCAACGCCGCGTTAGGCCGCAGCGATGCCGCGATCGGGTCCTATGTCGAGGCGGTTCGCCTTCGGCCCGACATCGCCGAAGCGCATGTCAATCTGGGCAAGACCTTCAGCCAATTGGGCCGGCTACACGACGCCATCTCCTGTTTTCGCAATGCCGTGCGCGTCAGACCGGGCTATGCCGACGCCCATTACAGCCTGGGCGTCGCCCTGCACATGCTGAAGCGCGAGGCTGAGGCCGTCGCCGCATATCAACAGGCGATCGCCATCAGACCCGACTTCGCCGAGGCCTATGACAATCTGGGAATCGTGCTTCGCGGTTTGGGCCGCTTCGAGGAGGCGGCCGCCTGTTTCAAGCACGAACTTACCCTCAGGCCGAAAAACGCCGGCACCTATGTTCATCTGGGTATCGCCTTGGGGAAGGCCGGCCGCTTGCCCGAATCCAACGCCGCCTTTGCGGAGGCGCTGGCGCTTCAACCCAATCTTGTCGATACCCACGGCCAGAAATTGTTCCAGGCGGCGACAATCTGCGATTGGACGACGCTCGCCGCCGAAGCGGATAAAATCGCCACCTTGGGGCTGGAAGGTCCGGCGGTGCGGCCTTTTGTAATGCTGCCGCTGGAAGATCAGCCGGTGCGCCATCGCATCAGGGCCGAGCGCTTCACCAAAGAGCGCTTCACCCTTCCCGAAATCGGGCCGTTTGCGCACCCGCCTGCCCGGCCGGAGCGCATCCGCATCGGATATTTTTCGGCCAATTTCCACGATCATGCCGTGATGTATCTGCTGGCGCGAATCCTGGAACTGCATGACCGCGCCCGCTTCGAGGTGCATGCCTATTCCTACGGTCCCGAGGCAAACGACGAAATGCGCCGGCGGGCACGGAATGCGGTCGCGTTTTTTCACGATGTGCGCGGATCGGGCCATCGCGAGATCGCCGAATTGGCGCGCAAGGACGGCATCGACATCGCCATCGATTTGATGGGCCATACCGAGAATGCGCAGCCCGAAATATTCGCCCATCGGGCCGCACCCATCCAAATCCATTATCTGGGCTATCCCGGCACCACCGGCGCGCCCTTCATCGATTATCTGATCGCGGACGGCACGACCGTACCGCAAGGTCACGAAGAGCATTATTCCGAAAAAATCATCCGCCTGCCCCACACCTACCTGCCCAGCGACGATGGCCGGGAAATTTCCGTTTCCGCCATGACGCGCCAGGAGATGGGCTTGCCGGAACAGGGTGTGGTGTTCTGTTGTTTCAACAACAGCTACAAGATCGGGCTCGCGGAATTCGGCATCTGGATGCGTCTCCTGGCGGAAGTCGAGGGCAGCGTTCTGTGGCTCGCCGCCGCCAACGAATGGGCCAGGGCCAATCTTCGCAAAGCAGCGGAAGCGAAGAACATCGATCCCGGCCGGATCATTTTCGCCCAGCGCCTCTCCATGGCGGAGCATCTTGCCCGTCACCGGCTGGCGGATCTTTTCCTGGACACGTTCCACTACAATGCGCATTCCACCGCCAGCGATGCACTCTGGGCCGGCTTGCCGGTGGTCACCCTGGCGGGAAGAGGCTTTTCGGCGCGCGTGGTCGCCAGTCTGTTGAATGCGGTCGGCCTTCCGGAATTGATCGCCCATTCGGCGGACGAATATGAGCGCCTGGCGCTGGCGCTTGCCCGCGAGCCCAACAAGCTGGCGGCGCTAAAAACCAGGCTCGCCGGCTTGAAGAAACACGCGCCCTTGTTCGACAGCCGGCGTTTCACCCGCCATCTCGAAGACGGCTACGCCGAGGCCTATCGGCGCTATTTTGACGGCGCGCCGCCGGCCAACATCGATGTGGCGGATTAGGTGACATACCCATAAAGGGATTCCGTTTTTTGGCGAACAGTGATTCAAACTTCCAACGCAGGAGGTTTGGATGGCGCGGTTTGATCTGACGGATTTCGA
>DATNFZ010000017.1:0-8210 GCA_035606155.1 Rhizomicrobium sp. | reverse complement strand
CTCTGTGCCTCGAACGCCACTTCGCGCAGATCGAGCTTGGTCGCGTCGGCATAGGCTTTGGCGTAGCGATAATCGGGAGCGTTGCGTCCGGCGATGATATAGGCCGGCATATCGGGCCGGTGGCGGCGCGCATAATGTGTGACCAGGGTGGAATCGATTCCACCGCTGAACAGCGTGGCGAAAGGGAGATCAGGCGGAATGCGGATGCGCACCGCTTCCGAAAGCCCCTGGTCAAGCGCGCGCGGTGATCCGGCGTGGAACGATTGGGGTGCGGGCAGGTGATAGAATTGGCGGCAGAAATTGCGGGTCAGAAGATAGCCGGGCGGCAGCAGCATCACTTCGGCGCCGGGCACCGCTGCCAGCAGCGGCGTGATTTCCGAACAGAACAGGAAGCTCTGGCCTAATTGAATCAGATAGAGCGGTTTGACGCCGAACGGATCGCGCGCGGCCAGAAATTCTCCTGTCTCGGTATCCACGACCACGAAGGCATACATGCCTTTGAGACGTTTCAGCGCGCTCGCGCCCCAGATTTGCAAGGCATTGACCAGAACCTCGGTGTCGCTCTTGGTGCGGAAAGCGATGCCGGATTGCTCCAGCTCGCGGCGCAGTTCGGCATGGTTGTAGATTTCGCCGTTGAACGAGATCAGAAGCCGCCGGTCGAATGACGCCACCGGCTGTGCGCCACCAGCGGCATCGACAATGCGCAAGCGGCGCGTGGCCATGGCGATATTGGGGCGCGGACTAATCAGTGGATCGGTGACGTCGCCGCGATGAAGAATCCCCTCAATCAGTTGGCGGACTGCGTTTTCCGCCCCTGGCCAATCAACCGCAACCGCAATGCCGCACATGAAATGGAAAGCCTCGAAAATGGAGGCTTGACCTTAGACGCGGCTGGTTAACGCCCCGATAACCATGTTCAGGATCGCGAGAGCGGAAAATCCTTTTCCTGCCAGGCCTTAAGCCCATCCCGAAGGGCGGCAGTGTGGACAAAGCCCAGCTCGCGCAAGGTGGCGGCTGCCAGGATTGCCATCTCGCCGGTCCCGCAACAGACCACAATGCGGCGCGCCGCATCCGGCAATCGCCGGTCGGCCTGCAACTCCAGTTGGCCGCGCGGCAGGTTGACCGCGCCGGGAATGTGGCCCGCCTCAAACGCGTCACGCTCGCGCACGTCCAACAGAACGGCGTCGCCCCATTCCTGCGACAACTCCTCGGCGCTGACGAAGGAAATTCTATCTGAAGCTTCCGCCAGAAGCTGGAAAAGCGGCTTGCCGCCATGGATATTGACACGCAGCGCTTCGGTGAGATGGGCGGGAAGCTCGAGATCGAGCCCCTTCATCATCGCCACGAAGGATTTCCGGTCGCGGTTCTGCAAACGGGGATTGGTGGCGATCTCATCGCCCAGGGTGGAATGGCCCTGGCCCTTATAGTCATGCGCGGGATGGATCAGGAGCGCAGGATCGAGCGTCAGCACGCGATGGAACAGGCTGTCATAGAGCGCGTCCGGATCGCCGGTGGGAAGATCGATGCGGCCCGCGCCCCCGATCAACAGCGTGTCGCCGGTGAAGAGATGGCCCTCGGCCACCAGGCACATGGAATCCCTGGTGTGCCCCGGCGTGTGCAACGTTTGGAGCGTGATGTCGCCCACCTTGAGCTTTTCGCCGTCATCGAGAAAGAATTCGGCATAAGGCGCGGGCGACAGGCGATGCGCCACCACGCCGGCGTTCAATTTTTGGCCCATTTCCCTGGCCGCGGAGAAATGATCGGCATGGGTATGCGTGTCGAGTACATAACGGATGTGCAGGCCGTGTCTGGCCGCAAGGAAAGGATAATGATCGATCTGATGCAGATTGGGGTCGATCACGATCGCGGCTCGCGTCTTTTCACAGCCCAGGAGGTAGGACTGGCAACCGCCACTTGAGATGTGTTCAAAAATCATATGCGCTCGCGCCTCTCCATGAATCTGCCAGAAACGCGCTTCTATGGCGACCGCAATCGGGCCCGGAATACACGATCCTTCTTGAGCGCATATTCCCGCGCCATCGCTTTGCGTTTGCTTTTGTGCTTTTCCGCATAAAGCAGTTCCCAGGTGCGCCCGCGAGTGGATTTGGCGCCGCGCCGGCCCCGGCCCTGGCCGTTATGCTCGGCCAGGCGCCGTTCCAGGTCCAGCGTCCAGCCCACATAGGTGACGCAGCGTCCGCCTTTGGTTTTCGTTGCCAACACATAGACGTAGCAAACCATCGCCAACATGTGCCGCGTTCCCTGCATGGCTGGCAAGGCGCCAAAACCGGGTTGTCCCGTGACCGAGGCGGGACTATATCGCTGCCCAAGCAATGATTGCTTGCGCAATTATTGCCCATAGCGGGAACGGGGATATGTCGCCATTATATCGCGCCACGCATTACGGGATGAAAAATTCCGTCGGCTATCTGATCCGGCGCAGCACCAATCTGATCCTGCCGCAGATGGAAGGGCTGTTCGCGGACGAATCGCTCACCTTCTCGCAATGGACCGTGTTGATGGCGCTGCGCGAATGGGGCCAGTCCACCGCGGCGGATGTGGCGCGCCATATCTGCCATGATGCCGGTTCGCTCACCCGCATCCTCGACGAACTGGAAGGCCGCGGCCTGATCACCCGCGTCCGCAGTGAAACCGACAGAAGGGTGGTGGCGCTTACTCTCACCACCAAGGGGCTCAGCACGGTGGAAAATCTTCTTCCCCGCGTGGTGGAATTCTGGAACGGATTGCTGGGCGATTTCAGCCATCCAGAAGTTAAACTATTGATCAAACTGCTGACCCGGCTGGTGGCCGCCGCCGGCGAGCAGCGCATCCTGCCGCGCCGCCGGCGGGCGTTTTCCGCGCCCCAACACGAAAATGACCTCGGGCGCCGTCAAAGGCGGGGACAACAGCCATGAAAAAGACATTCACGCTTCTTTCCACACTGCTTCTCACCGCCTGTGTGTCGGCGCCGACCACAACACCTCAAGCGAGCAAAATCACGCCGGAAAGGTTAGGCCTGTCCGGTCCGGCCGCGGCGCAATTCCCGGAAGCCTGGTGGAAAGCGTTCCGCGACCCCCAGGTGGACCGGCTGGCGGAATTGACACTTGCCCATAATCCCACGCTTCAGGGCGCGCTGGCACGCATCCGCGCCGCACAGGCCGCGTTGTCGGTTGCGCGCGCCAGTGATTTGCCGCAGGCGAGCCTGGACGGTCAGGACCAGCGTGATCTCTTCAGCAAGAACTACATCATTCCGCCACCTTTCGGCGGCACCTACCAATGGTTCGGCCAGGTCGAAGCCAATCTCAGTTGGAATATCGATTTCTGGGGCAAGCAGGCGGCGATCATCGCTCGCGCCAGAAACAGCGCCCGGGCGGCCGCGCTCGATGAAGCCGCGGCACGCCTGGCGTTGTCGGGCGCGCTGGCCCAGACCTACATCAATCTGCTTCTTGCCTATCAGGACAGCGACATCGCCGATGCAACCGTGGCGGAACGGGAAGAAATCCTGAAACTCACCCAGGGCCGTTATAACGCGGGACTTGAGAATGCCAGCGCCGTGGAGCAGGCCAAGGCGCTACTCGCTCTGGCGCGGGCGGACCAGAAACGCACCCTGGCTGAGCGCGATCTGGATGTACACGCGCTGGCCGCGCTCGCAGGCGAGGGCGCCCAGGCTTATGCCACTATTACCAGACCACAGCCCAATCTCGACACGGCGCTGCCCTTGCCCAAGGCGTTGCCCGCCGATCTTCTGTCCCGCCGGCCCGACATCCTGGCAGCCGAAGCGCGGGTGGAAGCGGCGGCCAAAGGGCGCGAGATCGCGCACGCCGATTTCTATCCTAACGTCAATCTGGCAGCCTTTGCCGGTTTCCAGGCGATCGGCCTTTCCCGGCTTATCACCGGGGATTCCTTCACCTATGGCGCGGGCCCGGCGATCCATCTGCCCATTTTCGACGCCGGGAAGATCCGCGCCACTTACGCGGGCGCGACGGCCGACCTCGACGCTGCGGTCGAAGCCTATAATGGCGTGGTGCTGGACGCCGTGCGCCAGACCGCCGACGCCATGACGCAAGTGGCAAGCCTGGAAAGCCAGCGCGCGGATCAGCAGGCGGCGCTGGACAGCGCCACCCGCGCGTTTGCCTTGGCGCAAACCCGCTACCGCACCGGCCTGTCCGACCAGATCCTGATGTTGAACGCGGAAAGCACGCTGCTTACGGCGCGCCAGCAGATGGCCACCCTGGTCGCCAATTCCACCGTGCAGCGCGTGACGTTGCTGTTGTCCGTGGGCGGCGGCTTCACCCCGCCCGAAGACAACGGCGTTACCAAAGCTGCCGCCATCAACCCTCCCTCGACCGATATTGCCAAGGACTAAAGTCATGAGCGACGTCAGCAACAGCAAATCGTCCCGCCGCCAGCGTGGTTTCCTGCTTCTGGGTGCAGTGATCGTACTTGGCGCCATCGCCTATGGGGCCTATTGGTATTTCGACGCCCGCTTCTATGAGAGCACCGACGACGCCTATGTGAGTGGGGATATCGTGGCTGTCACCAGCCGCGAGAATGCCACCGTGATGGCGCTCTATGCCGACAACACCCAGACGGTGAAGCGCGGCCAGCTTTTGATGGAAATGGATCCGGCGGTGGTGAATGTGAATGAAGCCGCCGCCGAGGCCAATCTGGCGCGCGCCATCCGCAGCGTGAAGGGGGAATTCTCCCATGCCACGACCTCCAGCGCGCAGGTCGAGCAGGCGCAAGTGCAATTGGCGTTGGCCCAAACCGACTATCAGCGCCGCCAGGCGGCATCCGCCGACGGCGCGGTCTCGGCCGAGGAACTGGCCCATGCCCGCGACAGCGTGCGTGCCGCGCAGGCGGCGGTGGATGCGGCACGCGGCGGCCATGAGCAGAGCCTGTCGCAGATCCAGGGCACCGATATTGCCAACAATCCCGATGTGCTGTCGGCGGAAGCGGCCTTGCGCACTGCCGTGATTGCCCAGGGCCATATGCGCATCGTCGCCCCGGTGGACGGGGTGGTGGCGCAGCGCACCGTGCAGGTGGGCCAGCAGGTGGCGGCGGGTACGCCGCTCCTGGCGGTGGTGCCTCTCGACCATGTCTGGGTGGACGCCAATTTCAAGGAAGGGCAGCTTGAGGATATGCGCGTCGGCCAGCCGGTCAGCGTCACCGCCGATATGTATGGCGGCAAGGTCACCTATCATGGCCATGTCGAAGGCGTTGGCGCCGGTTCTGGCAGCGCCTTCGCGCTGCTGCCGCCGCAGAATGCCAGCGGCAACTGGATCAAGATCGTCCAGCGCGTGCCGGTGAGGATCGCGCTTGATCCGGAAGAGCTCAAGGCGCACCCCTTGCGCGTGGGGCTCTCGGTCACCGCCACCGTATCGGTCGAGGACACTTCCGGTCCGGTGATGTCGTCGAGCATCACCGCCACCGACACCCATGCCGATATGGGTGACGACGCCACCGCTAAAGCCGACCGCATCATCGCCCGCATCTTGGCCGAGAATGGCGCCACCAAAGTCGCGGGAGGCTCGCACGGCAAATGAGCGCCAGCGGAGCTATCGCCAGGCCTGGGGAGCCACGCCCGTCGCCGGCTGCCGCCCAGGCGCGCGCCGAGCCGCCGCCGTTGCAAGGAACCGCGCTGGCGCTGACCGCGCTGGCCCTGGCGCTGGGCACCTTCATGCAGGTGCTGGATTCCACCATCGCCAATGTCTCGCTGCCCACCATCGCCGGCAATCTGGGCGTCAGCGCCAACCAGGGCACCTGGGTGATCACCAGCTTTGCCGTGGCCAATGGCGTGGGTGTGCCGCTCACCGGCTGGCTGATGGGCCGCTATGGCGTGGTGCGCACCTTCGTTTTCTCGGTGGTCGCGTTCACGGTCTCGTCATTCCTTTGCGGCGTGGCCTGGAGCCTCACGTCGCTGATCTTCTTCCGGGTCCTCCAGGGGGCGACCTCGGGACCGATGATTCCCGGCTCGCAGGCGCTGTTGATCGCGATTTTTCCCCACAACAAGCGCGCCACCGCGCTGGGCATCTGGTCCATCACCACTTTGGTGGCGCCGATCTGCGGCCCTATCCTGGGCGGTTACATCTCCGACAATTATCACTGGGGCTGGATATTCCTCATCAACGTGCCGGTGGGGGCGCTGGTGACTTTCCTCACCTGGCGCGCGCTCGCCAGCCGCGAAACGCCCACCCGCAAACTTCCCATCGACATGGTGGGATTGGGACTTCTGATTGTCTGGGTGGGGGCGCTGCAGGTGATGCTGGACCAGGGCAAGGACCTGGACTGGTTTTCGTCCAATGAAATTGTCGTTCTGGCGATTGTCACGGCGATCGGGTTTGTCGCATTCCTGATCTGGGAATTGACCGAAGATCACCCTATCGTGGACCTGTCGCTGTTCAAGAACCGCAACTTCGCGCTGGGCACTTTGGCCTTTTGTCTGGGCTATGCGGTGTTCTTCGCCAACAACCTCTTGATGCCCCTCTGGCTGCAGACCCAGATCGGCTATACCGCGACCTGGGCGGGGCTGGTGGCGGCGCCCACCGGCGTGATCGCCGTGCTGCTCACGCCCTTCACCGCGCGCATGATCGCGCGCATCGACGCGCGCATCATCGCCACGGTTGCCTTCATAGCTTTCGGCATTTCCTATCTGCTGCGCGCCGGCCTCACGGCCAATGCCAGCTTCTTCGATTTCATGGTGCCGCTGCTGGTGCAGGGCATCTCGATGGCGACCTACTTCCTGGCCATGGTCACCATCCTGCTTGACGGCGTGCCACCTCCACGCATCCCGCTAGCATCGGGCTTGAGCAATTTCGCCCGCATCACCGCTGGTGGCTTTGCGGCATCGCTTGTCACCACCATGTGGGACCGGCGCGCGGCGCTGCATCAGAGCCGCATGGCCGACCTCACCACCCAGTTCAGCCCCGCCTTCAGGGAGGCCGTGACGGGACTGCACCATCTGGGCCTGCCCAATGCGGGGGCGTTTGCGTCCATCACCCGCGTCATGACACAGCAGGCTTATCTTCTGTCCGCGGAGGATATCTTCTGGATTTCCGGCTGGACCTCATTCGTGCTGATCGGCACGGTCTGGTTGTGCCGCCGTGCCCAGTCAGGCGGCGGCCCTCCTCCTCCTGCGGCAGACTAAAGGGGCACGGCTCTATCTGTTGCCCCCATCTGTGTTCCTCGGAAACCGTCGGAACACATCTTCCCCCGCCAATGGCTTTGCCATGCGGGGGAAGAAAGCCTCGGCGCGATCCGGCATCCGATTGACAGATTCATTTGACCGCGCGCACATCATGCATGGGCCGGGATTCCCTGATTCGCCGGGTGCAAAGCATCACGCGCCGTCATGTGAGCGATGGTGTGTTGGGGATTTTGTTTCTTGCCGCGCTGGCGCTAGGCGCTCCGTCGGCATTCTCTGGAATGCGCAGCCTTATCGCGCCCATGCCCGCGACTGCTCTGCCTGCGGACTCGCAAGCGCGCGCAAGCGCCCAGGTGAAATTGTTCGGCTTTGAGGCAGAGCCGGTCCATTACACGCCGCAGGTCTTGTTTCCCGCCGAGAGCCACGCCGTGCCGGGCTGGCTGCGGCTCAGGTTGGCATCCGGCACGGCGCAGGCATCATCGCCCGAGCCTGCAGCCTCCGGTCCGGTGATGGCGATCTGCATCGACGATCTGGGTGAGGATATTGCCGGCACCGACCGGGCCATCGCCTTGCCCAAAAACGTCACGCTGTCTTTTCTGCCGTTTGCGGTATCCACGCCGTTCCTGGCCGGGGAAGCCGAACGCAAGGGCCATCAGGTTCTGGCGCATGTGCCGATGGAAGCGGTGGGTCGGATCGACCCGGGACCGATGAGCCTGAAAGTGGGAAGTCCGGACATCGCCGCGCGGCTCGCCTGGAACATCGCCCATGTGCCGGGACTGGCGGGCATCAACAATCACGAGGGCAGCAAATTCTCCACCGACGCCGCGTCGCTGGTGCCGGTGATGGAGAGTTTGGCGGCGCACCATCTGTTCTATTTCGATTCCCGCACCATCGCCGGATCGCAAGGCGTGCACGTGGCGCACATGTTCGGGGTTATGAGCGCCGGCCGCGACATATTTCTTGACGACACCATCAGCGAAGCTGAAGTGCGCCCGCAGCTTGCCGATCTGGTGAGCGAAGCGCAAAAGAACGGCGTCGCCATCGCCATCGGCCATCCCCATGACGTGAC
>DATNFZ010000016.1:0-3317 GCA_035606155.1 Rhizomicrobium sp. | reverse complement strand
AGCATCGCCATGGTGACGATCATGGTGTAGAGATTTTGTGTCAGCGCGCCCATGGAAAGCCCGATCGAGGCCACGATCACTTCAGTCGAGCCGCGCGCATTCATGGCGCAGCCCAGCGCGATCCGCTCCCGCCATTTGAGGCCGCCAATCGCGCTTCCGACAAAGGCGCCCGCAAATTTGCCGATCGAAGCAATCACCACCAGCCCCACGGTCAGGAGCGCCAGCCTTCCATCCTTGAGGATGGTGAGGTCGGCCGCCAACCCCGAAAGACCGAAAAAGATCGGCATGAAAAAGGCCGAGATCAGGCCTCGCAATTGCTGCTGGATATGATCGGTCAGGATGGGCGATTGGCCGATCAACACCCCCGCCATGAAGGCGCCCAAGACCGTGCGCACGCCCAGAAGCTGGGTGATCAGCGCCATTGCCCCCATGATCACCAGGATGGCGGTGATGACGGGAAATTCGCTGCGGAAATTGTCGTTCACCCAGCGGATGATGGAAAAGACCAGCCAGCGGCCGATGGTGAAGCAAAAGACCAGGAACAGCGCCACGCCACCCACAGTCCTGGCGAGGCCCAGCGCATCGACCCGGCCGGCGCCGGCGATGCCGAAGATGACGGCGATGATCACCCAGCCGATCGTGTCTTCCATGATCGCCGTCGAGATGATGATCTGGCCCAGATTGCGCCGGGTGAAGTTCATTTCGCGCACCACCATCGCCACGATCTTGATCGAGGAGACGGAAAGCGCGGTCCCCAAGAACAAGGACGGCACCAGCCGCCCGCCCGCCATCTGCGGAAACAACGAATCCGGCAAGCTTTCGCCCAGGATGAACCCGCAGGCAAAGGGCAGCGCGATGCCAGAGAGCGAAATCGCCACCGCGGCGCCTTTCATGCGCGACACCAGCTTGAGATCGGTTTCCATGCCGGTGAGCAGAAGCAGCATCAGGATGCCGATCTGGGAGAGGCCGTCGATCATGCCTTTTTGAGACGGGTCGGACGGGAAAACGAATTTCTGCGCCTCCGGCCAGATCAGTCCGAACAGCGAAGGCCCCAGCACCAATCCCGCCAGCAGATTGCCCATCAAGGCGGGCTGACCCAGCCGCTGCATCGCTTCGCCCAGGACGCGGCCCACCAGGAGCAGAAGGATGATTTCGCCCACCAGAATGGCTTCAGTGGTGCCGGTGGAAGAGGTGCCATTGCCCTCCGCGCCTTGCCGCGCTTGCCCCTGCACAACATGGGCTTGGTGTGCGGCCGGCGGAGGCGCGGCATGGCCGAGAGGCGCCATCAGTGCAGAAAGAATCACCACAAGGCTGCACAATCGCGCCAGATGGGAGAGCGAAAAGCGCATTTGCTGAAATGGCCGCAAAAAAATCCCGCGATGCGATAACGCGCCATGACCGCGTGCCGTTGCAACCGCCGGACGCGCATGACAGTTTCGGCAACTCGAATGCGGACATGGATGGCCGTGCGAACAGGGTTTGCGGTTTTGCTGGCGTTTCTCGCCGCCCCCGCCATGGCGGCGGGCAAGGCTCCGGCGCCGCCGCCCGATCTGGGCCAGCCGGTCGCTTTCCCCGGCGGAGTGATGGCCAGCCCCAACCTGATCTACGCCGAGATCGACGGGTTTCGCCCCCTCACGCTCGATCTCTATCAAATTCCGCCCAAGCCCAAGGAAACGCCCCGGCCCGCGATCCTGTTCGTGCATGGCGGCCTTTGGAGCAAGGGCGACACCCGCCATGCCACCGGCTTCGACGATTTTCCCGGCCTGCTCGCTTCGCTTTCGGCCAAAAATTATGTGGTGGCCAGCGTCAATTATCGTTTGACGGGCGAAGCACATTTTCCCGCCGCGGTGCAGGACGTGAAATCGGCTGTGCGCTGGCTTCGCACCCACGCCAGCGACTATGGCATTGATACCACCCGCGTGATGGTGTGGGGCGCCGAAGCCGGCGGCCAGATCGCGGCCCTGGTGGGCACTTCATGCGGCGTGAATGTGCTGGAGCCGGCGGCAGACGCGACATCGAAAGCGCCGCTGGCGTCGGACTGCGTCCAGGCCGTGATCGACTGGGCCGGCCCGGTTGACCTTACCAGTTGGGAACCGGATGCGGGACATGCGCAAACGACCACGCCCACGCCGCTTGGCGCTTACATGGGCTGCGAACCGATCGATTGCGCGCCCGGCGCAATCAAGGCGGCGAGCCCGATCTTCTATCTCACCAACATGACACCCGCGTTCCTGATTCAACACGGCGCCGCGGATGCGCTGGTGCCGGTGGCGCAATCGCGCGCGCTTTATGACGCGCTGCAGGCCTTGCATGTGCCGTCCACGCTTGTGGTCTATCCCGAGGTGGGACAAAATTTCGCCAGGAGCGGCGCCCCCGATCCCGCCACCCAGGCCAAGGTGATTTCCGACATGGAGGACTTCATCGCCAAGACCTTCCCGCCCATTCCCATTGCCCCGGCGGAAAAGGCTCCCGCGTCCAAAGTCAGGAAGAAACGCAGATGAGCGGCTTGGAGACGGCGTCTTTTTCCTGGGAAGACCCTTTCCTTTTGGAAGGTCAGCTCTCGGCCGAAGAGCGCATGGTGATGAAGACCGCGCGCGATTACGCCTCGGCCAAGCTCAGCCCGCGCATCCAGGGCGCTTTCCGCGACGAAAGCTTCGATCCCGCCATCATGCACGAAATGGGCGAACTGGGCCTTCTGGGCATGACGTTGCCGGAGCCTTTTGGCGGTGGGCTTTCCTATACATCTTACGGCCTGGCGGCGCGCGAAATCGAGCGGGTGGATTCCGCCTATCGCTCCGCATTGAGCGTGCAGAGTTCGCTGGTGATGCATCCCATCTTCGCGTTCGGCAGCGAAGCGCAGAAGCAGAAATATCTGCCCGCGTTGGGGCGTGGCGCGTTGATCGGCTGTTTCGGCCTGACCGAGCCCGATCACGGCTCCGATCCCGCCGGCATGACGACACGCGCGGTCAAGGATGGCGCGGGCTATCGCCTGTCGGGCGCCAAGATGTGGATCACCAACTCGCCGCTGGCCGATGTCGCCGTGGTGTGGGCTAAACTGGATGGCGAAGTGCGCGGCTTTCTGGTGGAACGGAGCGCGAAGGGCTTTTCCACCCCTCGCATCGACGGGAAATTCTCGCTCCGCGCCAGCGTCACCGGCGAAATCGTGCTGGAAGACGTCGCCGTCCCGGCCGATGCCATTCTGCCGGGCGCCAAAGGATTGGGCGCTCCCTTCTCTTGCCTCAATCGCGCCCGCTTCGGCATCGCATTTGGCGCGATGGGCGCGGCGGAAGCCTGCTGGCACGCGGCGCGGCAATATA
>DATNFZ010000015.1:0-4465 GCA_035606155.1 Rhizomicrobium sp. | reverse complement strand
GACTTCGGTCTCGGCCAATATGGCGATGATGGGGACGGGGACAGACACGGCCAATTCTATCCGCATGCCGGTGGCCACCAGCGCGCTGGTGGGCGTGTTTCCCACCCGTGGCCTGGTGCCGATCGCGGGCATCGCGCCCTTGGACTGGATGCTGGACAATACCGGCCCCATCGCGCGCACGGTGAACGACGCGGCGATCATGCTTTCTGCGATGGCGGGCAAGGCCGATAGCGATGCGCCGCTCGACCGCGCGCCGCCGGACGCGCAGAAGGCGCCTTATACCAACTATCTCAAGCCCGGGTCATTGAAGGGCAAGCGCATCGGCGTGCCTGCGTTCATCCTGAAGGGCATCTCCACGCCGTTCCATGGCACCCCGGCCGCGGTGCCGGAATGGGCGGCGGAGAAGCACATGATCGACGATACGCTGCCGCTGGAAGATGTGACGCGGGCAGGCTTCATGAAGGATTTGGACGAGTTACGCGCGGCTGGCGCCACCATCGTGATGGATGACGGCGTCTTGAACGACGATTTCGTGCGGCAAGCGTCGCGCATCGCCACCTATCCCTATGTGCGCGAAGGCATGGAGCATTTCCTGCGCGAATATGGGCCGACGCAATATCATTCCATCGCGGAATATCAGAAGGCGACGGGGCGGCCGATCCCCCCCAATCCCATCGGTGAGGGCGCGAGCAATTCGGAGATTGGCGGCGTGCGGATTCTGCAGCGCGAGATCGAGACCGATCCGCAGGCCCAGGCCAATTATTTCGAGCCGCGCAAGAAGGCGCTAGCGATCTATCTGGAGACGATGGATCGGCTGAAACTCGATGCTTACGCCTATCCAGCCATCCAGATGCCGCCGCCGGATGACACCATGCCGCAAGACGGCAAGCTGTCGGGCGGGCCGCATTCCGATACGGGCTGGGTCAACATGCTGGGCGTGCCCGCGGTGGTGACGGTGGGCGGATTCTATAAGGGCGGTTTGCCGTATGGGCTGGAATTCTCCGGCAGGCCGTGGCGGGACGGCGATTTACTCAACATCGCCTATGGCTATGAGCAGGCGACGCATCATCGTCATCCGCCGGTGCTGGTGGAGCAGGGATTGCTGGCGAACGCACCCTAGGGCGGAGGAGATTCAACTGGCCGCTATCCAGACCTTGCTTCGCGAATCCCAGATCAGCTCGGCGGAATGCGCTTCTGAGCGGCGGCCGAAGCGAGTGTAAGCCATCTCGACATGCGCCTCGATGTGGTCCACTTGCGCGGGCAGGTGCGGGCCCTGGATCGGACAGGTGTATTGAAAAGCGTCGCGCGGCCCCAGATCGACATCGACATTCAAGGGAAAGGGTGCGCCATGGACGCGGACATTCTTTCCGTCCGCGCTTCGCCCTTTCACCTGATCGGGAACGCAGGTGAAATCGACATCGTGAAGGGCCAAAAGCCAGCCGCGGTTGGAGACTGCAAATCGCAAGGTGAAAGGATCATCGCCGGGCACCGGCACGCCCCTGACCAGAGGCGCAGCGAATTCGTTAGCGGCCATGCCGCCAGCAAAGACAAGCAGGATGGCGGCGAGCAAGAACCACCATTTTCGGGACGCTTTCATCCGCCTCTGCATAATAGCGGCGCATGGAACCAGCAAGACGGATAGGAAGGTTGCGGAAATCTCATGATGGCTCTTTCCCTATGCGACAATTTCCGCGCGGCATGATCGGGCAGGCCGATATAGTGGCTTGGCATGGCATTCGCCCCTTCGCGGTCCCTTAATCTTCTGATCGTGCATTCGCTGCGCTGGCGGCGGCGACTGGTCTTTGTTGGCGGCGGATTGATTGTCGGGCTGTTGGCGGTGGGTCTGGCGGCGGCGTCGGACCAGGTGCAGCGCGTGTTCCAACTCTATCTGGCGCGCTGGCCTTACATGCCGCTGCTGGTGACGCCCTTGGGATTCGCGCTGGTGGTGTGGCTTGCCGTGCGCGTCTTTCCCAACACGCAAGGCTCCGGCATTCCCCAGGCCATCGCGGCGCGCAAGCTGGAAGACCAGGACGCGCGGGCGCGGCTGGTGGGATTGCGCGTGGCGGTGGGAAAAATCTTGCTCACTTTGTTCGGGCTTCTGGTCGGCGCCTCGACAGGGCGCGAGGGACCCACAGTGCAGGTGGGCGCGTCGGTGATGTTCCTGATCGGCAGGCTTACGCCGCGCCGGCAGCCAGGCCTTATTCTGGCGGGCGCGGCGGCGGGCGTGGCGGCGGCGTTCAACGCGCCGCTGGCCGGCATCGTCTTCGCCATTGAAGAGATGAGCCGCAGTTTCGAAGTGCGCGCCAGCGGCCTTATCATCGCCGCCGTGATCCTGGCGGGCCTGGTGGCGGAGGCGTTGCTGGGCAACTACACCTATTTCGGCTTCACCAGCGCGGCGCTTCCCATCGGCACGGCCTGGATGGCGGTGCCGATCGCGGGCGTGGCGGGCGGATTTTCCGGCGCGCTGTTCAGCCGGATCCTGGTGGCCGTGCCCGACCACCTGCCGGGACGCGAACTCATTAAGCGGTATCCGGTTGTTTTCGCGGCGCTCTGCGGTCTGGGCGTGGCGCTGTGCGGACTTGTTGGCGGGGCGCAGATTTTCGGTACCGGTTATCAACAGGCGCGCGATGTGCTGCATGGCGCGGGCCAGGTGCCGCTGACCTATGCGCCCCTGAAATTGCTGGCGACGGCCTTGTCGTCGGTAGCGGGCGTGCCGGGCGGCATTTTCTCGCCCTCGCTGTCGGTGGGGGCGGGGATCGGCGCGGATGTGGCGCGCCTATTCCATCACGCCGATCCTGGTCCCATCGTGCTTCTGGGCATGGTGGCTTATTTCACCGGGGTGGTGCGGGCGCCGATCACCGCTTTTGTCATCGTCTCGGAAATGACGGGAGATCACGGCAAGCTGGTGGCGCTGATGGCGGCGGCGCTGATCGCCGATTTCTGCGCCCGGACCGTGAACCGGGAGGGGGTCTATCATCTTCTGTCCAAACGGTTTCTGGGGACTGCGGCAGCCGGGCATCACAAAACTGACGCAAAAGGTCACGGGCCGGGCTAAGCTCCTGCCGATTCTGCATTTTCCGGGGCTCTCATGATCCGCTTCTTCCAGGCGCTGATGCCGCGCGAGGACAAATTCTTTGGCCTGTTCGACCAGCATGCCAGGACCTTGGTGCTGGGTGCGCAGGCACTGCGCGACCTTCTGGAAGGCGGCAATATCTCGGTCACCGAAGCCTGCAAGCGCATCGTGCAGCATGAGAACGAAGCCGACGCCATCGCCCGCGAGGTGCTTACCGGCGTGCGCCGTTCCTTCATCACGCCGTTCGACCGGGGCGACATCAAGGATTTGATCGGGCTTTTGGACGACGCCATCGACCAGATGCAGAAGACCGCCAAGGCCATCATCATGTTCGAGGTGTGGAATTTCGAACCCCACATGCGGCAGATGGCCGACATCATCCTGCGCTGCGCCGATTTGACGGTGGAGGCGGTGGGGCTTTTGGGCGACATGCGCCAGCATTCCACCCGTATCAACGCCATCACCGAGGAAGTGGTGAAGTTGGAGGAGCAGGCCGACGAGCTGAACGATTCCGGCATCAAGGCGCTCTACCACATGCATCGCGAAGGCAATGCCATGGACTTCATCATCGGCAACGAGATCTATGACCATCTGGAAAAAGTGGTGGACCGTTTCGAGGACGTCGCCAACCGCATCAGCGGCATCGTGATCGAGCAGGTCTGACACTGTGAGTTTGCTGCTCATCTTCCTGGTCGTGGTGGCGCTGGCCTTCGATTTCCTGAACGGCCTGCACGACGCTGCCAATTCCATCGCCACCATCGTGTCCACCCGGGTGCTGGCGCCGCGTTATGCCGTGGCCTGGGCGGCCTTCTTCAACTTCATCGCCTTTCTGGTGTTCGGGCTGCATGTGGCGGCGACCATCGGCACCGGCATCGTGGCGGGCTCGATCATCACGGACAGCGTGGTGTTCTCCGCGCTCACGGGCGCGATCATGTGGAATCTGGTGACCTGGTGGGCGGGATTTCCGTCTTCGTCCAGCCATGCCCTGATCGGCGGGCTGGTGGGCGCGGGCGTCGCCAAAGGCGGATTGTCCGTGATCGTGTGGGGCGGATTGGGCAAGACCATGGCTGCTATCGTGCTGTCGCCCGCCGCCGGTTTCGCGCTGGCTTTGTTGCTGGTCTTGCTGGTGTCCTGGGGCTTTCGCGGCGTGGTGCCCATCCGTGCCGACAATATCTTCCGCAAGGTGCAGTTCGTTTCGGCCTCGGCCTATTCGCTGGGCCATGGCGGCAATGACGCGCAGAAGACCATGGGCATTATCGCCGCCCTTCTGTTCGCGCATCATGTCGAGACCGGCAGTTTTCATGTGCCGCTGTGGGTGGTGCTGGCCTGCCAGGCGGCGATGGCTTTGGGAACGCTCTTCGGCGGATGGCGCATCGTGCGTACAATGGGCTC
>DATNFZ010000014.1:0-3000 GCA_035606155.1 Rhizomicrobium sp. | reverse complement strand
TCACCTGGTCTGCATCCTTGATCTGGGCCAGCGCCTGGCGGCGGGCGTGGAGGTCTTTCGCCCCACGCCGCGACAGGGTCACCAGCTTTTCGATCACCGGGCGAAGATCCTTCGCCTTGGGCAGCGTGGTCTTGATCTGCTCATGCTTGATCAGCGCCGCGGTCATGTTGCCCCACATCGCCTTGCGATGCGCGGCGGTGCGGTTGAGCTTGCGTCCTTGATTGCCGTGGCGCATCTGCGCGGTCCCCTAAAATCAGTATTGGTCTTCGTAACGCTTGGCGAGATCTTCGATATTCTCCGGCGGCCATCCCGGCACTTCCATGCCCAGATGCAGGCCCATTTCCGCCAGAACCGCCTTGATCTCGTTCAGCGACTTGCGGCCGAAATTGGGAGTGCGCAGCATCTCCGCTTCGGTCTTCTGGATCAGATCGCCGATATAGACGATGTTGTCGTTCTTGAGGCAGTTGGCGGAACGCACCGACAGCTCCAATTCATCCACTTTCTTGAGCAAGACCGGATTGAAGGCCAGATCGGGCTTGGCCTCTTCGGCCACGCGCTCGCGCGGCTCTTCGAAATTGATGAAGACCTGGAGCTGGTCCTGCAGGATGCGCGCGGCATAGGCGACCGCATTGTCCGGCGTCACCGCGCCATTGGTTTCGACCGTCAAGGTGAGCTTGTCATAGTCGAGAATCTGGCCCTCGCGGGTGTTCTCGACCTTGTAGGAGACCTTCTTCACCGGGCTGAACAGGCTGTCCACCGGGATCAAGCCGATCGGCGCGTCTTCGGGACGGTTGCGGTCTGCCGGGACATAGCCCTTGCCGGTGGCGATGGTGAGCTCCATGCGGAAATCCACCTTCTCGTCCAGGGTGCAAAGCACCAGGTCGGGATTGAGGATCTCGATGTCGGACGAACCCTGGATCTGCCCGGCCTTCACTTCGCCTGGGCCGGACGCCTTGAGGCTGACCCGCTTGGGGCCCTCGGCATGCATGCGCAGCGCGATCTGCTTCACGTTGAGCACAATGTCGGTGACATCCTCGCGCACGCCCTGGATCGAGGAGAATTCATGCAGCACGCCCTCGATCTGGATCGAGGTGACGGCGGCGCCTTGAAGCGAGGAGAGCAGCACGCGGCGGAGCGAATTGCCCAAGGTGAGGCCGAAGCCCCGCTCCAGTGGCTCGGCGGTGATGGTGGCGATTTTGCCCCCGTCATGACCGGATTCGGTCTTGAGCTTCTGGGGCTTGATCAGTTCCTGCCAGTTCTTCTGAAACATTTTTTCCTCATCGTGTCCCGGGCATGTCGGACCATGCCCATACGTGCGACGGGTAGATAGTTACGTCCGATAAATCTTTAAACTCTGCGGCGCTTGGGCGGGCGGCAGCCATTGTGCGGGATGGGCGTCACGTCGCGGATCGAGGTGACCACCAGGCCCACGGCCTGCAGCGCGCGCAGCGCGGATTCACGGCCCGAGCCCGGGCCAGACACTTCCACTTCCAAGGTGCGCATGCCGTGCTCCACCGCCTTCTTGGCGGCGTCCTCGGCGGCGATCTGCGCCGCATAGGGCGTGGATTTGCGCGAACCCTTGAAGCCCATCATGCCGGCCGACGACCAGGACACGGTGTTGCCCTGGGTGTCGGTGATGGTGACGATGGTGTTGTTGAAGGTCGCGGCGACATGGGCCACGCCCACCACGACATTCTTCTTTTCCTTTTTGCGGGCGCGTGGGCCGCCCTTCGCGGCGGGCTTTTGTGCTTCGGCCATTTACTTGGTGACTTTCTTCTTGCCGGCGATCGCTTTGGCGGGGCCTTTGCGGGTGCGGGCGTTGGTGTGGGTGCGCTGGCCGCGGACCGGCAAGCCCTTCCTGTGACGGAGCCCCCGATAGCAGCCCAAATCCATCAGGCGCTTGATGTTCATCGCCACTTCGCGGCGAAGATCGCCTTCGACCAGATAATCGCGGTCGATGATCTCGCGGATCTGAATCACTTCGGATTCCGTTAAATCAGCCACCCGGCGCGACGGATCGATGCCCAACTGGGCGATGATCTTGTGCGCGATGTGGGGACCAATGCCGTGGATGTAGCGCAGGCCGATTTCCACGCGCTTCTGGGTCGGAATATTGACGCCGGCGATGCGTGCCAAGGTGGATTCTCCGGGCTTTTCAAGCCGTTGAAAGTGTTACAAAATTCGTAAGCGCAGCCCTTCCGGCCAATTCGGACCCTGGAGCGGATTGGATTCGCCCCATAAAGCCCGGAAATGACAGGAAAACTGTCGCGAGGGCGCGGATTATAGGAATGGGGGTTACCCGGTCAAGCCAGAACCGAGATTTATTGATGACCCCCTCCGGCCTTCGCACCTGGTCGGCGCTTCGGCCACCTCCCCCTCCAGGCGCTACGCGCCAAGGGGAAGGCGGACCTGAAATGTCCCTTAGCATTGGGTCGAGCGCCCTGGCCTACAGGCCGTCCAGGAGGGCTGAAATTTGCTGGGTCACTTCGGGGATGGGCTTCATGCCATCCAGGGTCTTTACCTTGCCCTGGGTCCGGTAGAAACCCAGGACCGGAGCGGTGCTCTGGTAATAGACTTCCAGGCGCTTTTTCAGGGTTTCCGGGTTGTCGTCGGCCCGTTGCGGCCCTCCGGCGGCGATGCGGCTTTTGACCCGGTCCAGCAGCACCCCGTCATCGACCTTGAGTTCCAGCACCAGGTCGATCTTGCGGCCCCGCTCGACCAGCATCTTATCCAGTACCACGGCCTGGGCGATGGTGCGGGGAAAGCCGTCGAACACCGCGCCTTTGGCACAGTCGGGCTGGTCATAGCGTTCGCCGATGATGCCGATCACGGTCTCGTCGGGAACGAGCGCCCCCTTGTCCATCAGCGCCTTGCTGGCAAGGCCCAGTGGCGTGCCGGCCATGATCGCCGCGCGCAACATGTCGCCCGTCGAAAGTTGGGGAAGACCGCGCGTCTCGGTGAGGATCTTGGACTGTGTGCCCTTGCCCGCCCCCGGAGGCC
>DATNFZ010000013.1:0-9088 GCA_035606155.1 Rhizomicrobium sp. | reverse complement strand
GCGGTGGTGAAGCGGCTGGTGCGCCGCTCGGCCACGAGGGTGACGCTCGAACAGTTCAATCCGAAAAAGACCATCGAACTCAAAGCCAGCGACATCCTCTCGATGCACCGGGTGGTCGGTTCTGGCGAAGCATAACCCAAGGAACTGTGGAGGCCTTTCGCTTACTCGACGCGATGTCGTCTCGCGATCTGCTCACGAAAGCGTGGATCGACTTCAGCCTCTTGAGCAAATGTTGGCCATCGCGAAATCGCATCGCGAACCTCGTCCAGGATTGCCTTGCCGCGGCCGCGTTTTAGTCCCGCGTATTTGGCAAAGTCAGTGAAATCGGACGGGATAAACCCATCGCGCTTCCCATTGAACGACATCTGATGCCTGCTCGTCCACGGTCCGTCAGGGTTGTAGGCGTAGGCGATATCGTAGGCGGGCGAAAGCGACCATTGGCCCGATCGATCCATCAGGAAGGCGATATTCTTGACGTGATCGTCCTGGTTACGCCCCAAGATGTTGAAGACCGCCCTACGATAGAGCTCCTCGATTTGCGCCATCGGCAAGCGTAATGCCCGCATCGCTTGAATAGCTTGCTCATAAGAATAGGCGCCGGGCTGGTTGTAATCATAGTGCATAAGCGCTGCCAGCGATTGCATGTGAATCTTCTCGCCACCCGGTCCACGATCGAAACGCCTGGTCATGAAGTGGCGGCGGCCATGCTCTTCCAGCAGTCTGCTTTCATTCATAGCGACCCCGGCCGCGCGCGCCATGAGGTAGTAAGCATATTCGACGGCGCCGAAGCCTTTCGGATCGGCCAGATCTCTGTCTTTGTTGTTTTGGACGCCATCGAACTTGAGCAGCCAGTATTCAAAGCCCATACCGGCCGATACCTGCCCCGATCGGACCTCTTGCGTGCGCGGGTTCCAGGCAATGACGGCTTTCGCCCGTGCGCCGCCGGCGGAAGTGCCCACGCGCAGGATTTCCCGCAGAGCCTGCGAACTCCGATCGTCGGCAAAGGAATGCTTGAGTTCTTCGCGATTGCTCAACACCGCCGATGCCAGCTTGACCAGGGCATCGATATGAACTTCCTCCGACTTGGTGGCTCGGGGGCCTCTGGCCGGCACAAATTCCAGCGCACCCATGCCACGATTGCCGGTGTAGAGAAGCCGCTCCACCGCATCGAAACTGCCGGCCGATCTTTGCTGTTGGGCCAGCCACACATCGATCAAGGCATTGCCGAACTTGTCCGGCAGAGAGTCTGCGAGAAGACCCGGCAACCCTCGGAAGCTTTCGTAAGATAAAGCCGGAAAATTGTAGGGCGCCTCCCGCAACGGCATCATAAGAGGAGCGATCTGGATGCCGCTGCGGGCAAATTCGGGGTCATATTGGAAAGTGGTGGCAGGCTGGCCTTCTTCTAGTGAGACAGCCCCTATCGTGCGTCCCCACAGTCGAATTTCCGCCAGCGTCACGACCGGCCTTTTTCGTCTGCCCAGGCCCAAGGCTTGGCGGGCCCCGCCGCCTGGCCGCCGGTCGCCCTTCGGCGCCGCCTTCCGTGATGCCGAAGCATCTCGATGGGACGGGGCCCGGAGGGGGGAATTATCCGATTCAGATGGCCAACGAGCCCCAAGACGTCAAAAATCCGGATCAGATTGGATAGCTGCACCGACTGCCCGGTCTCCAGGCGCTCAACCGTGCGCTTGGAGACGGCAGCTTGTTCCGCCAACTCTTCCTGCGTCATGTTCAGATCCAGGCGCGCCTGGGCCAATCTGGTGCCCAGCTCGCTGAGAATACCGTTTTCTGCGGTCTGGCTTGCTTTCATAATTCGCCATATGTGGCGAATTATGTGGGAAAGTCAATACAATTCGCCATGTTTAGCGAATTGATATAATCGCATGAGTCGTCAGTTTGGGCGAATTATGAGAGTATCATGCCATTTATTCGTCATATTTGACGACTTATCGAACGTCATGTTATGGTAGGAGCTTGGGTCACGGCATTGGCATCCACGGCCTGCGATGGATGTGGGCGCCTATGTGCTGGTGCAGGTCAAGCCCAAAGCGGCCGATGCGGGCGAGGCTCCGCGGGCGGTGGTGAAGCGGCTGGTGCGCCGCTCGGCCACGAGGGTGACGCTCGAACAGTTCAATCCGAAAAAGACCATCGAACTCAAAACCAGCGACATCCTCTCGATGCACCGGGTGGTAGGGAGTGGAGAGGCGTGAGCGATTGCGATCTGCTCACCCTGAGCTTGCCGAAGGGTGAGCTTGCCGAAAGGTGAGCTTGTCGATGGATAACTCCACTCTATCTCCATGGCCGGGCTCCGAGCCGGCCATCCAGAGCAACGCGCACCGCGCCCCTTTGTCATGGCCCGGGAATCCGGGCCATCCAGTTGATGCAGCCTCCGCCTTAGAGAGTAAGCGCGCGATGCACCTGGATGGCCGACACTTGTGTTCAGCCCGGAGACATAGCCGACACCTGTTCGGAGACATGACCGACACTTTTTGGGCTGGTCAAGTCGATGGTTGTGATCTGGTGGGAGGCGAAGCAGACGGCATAGAGGCCGTCACGGGTTTTTGGCCTGATGGCGAGGCGTTCGCCCCGGAAGGCTTCGGGGACTTTCCAGAATCGGCCTTTGAAGCAGATATAGTCTTTGGAGCGGGGCACGGTGCGCACAATCTCGTGCTCGCCATATTCGACTTTGGGCAAGATTGCGGGGAATGTCCGCGGGCTGGGGCGGTATCGCTCGGCCGGCACCGCCATGCCGATCGCCTCATGCGGCCGCTCGCAGTTATAGACCTCGCGCCATTGATCGAAGGCGCGTTGCACTTGCGCAAAGCTGTGGAAGATGTGGAAGGCGAAGACTTCCTCGCGCAGCGTGCGATGGAAGCGCTCATTCTTGCCGCGGCCCTGTGGATGGTAGGGTCTGGAGTAGATGAGGTCCACGCCCAGCTTGAGAAGCCAGACCCTGAGCCGGGTCCAGTGCCTGCCGGAGGCATCGCCCCAGGGCGTGCCGTTGTCCACGAACATGGCATCCGGCAGGCCGTAACGCTCAAAGGTTACCTGCAAATGGCCCTGAACCGTGGGTTTTTGCTGGTTCGCGCAAGCCTTCAGGCAGGGCGCATAACGGGAATGGTCATCGATGATGGTCAGGGGATGGCAGCGCTCGCCATTGCCGAGCTTGATCCAACCCTTGAAGTCCATCTGCCAGAGAAGATTGGGGGCGGCCTTTTCGAACCGTTGTTCCGCCGCTGTGCCATCTCGTGGCGCAACGATGCGGCCATGACGCGCAAGAACGGCATGCACAGTCGATACCGCGGGCGGCTCCATACCACCGCGTTCCAGGCACCGTGCAATCTTGCGCACCCCCCAGGCCGGATGGGCATCGCGGATCGCAAGAATGCGGGCTTCGGTATCGTCAGACGTTCTGGCTGGGCTCGAATGCGGACGCCGCGAGCGATCGATCAGCTCTGGCCCATGCGGACTCCATCGCTTGAGCCATTTGTAGCCCGTGTCCGGGTGTATCCCGAACCGCCGGCAAAGCTCGCGGCGGTTGGCGCCTTCCAACAGCGCCATGCGCACAAACTCTCGTCTCTCGTCCATCTTCGACACCTCTCGCCAGGGCACGGACGGCCTCCTTCCAGCCAATTCCGTGCAACAATGAGGTGTCGGCTATGTCCCCGAACACCCGTCGGGGATGTCTCCGGTACGAACAACTTGGTCGGCCATGACAAGTGTGCCTTGACACATTGCCGCTGCTACCGTCCAGCGTGCGGGGTGTTATCTCCGTTCAGGATCAAAATAGCTACGATGCGGAGAATGGGGCGTTATTCTCCCCATGATGTGCGGTGAAAGAACAGCCGGGGTCGATGGGTGGTCGGCGCTCTGGCAACACCGCATGAATCCCGTCTGTCGTACCAATCCAGGAAACTCAGCTTTTTCCAGGGCTTGCAACCCCCAGGGGCCGTTGACGTTCTGTATATACAGTGTGTATATGCATACCTCCCTGGCGACCGGAAGGACGAACGATGACATTGGCGGCGAAACCGAAAGGACGGCAGGCGGCATCGATCGCGCGCCCCAAACCCGACACCACCATCAATGTGCGCGTCTCCAGCATGGTCAAGGATTTGATAGACAACGCGGCAAGCGTGTTGGGAAAAACCCGTACCGACTTCATTGTTGAAAGCGCCAGAAGCCACGCCATTGACGTGCTGCTCGACCAGCGTTTTTTCAGCCTCGAGGCCAGGCAATACGACGCTTTCCTGAAGGCGCTTGACCGGCCTGCCGTTCCCAGCCGGCGGTTGAAACGCCTGATGCAGACGAACGCGCCGTGGGACAAGTCATAACGTCCCCTTCGCTCAGCGCGCCCTCGCCGATTTCCGAGCGCCATCTGACCGATGGTTTCGATTGCGGCAAAGCACCGCTCAACGACTGGCTCAAGACCAAGGCCCTGAAAAGCGAAGGCAGGTCCGCGCGCTGCTACGTGACGGGCGAGGGCTTGGTGGTGGCTGGCTATTACAGTCTCTCAACCGGTCAGGTCACGCACAAGAGCGCGCCCCGGGCGTTGCGCGCCAATCTTCCCGACCCAACTCCCGTCATGGTGCTCGGTCGCCTTGCCGTGGACCGGCGCTTTCAAGGACATGGCGTGGGCAAAGGCCTGCTCAAGGATGCAATCTTGAGGACGATCTCGGCATCCAGAATCGTCGGCGCGCGCGCGTTAATCGTCCATGCAGTCGATGAACAGGCGATCCCGTTCTACATCTCACACGATTTTCGCGCCTTTCCCACCGACGCGAAAACCATGTTCCTGCCGCTGGACCTGGCCATCAAGGCGCTTTGAGGCCGCGCGCAACGGGACACGATTTCCAGACATAACCTTTGCTAAGTCCGCGCCGTTGATGGCGACCGCGCGCCGCGGCAACCGCGCGTTCGCTGCGGCGTTTGCACAATACCTCGCCAGGGTCGATCCCATGCCACGTCTGCACCGAAGGGAATTGCTGGGCACGGCGGCATGCTTTGTCGTCACCCAAAGCGCGGCAGGCGCGGTCATCTCCAACATGCTGCCCTGGCAACCGAACGAGGCCAAACCGCCCACACCCGCGAAAGCCGGCAACTGGCAGTTCTTTACGCACGATGAAGGAAAGGCGGCCGAAGCGATCGCCGATCGCATCATTCCGCCCGACGCTCAATTTGCGGGCGGCAAGGATGCCGGCTGCGCCGTCTTTGTCGACAACCAGCTCGCCGGTCCCTATGGCAGGCGCGAAGGCTGGTACAACCGCCCGCCCTTCAAAAAGGGTTTGCCGTCGCAGGGCGAACAGGGCGACAAGGGCCCGGCCCAGGTCTGGCGGAACGGCCTGCGCGCACTCGATTCCCTGGCCCAGGGCAAATACGCCAAGCCCTTCGCGCAACTTGCCGACCGCGACAAGGACCAGTTGCTCCACGGATTGGAAGACGGGACGGTTTCGCTGCCGGGCGCCGACGGCAAGGAATTCTTCCAGCAGGCCCTGAAAGACATCCAGACCGGCTTCTTCGCCGATCCCATCTATGGCGGGAACAAGGACATGGTCAGTTGGCGCATGATCGGCTTTCCCGGCACGCGCTATGACTATCGCGACTGGGTGGACCGGCATAACCAGCGCTACCCCTTGGCGCCGGTGAGCCTTCAGGGCCGCGCCGACTGGACCGAGCACGGGAGCTGACAATGGCGCGCAAGCTTCCCCACCGCGACGCCGTGATCATCGGGCTGGGCTGGACCGGCTCGATCATCGCCCATGAGCTGACCGAGGCCGGGCTTGACGTGATCGCGATCGAGCGCGGGCCCTGGCGCGACGCGCCCACCAGCTATCCGCCCACCTATGCGCAGGACGAACTGCGCTATCGCATCCGCCACGAACTTTTCCTCGACCCGGCGCAAACCACCTTCACCTTCCGCAACAAGATGGACCAGGAGGCGCTGCCGATCCGCACCTGGGGCGCCTTCATGCCGCCCAACGGCGTGGGCGGCGGCGGCGTGCACTGGAACGCCGAGACCTGGCGCTTCCTGCCCAGCGATTTTGTGCTGAAGACGCATCTGACCGAACGCTATGGCGCAAAATTCCTGCCCGCCGACATGACCATCCAGGATTGGGGCCTCACATATGACGAACTCGAACCGTTCTACGACCAGTTCGAATATCTGTGCGGCACCTCGGGCCAAGCCGGCAACCTGAACGGCAAGATCATCGAGGGCGGCAATCCGTTCGAAGGCGCGCGCTCCAGGCCCTATCCCAATCCGCCCCAGAAGCAGCCTTTCAGCCATACGCTGTTCGCGAAAGCCGCGCGGCAGTTGGGCTACAAGCCTTTCCCGCAGCCCTCGGGAAACATGTCCCAGGCCTATGTCAACCCGCTGGGCGTGCGCCAGGGTCCCTGCACCTATTGCGGCTATTGCGAATGGTTCGGCTGCGGCAATTATTCAAAGGCGAGCCCCCAGACCACCATTCTTCCCGTGCTGGTGCGCAAGGCCAATTTCCGCGCCCGCACCAATTGCGAAGTGACGAAGATCAACACCGACGCGACGGGCAAGCGCGCCACCGGCGTCACCTTCGTCGATACCAGCGGCGAGGAATGGGAGCAGCCCGCCGACCTGGTGGTGCTGGCGGCCTATACGATCTTCAATGTCCAGCTTCTGTTTCTTTCGAAAATCGGAAAACCCTACGATCCCGTCTCGAACAGCGGCGTGATCGGGCGCAATTTCACCCACCAGACCATTTCGGACGTGAAAGGCTTTTTCGACAACAAGAAATACATTTTCAATCCCTTCATCGCCTCGGGCGCCATCGGCATGTGCATCGATGAGTTCAATGGCGACAATTTCGACCATGGCCCGGTGGGCTTTGTCGGCGGCGGTTACATGGGCCAGGTGCAGACCAACGGCCGGCCGATCGAGGCCACGCCCGTGCCGCCCGGCACGCCAGGCTGGGGGGCGGAGTGGAAAAAAGCCGTGCGCGACAATTATCTGAGCAGCGTGGTGCCGGGCACCGGCGTGCATGGCAGCATGTACAGCTACCGCGACGTCTATTGCGATCTCGATCCCACCTATCGCGACCGCCTGGGCCGGCCGCTGGTGCGCATCACCATGGATTTCCACGACAACGAGATCAAACAGAACAAATTCTTGACCGACAAATTCGCCGAGATCATCACGGCCATGGGGGCCAGAGAGGTGCAAAAGGAATATCGCAAGGCCCCCTACGACATCACCAAATACCAGACCACGCATCTGTGCGGCGGGGCGGTGATGGGCGCCGATCCCAGGACCAGCGCCATCAACCGCTATCTGCAAAGCTGGGATGTGCCCAACCTGTTCGTGATGGGGGCCAGCGCCTATCCGCAGAATGCCGGCTACAATCCCACCGGCACGCTCTGCGCGCTGGCCTATTGGTCGGCGAAGGCGATCCGCGAACAATATCTGAAGAATCCGGGACCCTTGGTCCATGCGTAGCCGGTTCGCCATCCCGATCGCCGCCGCAGCCGTGACCCTGGCCGGCCTGGCCGCGTCCGGTTGCATCGGCCTGGCCAGCGCAAGCCCCAGCGGCATGGGAAGCCATATCGGCGCGCAGGATCAGGCCTTGATCGCACGGGGCCGTTATCTGGCGACGGTCGGCGATTGCCAGGCCTGCCACACCGACAATGCCAGCCATGGCGCGCCTTATGCCGGCGGCAAGCCGGTGGAAACGCCGTTCGGCGTCGTCCTGGGTGCGAACATCACCCCCGACCGCGAGACCGGCATCGGCGCCTGGAGCGACGACGAATTCGATGCCGCGCTCCGCAAGGGCATCATGCCCGATGGCGGGCATCTCTATCCGGCGATGCCCTATCCGTTCTACGCCAAGATGACCAGGGACGACACCAGGGCGCTGCGCGCCTATCTCAACACCATCGCGCCGCAGAAACGGTTTGTGGATTCGAACCGGCTGCCCTTTCCGTTCAACATCCGGGCGCTGATGGCGGCGTGGAATTTTTTGTACTTTTCGCCGGGCGTCTATGCGCCGGACAAGACCAAGCCGGTGGAATGGAATCGCGGCGCGTTTCTGGTCGAGGGACCGGGGCATTGCGGCGCCTGCCATACGCCCAAGACCTGGCTGGGCGGCGACGAGACATCGCGGGCGCTCAGGGGCGGCGTGATCCAGGGCTGGTTCGCCTCCGACATCACCGGCAATCCGGATCTGGGGACGGGACGCTGGAGCATCGAGGACATCGTCAAATATCTGAAGACGGGGCACAACCGGTTCAGCGCGGCGACGGGGAGCATGGCGGAGACGGTTGAGGATTCGACCTCGAACATGTCGCTGGAAGATTTGCACGCCATCGCCGTCTATCTCAAGACCGTGCCATACGAGCAGGAAAACCACAGAACAATCGCCGCCGACGACACAGGCATGAAGGCGGGAAAGGCGATCTATGTCGATTCCTGCTCGGCCTGTCACGCCATGAATGGCGAGGGCTCGGCCAACCTGTTCCCGTCATTGGCGCAATCCCCGAATGTGCGCTCGCGCGATGCGACCAGCCTGATCCGGATCACGCTTCAGGGCGCGCGCAGCGTTGCCACCGCGGGCGAGCCTACCGCGCCCGGCATGCCAACCTATGCCTGGCTGCTCAACGACCAGCAGATTGCCGATGTGCTGACTTATATCCGCAACTCCTGGGGCGCGGCCGAACCGGCGGTCACGGCGGATCAGGTGCGGGATGAGCGGGCAGCGCTGGCGGAGAAGGGGGACTGAACATTCTCCTCTGTCACGGCCCGCAAATGCGGGCCATCCAGGTGATGCAGGGCTCTGCACCCGTTAGTCGCGCGCGATGCAACTGGCCCACCCTCCGGTGGGCCATGGCAGTGATGGTTTGAAGCGCCCTCCGCACCGAGCCGTCGTCTTGCGCGGCGGGGCCGCCCATGGAGTTCCCGGCGCCGCGGCGGCAAGTTCCATCGTTCATTCATCTTCCGTTCAGCCGCGCGCGTACTAGTCTTCACGCGCTGTTGTAGCCGTGGGACCAGGGGACGAGTATCCGTCCGTTTCACACATGCTCGTTGCGCATTGGGGTGGCGCTCATGCTGGTGAGCGCCTGCCCC
>DATNFZ010000012.1:0-3054 GCA_035606155.1 Rhizomicrobium sp. | reverse complement strand
ACCAGACCAGCTTTTCCACCTCCTCCGCCACGCCGGATGTCACCGCGCTGTTGCCGATATTGGCATTGACCTTGGTCAGCAAATTGCGGCCGATGATCATCGGCTCGGTTTCGGGATGATTGATATTGGCGGGAATGATGGCGCGGCCCCTGGCCACCTCGTCGCGCACGAATTCCGGCGTGATCTCCAACGGAATGGCGGCGCCGAAACTGTTACCGTCGGCCAGCGCGCTCCGGCCCAGATTCTCGCGGGCCGCGATATATTTCATTTCCTCGGTGATAAGGCCCTGGCGCGCATAATAGAGTTGACTGACATTGCGGCCGGGCTTGGCGCGGAGAGGCTTCAAACCGGCGCGGTCGAATTGCGGTACCGACAAAAGCTCACCGCGTTTCAGGCCGTCATCTTCCGGCTTGTGGTCGCGGCCCGCATATTCCTCGACATCGCCCCTGGCCAGAATCCAGTCGCGGCGGGCGGGACGAAGACCCTTCTCGATATCAAGGACGGATTTTTCATCCGTGTACGGACCAGATGTGTCATAGAGCCGGATCGGCGGCTCGCCGCCCGACAGCGCCACTTCGCGGAACGGCACGCCGTTCACGATCAGTTTTTTGGAGCCCGGTAAGGGACCGCGCGTAATGGAAACGGATTTGGGACTGAGAATGGGTTTGTTCATTTCAACCTCTCCCTACGCCCGTACGAACGGGATCAGGTTCTAAGGGATTCGCGGGATTGCGATCTCAGCCGGCGAGCCGGCACCCCTGGGAAGCGCTTAATTTAAGCCCAGGCCGCGCCTCACGCAATCGTGACGGCAAGCGGTTCCAGGCCCTCGATTTCCGCCTCCAGCCGGTCCCCCTTGACCACGGGGCCTACGCCTTCCGGGGTGCCGGTGAAGATCACGTCGCCGGCCGCAAGCCGCACCTGGCGGGAAAGCTGGACGATGATTTCCGGCACACTCCAGATCAGTTGGGCGGTGTCGGCCTCTTGCTTGACCGCGCCATTGACGCTGAGACGGATGCGGGCCGGCGGCAATGCGCCGGTGGCGGGCACCAGCGCGCCGATCGGCGCGCTTTGCTCGAAGCTTTTGGCGATTTCCCAGGGGCGGCCTTTCTCCTGCATCTGCTTTTGCAGATCGCGCCGCGTCATATCCAGACCCACGGCATGGCCGAAAATCAGGGCGTCTGCATCGGCAACATGGATATTCTCGCCGCCCGCCTTCAGTGCCACCACCAGTTCCACTTCGAAATGATAATTCTTGGTCAGGCTGGGATAGCGGATGGCGCCACCACCCGCCACCAGCATGTCCGGCTGCTTGGAGAAGAAAAACGGCAGCTCGCGCTCGTCATTGCCTAATTCGCGCACATGGGCGAGGTAGTTGCGCCCCACGCACCAGACGCGGCGGACGGGATAGCGATCGGCGCTGCCGGCAATGCCGATCCAGGGTTGCGCGAGAGGGAAAATAAAGCCGCTCATCAAGCCGCCTCGAACTGCTTGAATTCCGAAATCACCGCCTTGACCGCCGCGGCCACGATGCGGCCTCCCGCTTCCACGCTGGCCTGGGACGGGTCGGAACCGATACGGCCGTCGGGAAAGCGGCGGCGATAATCTTCCGCATCACGGATGGGACCGGTGGGCGCGATCTTCGGCGACATGGTCACGCTTTTGATCGCGTCTGGATAACCGAAATAAGTCACGGAGACTTCGCTAGGGGTGGCATGGCTGCCCTCGCCTACCGGAAAAAGCTCGCGGCACAGATCCATCACCCCGGGCAATTCCCACCAGTTGCGCAGCTGAAGTTTAAGAGGCGGCCGGTTGCCGCCGTCTCCCGCGAAGGTGACGCCGTGATAAATCTCCGAAAAAGCCGCCGTGATGGTGGCGATATTGCCGCCATGGCCGTTCAACCAATAGATGCGCTCGAAGCCATGGCGGACCAGGCTTTCCGTCCAATCCAGCATGGCGGCGATCATGGTGGAGGGCTTGAGGGTGATGGTTCCGGGAAAGGCCATGTGATGCTGGGCCTGGCCGACATTGAAGGTCGGACCGATCAGGAACCCCGCCTCGTCGCCGGCCCGGCGCGCGATGATTTCCGGACAAAGCGCGTCGGTGCCCAAAAGCCCGTTAGGACCATGCTGCTCGGTCGAACCGATGGGGATGATGATGGCCTTGGAGCCTGCCAGATAAGTTTCGATCTCCGGCCAGGTGGAGAGATGCAATTGCATTATGTTTCGACCATGCCCTGAAGTTTATCGATTGCCTTCTTCCACAGCGCCCGTTCTTTTTCCACTGCGGCCTGATCAGGCAATTTGTTGGATTGGAGCGCGATCTGCGCCTTGCCGGTCCCCTTGGCATAGAAGCCGATTTCCAGACGCCCGGTTTTCCATCGTCCACGCCAATATTTGTCCTCGGTACGCGAGCTTTCCTCGAAGGCCCCCTTGGGAAACCAGGTCTCCGGTTCGGCGGTCGCCGCTGCGTAAAGTTTGCTCAGGGGCGCCGCCATCACCCGGGTCACGCTGACGGAGAATTCCCCATCACATTTCTGATTCATGGCACGGATCCCGCGGGCGCGTTCATAACTGACCGCGATCATCTGGCCGTACCAGTCACCCGCGCCCATGTCTTCCCGGGCCAGTGTAGCGATGGCTTTGTGGTCCAATTTAGCGGCGCCGGCCTTGTCCAGCGCCTTAAACCAGCCCGCCCAGTCCTTGCCGGTCTTCGCCTTGATGGCGGCGTCCGTCATGGTGGTTTTTATTTGAGATTTTCCGCCTGTTTGTTTCGCGCCCGCCATGCCGTAATCTCCAGGAACTGGGCCGCCAGACTAGAGTAAGGGGTGGCAAAGAGGAATGTATGAGTGACGAGATCGTCCCAGTACCGGGGGATTGGAAGAAGCGCGCCTATGTGGGCGCGCCGGATTATGCAGCGCGCTATGCGGAGTCTGTGAAGGACCCGGACGGGTTCTGGGGCAAGGAAGCGAGCCGGCTGGATTGGCTGAAGCCCTTCACCAAGATCAGCGATGTTTCTTGGGACCCTGCCAAGCTGCATGTGCGCTGGTTCGAAGAC
>DATNFZ010000011.1:0-3718 GCA_035606155.1 Rhizomicrobium sp. | reverse complement strand
GCGCCTTCAGCGAATTGACTTTCTGGCCCAGCCGCAATTCGGGCTGAAGGTCGAGGATGTAATCCACTTCCTCGTCCAGCACGGTCTCGGGCAGGCGGAATTTCGGAATCTGGGTGCGCATCATGCCGCCGGCCGAGGCGTCGCCATCGTACAGCACACAGGTGTAACCCAGCGGAAGAAGATCGCGCGCCACGGTGAGCGAGGCGGGCCCCGCGCCGATCAGCGCCACCCGCTTGCCGTTCTTCTTGGCGGCGGGCTTGGGCATGCGCGCGGCGACACCGTCTTTGTTGTCGGCGGCGACGCGTTTCAGCCGGCAGATCGCCACCGGTTGCGCCTTGCCGGTGACTTCTTCCACCCGGCCCCGGCGGCAGGCTGGCTCGCAGGGCCGGTCGCAGGTGCGGCCCAGAACACCGGGAAAGACATTGGAATGCCAGTTCACCATATAGGCGTCGGAGTAGCGTCCCGCCGCGATCATGCGGATATATTCGGGCACCGGCGTGTGGGCGGGGCACGCCCATTGGCAATCCACCACTTTGTGAAAGTAATCGGGATTCTTGATGTCGGTAGGCGGCATGCCGCCGTTCGACACCGATTTCACCGGCCGCGCATCCGGCGCGTGCCGGGGCGGATCACTCAATGATGGACTGCTCATGACGCTGACAATTCCCCAATGACCTGCCTCTGCCGGACGCCTGGTGGATTCTGTTTTCAGCTATGCAAGCGTTCCGATCTCTACTCCCTGATACTCTCGAGGCAGCGAGCCCAGCCTGGGCTCTCCTCTGACACGTGTTCCTGGTCTTTAGTTTATCGCGGTTCCGGACGGAAAACCGCTACACACTTTTCCTGGAACCGCTCTAGTGACGCGCATATTAGCCAGCGCGCGCAAGGGGAAAAAGAGCCTGGGGCGGTTCTTTCCGCTCCCGGAAAAGTTGCCTTTAGGTAAAATTAACGCGTGCCATCAATGCCTTACGGAGCCGCTCCCAAAGCGATAGGGCGCGATTAGCGACCCTCCAGTCCTTGTTCCTTGACCATCAGATAGATCGCGGGGACCACAATCAGCGTCAGGACGGCGGAAGACAGCATGCCGCCGATCAGCGGCACGGCGATCCGTTTCATCACATCCGCGCCCGCGCCTGTGCTCCAGAGGATGGGCAGAAGGCTCGCCATGATCGCCACCACCGTCATCATCTTCGGCCGCACCCGTTCGACGGCGCCTTCGACGATGGCGGCATGAAGGTCCAAAAGGCTTGGATTTTGATGATGTGCTTTTCGCTCGGCAATGATATCCGCCAGTGCACGATCCAGATAGATCAGCATCACCACGCCGGTCTCGGCGGCGACGCCGGCCAGGGCGATGAAGCCCACCGCCACCGCGACACTCATATTGTATCCCATCAGGTAGAGCAGCCAGAAGCCGCCCGTAAGCGCGAACGGCACCGATAGCATCACGATCAAACTTTCGGTGAAGCGCCCGAAATTCATGTAAAGCAGCGCGAAAATTACGAACAGCGTGAGCGGAATCACCAACTCCAGCCGCCGGGTGGCCCGCGCCAGATACTCATACTGGCCGCTCCATTCGATGCGGTAGCCTTGCGGTAGCTTCACTTGGACCTGCACCGCCTTGCGCGCCGCCGCGACATAGCTGCCCAGATCGCGACCGTTGAGATCGACATAGATATAATTCACCGGCTCGGCGTTCTCGGTGCGGATCGATGGCGGGCCTTCGTTGATCCGCACAGAGGCAACTTGGCCCAGGGGAACGAATGCGCCCGAAGGCGTCGTGACCAGAACATTCTCGGCAATGGCCCGGGGATTGTCCCGGAATGCTTGCGGATAGCGGACGGTCACGTCATAGCGTTCGCGGCCCTCGACCGTCTGGGTTGCCACCGCTCCGCCCAGCGCGCTGCTCACAACATTGTCAACCTCCTGGACGGAAAGACCGTAGCGAGCCAGCGCGGCGCGGTCGGGAACGACATCAAGGTAATAGCCGCCCAATACGTGATCCTCGACGGCGCTGCCGGTGCCGGGAACGCGGCGCAGGACCGTGACGATCTGGTGGGAGAGACGGGCAATTTCAGCCAGGTCAGGCCCATAAACCTTGACTCCCACCGGGGTGCGGATGCCGGTGGACAGCATGTCGATACGCGCCTGGATCGGCATCACCCAGTCATTGGTGACACCGGGAAATTGCAACGCCCGGTCCATGTCGGACTTCAATTTGTCCATCGTCATGCCCGCGGGCCACTTGTCTTCGGGCTTCAGCTTGATGACCGTCTCGAACATTTCCAGCGGCGCGGGATCGGTCGCGGTCTCGGCGCGACCCGCCTTGCCAAACACCGAGTCCACTTCCGGAAAGCTTTTGATGATCTTGTCCTGCAACTGGATCAACTCCCCCGCCTTGGTGATGGAGAGGCTGGGCAGGCTGATTGGCATGTAAAGTAGGGTGCCTTCGTTCAAGGGCGGCATGAACTCGCTGCCCATGCGCGTCACCGGAAAGATGGAAACGGCCAGTACCAGAATGGCGACGGCGATTATGATTTTGGGATGCCGCAGCACACTTTCAATGACAGGCCGGTACGTCGCAAGCAGCGCACGGTTCAGCGGATTCCTGCGCTCCGGCAGAATGCGTCCCCGCATGAACAGGACCATCAGCACTGGCACCAAACTGACCGAAAGCAACGCCGCCGCCGCCAGCGCGAAGGTGTGGGTATAGACCAGCGGCTTGAACAGCCGTCCCTCTTGTTCCTGCAACACCGAAAGCGGCAGGAACGAGACCGCAATTACCAACAGGCTAAAGAATAGCGCCGGTCCCACCTCGCCCGCGGCCCGAATGAGGATCGCCGTCCGGTTCGCGCCCGGCCCGGCCTGTTCCAGGCGCTTGTGCGCGTTCTCGATCATCACGATGGCGGCGTCCACCATGGCGCCCATGGCGATGGCGATGCCGCCCAGGCTCATGATATTGGCGCTGACACCAATCCCGTGCATCGCGATGGCAGCGATCAAGATACCCACCGGCAGCATGATGATGGCGACCAGGGCGCTTCTCACATGCAGCAGGAACACCACGCAAACCAGCGCGATGATGATGCTTTCTTCGATCAAGGTGCTGGTGAGGGTATTGATGGCGCGATGGATCAGGTCCGCGCGATCATACACCGGAACAATGGAAACACCCTTGGGCAGGCTGCCCGCGATGGTGGCGATTTTCCGCTTGACGTTCTCGATCACGCTGAGCGCGTTCTGGCCAAAATGCTGCATCACGATGGCGCCAACCACCTCGCCCTGGCCGTTGAGTTCGGCGAGGCCCCTTCGCTCCGCCGGGCCCAGTTCCACCCGCCCGATATCCTTGACGGTAACGGGCGTGCCGTTCTCGCTTTTGAGCACGACATCTTCGATGTCGTTTATCCCTTTGAGATAGCCTTGACCGCGCACCATATATTCGCGCTCGCTCATCTCGACGGTGCCGCCGCCCACCTCCATGTTGCTGGCGCGGATCGCATCTGTCACTTGCGCCAGCGACAGGCCATAAGCCTTCAGCTTCTGGGGATCGACGACCACCTGATATTGCTTGACGAAGCCGCCGATGGGGGCAACCTCCGCCACCCCGCCGGCCGCATCGAGCTGAAAGCGGACGAACCAATCCTGAAGCGAGCGCAATTCCGCCAAGGTGCGCTGGGCGCCGACCAGAGCATATTCGAACACCCAGCCCACGCCGGTG
>DATNFZ010000010.1:0-6805 GCA_035606155.1 Rhizomicrobium sp. | reverse complement strand
GCTTCAGATATTGTGGCGGTTTCATCCCCATCGCCACACCTGGCGGTGTGCCGGTGGCGATGATGTCACCGGGCAGAAGCGTCATGAAATGACTGATATCGCTCACCAGCTTTCGCACGCCGAAGATCATGGTCCGGGTCGAGCCGTCCTGGCGGCGCACGCCATTCACTTCGGTCCATAACTTAAGATCCTGCGGATCGGCGATTTCGTCCTTGGTCACCAGCCATGGACCCAGGGGCGCGAAACTGTCGCAGCCTTTGCCCTTGTCCCATTGGCCGCCGCGTTCGGTCTGATATTCGCGTTCCGACACGTCGTCGATCACGCAATAGCCAGCGATGTGGTCCATCGCCTCCGGCTCATTGACATAAGACGCGCGCGTGCCGATCACCACCCCAAGTTCCACTTCCCAGTCGGTCTTGATCGAACCGCGCGGCACCATGATGTCGTCATTGGGACCGGTGATCGCGCTCAGCGCTTTCAGGAACAGGATGGGCTCTTTGGGGATTGGGGCGCCGGTCTCGGCGGCGTGGTCGGCGTAATTGAGTCCGACACAGACGATCTTGGAGATTCCCGTCAGCGGCACGCCCAGACGCGCGCCATGCGACACCACCGGCAGGCTTCCCGCATCCAACTGCGCCAACCGCTCGAGGGTTTGCGGGGAGAGACGATCGGGCGTGATGTCCGCGACCGCGCCCGAAAGATCGCGGCGAGTCCCGTTGCTATCGATCAGCCCCGGCTTTTCCTCGCCTTTGGCGCCCCAGCGTATCAGTTTCATGGGTCTTTTCCTTTAAATCGAGATCTCTTCCAGCCTGCGGTTCAGGGTCTTGGGACCCCATAGCGCGACCACCATGATCATCACCACCATGGCCGCGCCGATAAATAAGGCCGCCGCGGGGGCGCCACCTTCGCGCAAGAAGAAGCCGATCATCAATCCTGCCAATGCCGCGGACACACGGCTCCAGGAATAGACGAAACCCACGGCGCGGGCGCGGATGCGGGTGGGAAACAGTTCGGCCTGATAGCCATGCAGCGCGAAAGAGAGCCAATTGTTGGCCAAGGTCACGCCCGCGCCAAACAGGATCACCAGCATCGCCACATCCTGGCGCGCGAACAGGAAAATGCATATGCCGCTGATCGCGCCCGCCGTCACGATCTGCCATTTGCGCTCCATCCGGTCGGCGATGGCATAGGCCAGGAGCGGCCCCAGCGGATTGGCCAAGGCAATGATGAAGGCATATTGCAGACTGGTGGTGACATGGATGCCCTTGGCGATCAGAAGCGTGGGTACCCACGAGCCGAAGCCATAGAAAGCGATGGTCTGCATGGCGTTGAATACGGACATGACGACGGTGCGTTTGAGATAGGGCGGCCGGAACAATTCCGCGAAGCGGCCTTTGCTTTCCAGGGACTCATGCGCCGGCAATGCAGGCGGCAAAGGCCGGCCCAGGTCGCTTTCCGCCTGGGTCTCCAGCGTATGCAGGATCGCTTCGGCTTGTAGTTTGTCGCCATGCAATGCCAGCCAGCGCGGGCTTTCCGGAACTGCCAACCGAAACCACCACGCCAGCAACGCGCCAGAGGCGCCAATCAATGCCACCCAGCGCCAGCCATCCAGGCCCAAGGGATGCAGCGGCTGAAGCAGCCAGCTCAACAACGCCACCAGAGGCACCACGGCAAACTCAATGCCCTGGTTGACGGCGAATACCTGGCCGCGGCGAGGCGGCGGCACCAATTCCGGCAACAGCGTATCGATGGTGATCTGTTCCAGCCCCACGCCGATGGCGGCGATGAAGCGCCAAAGATCGATCGCAGCGGCGCTGTGCTGGAATGCCATTACTGCCGTCGCCAGCGAATACCAGACCAGCGATATGGTGAAGATGGTGCGCCGTCCCAACCGGTCGGCAATGAAGCCGAAGCCCATGGTGGCCAGCCACATGCCGGCGAAGGTGCAGAAGACGAAAAAACCCACACCATCGGCGGCGAAGAAGCCCGCCGGCCGCGCCGTGAACAAGCCGCTCGCCACCAGACCCGGCGCGACATAGGCGGTCATCAAGAGATCGTAGAACTCGAACGCGCCGCCGAGCGAAATCAGGACCACCAGGCGCCACAGGCCGCGCGTCAAGGGCAGCCGGTCCAGCCGTGCCGCCACATCCCCGGCATACGCATTCATGTTGGCCGCGATCTTGGTTGCTGGCGTGATGAGTTAGGGTTCTAATCGTGCCTTGAGATCGCGGCAACAGCGGGCAGGAATGGAATGGCAAAGGCAGATTTCTCGATAGACGCGCTGCCCAGCCCTTCCCTGCTGTTGGACCGGCCCAAGCTGGAGCGCAATGCGGCACGCATGCGCGAGCGCGCGAAGGCGCTGGGCATTTCGCTCAGGCCGCATCTGAAGACCGCCAAGTCGGTGGACGCGGCCCGCTTTGTGTTGGGCGGTGCGCCGGGCCCTGCCACCGTCTCCACCCTCAAGGAAGCGGAAATGTTCGGCAAAGCCGGCATCACCGACCTTCTCTATGCCGTCTCGATCGCGCCGCAAAAGCTGGCCAAAGTAATAGAGCTGCGCCAAGCCGGCATCGACCTCAAGATCATTCTCGACTCGCTGGAAGCCGCCCAATTCGTCTCGGCCCATGCGCGCCAGCGTGGCGGCGACATCGCGGCGATGATCGAAGTGGATGTGGATGGTCATCGCTCGGGCGTGCCCTGGAACGATCATCAGGCCCTGATCGCCATCGCGCGCGCAGTCAGCAACGACGCCAAACTGCACGGCATCCTTTGCCATGCCGGTGACAGCTATCATGCGCACAGCCCCGCCGCGCTGGAAGAGGCGGCAGGGCTGGAACGCAGCCGCATGGTGGCGGCCGCCGGGGCGCTCAGGGACGCCGGCATCGCCTGTCCTGTCGTCAGCGTGGGCTCCACGCCCACCGCGCTCTCGTCCCGTTCCTATGAGGGAATCACCGAGCTTCGCGCCGGCGTCTATATGTTCTTTGACATGGTCCAGGTGGGGATCGGCGTCTGTGCGGTCGATGATATCGCGCTCTCGGTGCTCGCCACCGTGATCGGTCATCGCCCGGACAAGAACTGGATTATCACTGACGCCGGCTGGATGGCGCTATCTTCGGACCCGGGGCAGGGACGGGATTTCGGCCTGGTGTGCGATGCACAAGGCCGGCCCTATCCTGATCTGGTGGTGCTCTCCACCAACCAGGAGCACGGCATCGTGGGGATCAGGCCCGGTTCGCGGGCTTCGCTTCCGGAGCTGCCGATCGGCATGCGGCTGCGCATTCTGCCCAACCACGCCTGCGCCACCGCCGCGCAGCATGACCAATATCATCTGCTGGATGGGCAAAACCATGTTGCCGGGACATGGCCCCGTTTCCGTGGCTGGGATTGAAAGCCGCATTGGGTTGAGGTCCACTCCCCTGCCCGTTTGCAAGGACTTTCCATGAACCGCCTGCTGCTCACCTCCGCCGCATCGCTTTGTCTTGTTGCCACCGGGGCCTTGGCCAATGAAGGCATGTGGACCTTCGACAATTTTCCCGTCGCCTCGGTCAACCAGGAATATGGCCTGCATATCGATCAGGCGTGGCTCGATCGGTTGCGCGGCGCCGCGGTCAGGCTGTCGAGCGGCTGCTCCGCCTCGGTGGTCACCGCCGATGGCCTGGTCCTGACCAACCACCATTGCGTGCGCGATTGCGCCCAGGAACTGTCCAGCGCCAGCAAGGATTATGTGAAGGAGGGTTTCCAGGTCGCCAGACGCGAGGACGAAAAGCTTTGCCCCGGCATGCAGGCGGAAATCCTCAACAGTATTTCCGACGTCACCGACCGCGTGACCAACGCGGCAGCCGGCAAGACCGGGCAGGATTTCATCAAGGCGCGTGACGCCGAAATCGCGGCAGTGGAAAAGGAAGGCTGTGCCGGCAAGGAGGACAAATTCCGCTGCCAGGTGATCAACCTCTATCAAGGCGGTCAGTACAAGCTTTACACCTATCGCAAATATTCCGATGTGCGGCTGGTGTTCGCGCCCGAGGGCCAGACCGCTTTCTTCGGTGGCGATCCGGACAATTTCAACTTCCCCCGCTACGATCTCGATTGTTCCTTCGTGCGGCTCTACGAAGACGGCAAGCCGATCAAATCGCCGGATCATCTGATCTGGAGCACGGCCGCGCCCACCGATGGCGAACCCATCTTCGTCGCGGGCAATCCCGGCTCGACCCAACGGCTTTTGACCGCGGATCAGCTGCAAAGCCTGCGCGACCTGGCATTGCCGGAAACGCTGATCTTCATCTCGGAGCTGCGCGGCCGCTTGATCCGCTTCACCGAGGAAAGCGCCGAACATAATCGTATCGCCAACGATCTTCTGTTCGGCATGGAGAACAGCTTCAAGGCCTTTCACGGCGAGGAAAAGGCCCTGGTCGATCCGGCGCTGATCACCGCCAAGCGCAAGGCCGACGCCGATCTCAAGGGCCAGGTGGCGAAGAATTCCAGCCTGGCCGCCGATATCGGCGATCCCTGGAGCGACATCGCCAAGGTCCAGGGCGATTATCGGGCGCTCTATATGCCGTATGGGATGATGGAGACGCGTGCCGGGCTGGGCTCCGATCTCTTCCGCTTCGCCCGCACCCTGGTGCGGGCCGCGGAAGAAAAGGCCAAGCCCAATACCGAGCGGCTGCCGGAATATACCGACAGCCGGTTGGCGTTGTTGAGCAAGACCATTCTCGATCCCCAGCCGGTCTATCCCGATCTGGAGCAGGTGACCTTGGAATTCTGGCTGTCAAAGCTTCGGGAAAATCTCACCGCCGACTCGGCGGGCACCAAGACATTCCTGGGCAAGGATTCGCCCGAAACCCTGTCGGCGCAGCTGGCGGGGTCCAAGCTGGGCGATCCCGCCGTGCGCAAAGCCTTGTGGGACGGCGGCATGGCGGCAATCCGAGCCTCGAACGATCCCATGATCAAATACGTGCTGGCCACCGATCAGGCCTCGCGCGACATCCGCAAGCAATATGAGAACCGGGTCTCAGGGCCCACCGACCTCGCGGCGCAAAAGATCGCTCGCGCCCGCTTCGCCATTTACGGTACCCATGTTTATCCCGACGCGACGTTCTCGCTGCGTCTGTCGACCGGCAAGGTCGAAGGCTGGACCGACAATGGCGCCACGGTCGCGCCCTTCACCTATTACAAGGGCCTGTGGGAACGGGCGACCGGCCAATTCCCCTTCGAACTGGCGCCGCGCTGGCAGGCGGCGCAGAACAAGGTCAATCCCGGCACGGTGCTGGATTTCACCACCGACAACGACATTATCGGCGGCAATTCCGGCTCGCCCGCGGTGGATGCCAAGGGCGAAGTGGTAGGCGCGGTATTCGACGGCAATATCGAAAGCCTGGGCGGCGCCTTCGGTTTCGATGACCGGGTTAATCGCGCGGTGATCGTCTCGACTGCGGCGATCAGCGAAGCGCTGCGCAATGTCTATGGCGACCAGACGCTGGCGTCCGAGCTGGAAGGGCGCCGCCTTTAATCCGGTGCGATAGGGATCGAGCCGCCTAATTGGTGAAGGGCGGAACGCGGATGCCGAAGGGATGGGTGGCGCTTTGCACCGGCGTGATGCCGGCAGCAATGTCCATGTCCACATCGTTGTTCTGATGATAGGGGGGAAACGCTTCCGCCATGGTGGCACGAACCGCTGCCGGATATTCGGTGCAGCCCGCGAGCGCCATCAGCGCAACTGCCGCAGTTCCTACGAACATCGCTCTCATAAGCCCCGCCCTCACCGCCTGGATGGAGGAAAGGATGTATCCGCAAGCCCATGATTTGGCAAGGGAGCGCCGGCTGCGGTTTGAGCCGATGCGGCCTCGTACCCCCCGCCCAACGCCTTGAACAGTGCAACCGACGCGGCCAGTTGCGCGCGGCGTATGTCGGACAATTGATCGCGCGCTGCATTAAGGCTCTTTTCGGCATCGGTCACGGTGAGAAAATCGGCATAACCGGCCACATATTTGCGGCGGGCCCCGGCCAGCACGCTCTGCGCATGATCCACCTGGTTCTTGAGCGCCACTTCCTGTTCCGTGAGACGGGAAAGCGCGCCCAAAGCGTTCTCCACATCGGAAAAGGCCGAAATCACTGCGGCGCGGTAGGCGGAAAGCAATTCTTCTTCCCGGGCCTTGGCTTCGGCCACCTGGCCTTCGATCTTGCCGCCGTCGAAAATCACGTGCATCAGCGAGGCGCCCAGGCCTTCAGAAGCGCCCACGGCCGGAATGTTGTTCACCGCGGCATTGATCGCGGGGTAGGCCGCGCCGGCAAAGGCGGTGAGCGTAATGTCGGGGAGGAAGGCGGTGCGCGCCGCCGCCAGATTGGCGTGAGCGGCGATCAAATTGGCTTCGGCGGTCTGGATGTCTGGCCGCCTGGTGAGAAGATCGGAAGGAAGGCCCGGCGCCACGGCGGGATCGACGATCTTGTCGAGGCCGGTGCCCGTGACGGTGAAGCCTTCGGGCGGGCGTCCTGTGAGGATCGCCAGCGCGTCCTGGGTTTCCAATTCCTGCTGCTCGAGCGGGGGCAGCGCCGCCTGGATCGCGTCCATGTTCGCGCGCTCCTGCGTCAGGTCGGAATTGGCGGCGTAACCCGCATTCACTCGGCGCTGCACCAGATTCAAAATATCCTGCGAGGTCTTGAAATTGGCCTGGGCAAGCGCAATGCGTTCGCGCAGCGATAGGAGCTGGAAATAGGCGTCAGCCACTGCCGCGGTGGCCGTGAGCGCCACGGTGGCGCGGTCGGCGGTGCTGGCGGCCTGCTGCGCGCGCGCCGCCTCGACCGCATCGCG
>DATNFZ010000009.1:0-3910 GCA_035606155.1 Rhizomicrobium sp. | reverse complement strand
CGCCATCCAGGACGCGGTGGCGACCGCCAATCTGGTGGGGCCGGCCCTGCAAAAGGGCATGGCGCGGTTCGGCACACTGAAGAAAGTCCAGCGCCGCCGCGAATTTCCCACCCGGGTGATCCAGGGCTTTCAGGTGCTGGTCCAGAATCTGGTCTTGAGCCGCACTTTGCGCCTGGCGCGAACACCCAAACCGCCGCTTCTGTTGAAGCTGCTGAATGCGTGGCCCTGGGCGCGGCAATTTCCCGGCCGCTTCATCGGTTTGGGCGTGCGGCCCGAGCACGTGACTTTGCGCCCCAGCGCAAAGTCATCCCCGGCGAGGCGCGACCAAGCGCCGAGGGAAGGGGATCCATTCCTCGACGCCTAGCTAGTGCTGAAAAATCAGATTTGCATAGCCCAGTTCTCAACCGCCATCGCGGCCTGGCGCACCGCTTCCGACAAGGTCGGATGGGAATGGCAGGTCCGCGCGATGTCTTCCGAGGCCGCGCCAAACTCGATCGCCAGCACCACCTCGGCCAGAAGATTGCCCGCTTCCGGACCGATGATGTGACAGCCCAGCACCCGGTCGGTCTTGGCGTCGGCCAGGATTTTCACAAAGCCTTCGGTCGCCATGATGGTCTTGGCGCGCGCGTTCGCCGTGAAAGGGAATTTCCCCACCTTGTAGGCGCGGCCCTCCGCCTTCAATTCCTCTTCGGTCTTTCCCACCGCGGCCACTTCGGGGAAGGTGTAGATCACTGACGGGATGGCGTCGTAATTCACATGACCCGCCTTGCCCGCCAGCAATTCCGCCACTGCCACGGCTTCGTCCTCGGCCTTGTGCGCCAGCATCGGACCTTCTCGGCAATCGCCGATGGCATAGATGCCCGCCACATTGGTGCGGAAATGCGCGTCGGTGATGATGCGGCCGCGCTTGTCCAGCTTCACGCCTACCGTGTCCAGGCCCAGATCGTCGGTAAAGGGGCGCCGTCCGATGCACACCATCATCACATCGGCCTCGATCACGCTTTTCGCGCCGCCTGACGCCGGTTCGACCGTGACGGCAAGGCCGCCATTTTTCTTCTCGACGTCCACCACCTTGGTGGAGAGCTTGAACGCCATCCCCTGCTTGGTGAGGATACGCTGAAACGCCTTGGAGACCTCGAGGTCCATGCCCGGCGTGACGCGATCGAGGAATTCGACCACTGTCACGTCGCTGCCCAGCCTTTTCCAGACCGACCCCAGCTCCAGCCCGATCACGCCCGCGCCCACCACCAGAAGCTTTTTGGGCACCGATGCCAGAGCCAGCGCGCCGGTGGAGGAGACGATCTGTTTTTCGTCGATGGTGACGCCCGCAAGCGGCGTCACATCCGAGCCGGTGGCGATGATGATGTGCTTGGCCGAAAGCCTGCGCACGGCGCCATCCTTGCCCTTGACCTCGACCTGGCCCGGCGCAGTGATGCGGCCTTCGCCCACCAGGCCTTCGACCTTGTTCTTGCGGAAAAGAAATTCCACGCCCTTGGTGAGCTCGCCCACCACCTTGTCCTTCTGCGCCATCATGGCGGGAAGATCGAGGCTCACTTGCGCCTTGATGCCCAGCTTGCCGAAATCGGTCTCGGCCTCATGGAAACGCTCGCTGGCATGCAGCAGCGCCTTGGACGGGATGCAGCCGATATTGAGGCAGGTGCCGCCGAAAACGCCGCGCTTGTCCACGCAAGCCGCGGTGAGGCCCAACTGGCCCAGCCGGATGGCGGCATTGTAGCCGCCGGGACCGCCGCCGATGACAATTGCGTCAAAACTGTCTGCCATGAAGGGTCCTCAACTAGCGAAGCGGTAGGACATTAAGAGTCCTTGGAAAAGGCGGGGGATTTGCGCGGGCCGGACCATAGCCGGAGAGGTTCTTTAAAAAAACCGGATTTCTTGGCGCCGATGGCTGCTATTCGCCCGCTGCAGCCTGGACCTTTTGCGGCAGCCGCGGTGGCTCGCGCCGGTCCTTCAGGGTGGGATCGGGGAAGACCAGCTCCACCACCGTGCCCTGGCCGGGATTGGAGCGTACCGAAGAAACCCCGCCCAATTGGGCGCCGAAGGTGCGGATCAGCCGCGAGCCCACGCTGCGGCCCGTCTCGTCAAGGGAAAAGCCGATGCCGTCATCGGCCACCGACAATTTCAGCCGCCCTTCGCCGTCCGGCGCGAGCCGGACGCGGATTACGCCCGGCGTCTGGCGCGGGAAGGCATGCTTGAAGATGTTGGTGAGCGCCTCGACCGTGAACAGCGCCACTGCCACCGCCACATTGCTCGACACCACCATGGCCGGCACGTCCACTTCCACCCGCACATTCTTGGTGTTGCCGATCCCCTCGGCGATCTGGCGCGACAATTCATCGAGCAATTGTTTCAGGTCGAGAGTGGACTGATCCTCCAATTCGTTGAGGATGCGATGCACCAGGGCCAACGCATTGATGCGGGTTTGGGCCTGCATCAGGGCGTCGCGCGCGGTGGGGTCCTTCACCTGGTTCGCCTGGATCGAAAGCAGACTCATCACGATCTGGAGATTGTTCTTCACCCGGTGATGAATCTCGCGGATCAGGACCGTCTTCATGTCGACGGAATCGCGCAGGCGCTGGTCGCGGTCCTGGATGCCTTCCGCCATCGCGCTCATCGCCTCGCCCAGTTGCTTGAACTCGCTGGGCGCGTCGGCCAGATCGGGCCGGATGGTGTAATGGCCGCTGCGATAGGCGATGGCGATGCGCCTGAGATAGGCGATCCATTGCGTCACCTGGCGGTCGGTGGCGATCGAGATCGCGATCCAGGCGAACAGGATCATGGCGATCGGCAAAAGAAAGTCGATGCCGACATGCAGATAGGTCTGGCCGAAGAGCTGCGCCTCGCGCTGCCCGAAAGCCACGAACAGCGTATTCCCCAGAAGGGCGACATTGCCGAAACGCCAGGCCCGGCCATCCTTGCTCGCGTCCAGTGAAACCCCGTTGGGAAAGCCCGCCTTCTTCGCCGCCGTCGCAATTGCCGGCGCCACCTGCTTGTTGTTGGTGGCGAGAACGGCGCCGTTCCTGTCATAGATCACCGCCACCGCGTCCGGCGGGAGGGGGTGGGAGCGTAAAAGGTAACTAAACCATTGGGCATCCAACGTGATGCCGACACTGCCGGCAAAACTGCCATCGGGATTGTGAAGCGGAAGCTGGGTGGCGATGATCGGCCGACCCGAAGAGAGCCCGATAGCTTGCGTACCCACCACCACGCCCTTGGCGGATTTGAGCGCGGCAAAGACGGGACGGCGGGAAATATTGATCCCCTTGGAGAGGGGGACGGCCGTGCAGACCAAATTGCCCTTGGCGTCGACGCGGCTCAAATCGCTGAAATAGCTCACCCCGATCATCGCGTCGGCCAAGATCGAATCGCAATTCTCGTTCATCTCGCGGACGTCTTTGAGGGCGCCCATGGCGCGCAGAATCTGCTCGCCCGAGGTCAGCACATTGTCTTCGTCGGCGGCGGTGGTCTTGGCGGATTCGATGAGCTGGGCGCTCACATCCTGGGTATCGCGTCTTACCCGCTCCACGCCCTGGAAGATGCTGACCACCGCCACCGGCAGTAGCGCGATGGTGATGATGAGCAACAGACGCTGCCTGAGCGTCCAGCCGTGGTCGGTCGAGGATGCGCTGTCGGATATGCTATTTGGGGCGGCGTTTTCCACCGGGATCCCCTGACTCGGTCGGGGTAAGCCGGTCCAACTGCGCCATAATCTCACGGGCAGCATCTCCTTCGGCGGGCCGCGACACGCCTTCGAGCGTATCATCGCCGTCGAGGATTTCCATCAGCGCCTTGCGCGCCCGGGCCACCCTGCTCTTCACAGTGCCCACCGCGCATTTGCAGATCGCCGCCGCGTCCTCATAAGAGAAGCCGCCGGCGCCCACCAGGATCAGCG
>DATNFZ010000008.1:0-12617 GCA_035606155.1 Rhizomicrobium sp. | reverse complement strand
AAGCGCGGCGATGCCCGCCATCATGGTGACCGATTCCAGCGAGGTGCCCCAATGATCAGTCGCGCCGCCAAAGCCCCGCCATTTGCCCATGGACATCACAAAGTCCAGCCCTTCTTCCTCGGCAATCAGAGCGGCTTCACGATTTTGAGCCCAGCCGCCATCGAGCAGGGGTGTGTTGCGAGAGACGATCCAGCCTCCGTTCGCCACGGGCAAAAAGACGCCAAACTCTGGTTTGACTGTCATGCGGCGAACGTTATTTGTTGGCGAACGCACGCGCGCGCGCTTCGCGTGGCGACCGGAGGAAAGACACCAAATCCCGCCATCAATTGCTCCACTTGGGCGCGCGCATGGGAGCGACAGCAATCAGCACAATCAGAACCAGGGCTTCCAGGATTGCGAAGGCCGGAACGAAGCTTCCGGCATGGTCGGAGACGAAGCCGGCAAAGGCCGGTCCTGCCGCGCCGATGGTGGAGATCAGGTTGACTGCCGCGAACAATTCCAGATTGGGTCCGCGGCCAAAATAATCGAGCAGCAGGATGGTCGAGGCAAAAAAGGTCAGGCCATAGCCCGCACCCACGCCCACCGCATACACGATCATCAAGGGCGTGTCCCGGGCCACGCTCAAAGCCATCAGGCCCAGGATCATCAGCACCAGCGCCAGGAGCAGCAATGTCTTGGCGCTGACCCAACGCACCAGCACGCCACCCAGGAATCGTGCCCCGGCGTTGAACAGCGCCTCCAGGCTCATCGCGCCGCCGGCCAGCGTCACGCTTACCCCCTGGCGCATCAGATGACCTACCGCCACCGCGTTCACTGTGATGCCCACGAAGGGAAAGATGCTGTAGGCGGCGGCCAGCACGCTGAATTGCGGCGTCTTGAGCGCGGCCCTTACGCTCCAATCATCCGCCGTGATGCGGGTATCCTTTTCCGCGCCGGCACGCACATCGGTTCTTGTATCCACCAGCATCGCGGTCAACAGCCCCGCCAGGGTGACGATCACCAGGGACGCCAGCCAATAGGTGCGCCAATTCTGTACCGCCGATTGAACCCAGAGATACAGGATCGGCCCGGCCACGCCACCCAACCCGCCGACGGTGAAATAAATTCCGAATGGAAAAGAAGGTTCGGCGAACAGCCGTGCGAGCAGATAGGTACCTGGCACCGTGGCCAAAAGGGTGAAGCCCAATCCCGCCAGCAGGCAGCCCAGGAAATACAAGGGAAGCCCGTGAGTGACCATCAGGCAGAAAAAGGCCGCCGCCATCACCAGGCTCCCGATCACCAAGGTGGCGCGCACCCCCAGCCGCCGGATCAGGCTGGCGGGAATGATGGCGGTGATGCCGGCGGCGACCCCTAACAGCGAAAAGCCGGTGCCGGCTGCGCCCCAACTCCAATGGAGGTCACCGATCATGGCTGGCAGGACCACGCCCAAGGAGCTGAAGGTGGTGGCGGTGATGAGAAAGAACACCAGGCTCATCGCCGCCAACGTCACCGAAGGACGGTCGCTCATGGCGTATCCCAGGCGCGTCTGAGATCGGCGGGAAAATCGCCCAGCGACTGGCGCATCGCCTCGCGTGCGCGGGTCCCGTCGCGGCCGGCGATGGCGTCCGCCAGAGCGCGATGCTCCGCCAGGGCGCGGCGGCTTTCCTCCAGAGAAGGTTCGCGCATGGCGCTGAGCCAGAAGCGCGCCGTCTGGTGATGCAAGGTCATCACCATTTTCGCCAGCACGCGGTTATGGCTGGCCTCGGCCACCGCGACATGAAACGCTTCATCCATCGCCGCGAGCTCCCGCACATCGTTCTTGGCAATCGCTTTTTCCGCGCCCGCCAGGGTTGCGCGGATCGCGGCAATATCCGCCTCGGTAGCGAACCGGCTGGCCAAGCCCGCACACTCGATCTCGACCAGGGCACGGGCGGCAAAGGCCTCGCGGGCTTCCATCAAGTCCAGCGACGCCACCATGGTACCGACCCGGGCGCGGCGGATCACCAGCCCTTCCAGCGCCAGCCGCGCCAAAGCCTCGCGGATACCGGCAAGCCCCCCGCCATAGCGCTTGACCAGGACGCGCTCGTCCAGCCTTTCGCCCGGCGCGAGCCGTCCGACGATGATATCCACCAGCAATTGGCCATAAAGCCGCGATTTCAGGAGCTGCGGCGACCAGTCGTCCAGCCGTGAATCGCCTGCGCGGGAAAGAACCGTCCTGCCGACCATGGGTCTCGCACAATGGTAAGGTGCCGGGGCCCTTGCAAGCCTGGGTTGGCGGCGCCAAGGCGCTGCGAAATTCAAAGGGGCGACGAAAAAGAGATTTTCAGGGCGCCGCGGCTTGCTTAAGCTTCGGCCCGGGCACATTCCAGCGGGGCTTTCCGATGACGCCGATGTTCGATTCTACTATGCTGATCGTCCTCACCGTGGCGGAGGCGTTATTCGCGATTCCGGCGGCGATGGTGTTGAAACGCACCGGCCATTCTCCCTGGTGGGCGTTGCTGTGCTTTATCCCGATTGCGGCCCTGTTGGGACTCTGGGTGCTGGCCTTCACCGCTTGGACGCCGTCGCGCTCGGCTACGGAATAATGTGCGCGCCGGCCAGCCGGTTGCGTGTTTGTGCCAATTGTTCGGGCGTAGCATTGGACCCCTTGCGGGCCTCAGCCAGGGCCTGTGAGGTAAAGGCCGTTCCCTTGCCGCCTTCGAGATGGACGACATAGTTCAATATCGCCGCCAACTCGTTATCCGGCAGATTGCCAAAGGTGGGCATGATACCCAGAATCTTGCGGCCATCGACGGTGATCGCCCCGCTCATGCCCGTCACCATCAATTGCGCCAGAAAGGCGCGCCCGCGCGGATCGGCGGCGATTCTGCTGACCCGCCCGGCGAGGCGCGGATATTCGCCCGGCACGCCGGTGCCGCCGACCTGATGGCAGCCGACGCAATATTCGTTGAACATCATTTCACCGCTTTCACCCCAAGCCGGTGCACTGGCGCACGACATCGCGAACGAAAAAGCCAGGATCAGGCGCATGCCGGGCCTGCACTCACGCCCGGAAACGGGAATAAAGACCGGCGATGACGCCCACGGCGCGATCGGCTTCGCCGCGGTCGGCCAACTCGCGGCTGTTGTTGTAGCCCTGCATCTCGCCGCCGGAATTGTCCTGCACCACGATGCCGTCCCGCCGCGACAGGATGGAGATGCCTCTGTAGTCGAAGCCGTAATTGACTTCCGGCTGGGGGATCAGCCACGCGATCTGGCCGCGCACCGGCGTGATCGAATTGTCGTTCCACCATCCGCGCGTTGCATAACCCGGGCAATTGATCACCACCTTCTCATTGAGCCCGGCGAGATCGTTCGGCGCGTGGAATTCCTTGCGCTCGAACTTGCCCCCGGCGATGAAGAAATCCGCCATCAAGGCGTGCGCGTAGTCGGCGATGTTGAACTGCAAGGTTTCGGAACGCCGCGCATATTTGGCCGGCAAGGGCGTTGCGCCTTCCGGCAGATCCCGGGCGCGGGGCTCGAGATCGGCGATGCGCGAATTGTAATGGGCGAAGCCCAGCGTATCGAGCTTCTCCCTCCGCTCATGCGCCGCATCGAAAGGAACGTCGGAGAGCGCGTAGCGGTCAGTCCGTTCCACCGGCGCGCCCGGCAGGCCCAAATATTGGCGATGTATCTTGAAGGAAAAGCGCGCCATCCGTTCCCACTGGTCGCCGAATTGCGGACCGGCCGAACCGGCGAGCGCGATGCGGGAATCCGGCGTCCAACGTCCCGTGGCGCGGCTGGAACGGGTCTGGGGCAGAAGATCGCGCGCATAGATGGTGACGGCCGCGCCCGCGCGTTGCGCCATGATCGCGGAGGTGAGCCCGATTGCGCCACAGCCGATCACCGCCACCTCAGTCGGACTGTTTACCAGCGCTTTTTGAATCGCCAGATTGGCCGAGCCCCAGGAGAGCGACCAGCCCGAGCCGCCATGCCCGTAATTATGCACCACCAGCGTGTCGCCGATCTGCTCGGCCTCGATGCGGGGACCTTGGGCGCGGAAGGGGCTCAAGCAAGCGGTAATATCGAACAGGCGTTCCGGATGGGCATGCACCGGCGCCAGCGGCCAAGGAATATCATCGGCAGCAAGGCCGGCGGGGTGGGGGCGCTCGCGTGGCGCCGCCACAATGGTGGTGCAGCCGCCAAGAGCGAGCCCGCTCACCGCCAGCGAACTCTGGATCACCCGCCGCCGGTCGATGTCCCGTGCCGCCATGGCTGAACTCCACAATTCCCGCCTGAGCGCGAGGGTTACACAGGGTCGCCACCCGTGCAAGCCGACGGCGAATGACGTATCAGGCTGTTTCCGCCATGTGCGAAATCACCTCGGCCATGAACAGGTCGAGTGGTCCCTCGCGGTAGAGAAAGCCCCGCATCTGAGCCTGCCTCGCTGCTTCCATATCGCTCTCCTTGTCGCCGACCAGAAAGGAGCGGGTGAGATCGATCGGCCAATTCTTCGCCAGATCCAGAATCATGCCGATGCCAGGTTTGCGGCACGCGCAGACTTGGCGATAGGCGAGCCGCGTGGCCTCTGGATGGTGCGGGCAATAGCGCAGGTCATCGATCCCGGCGCCATCCGCGGCCAAGAGGGAGCGCATATGAGCGTGCACCGCTTCGACGTCGCTCTCTTCGAAATAGCCTTGCGCCACGCCGGCCTGATTGGTGACGACAAACACCAGATAGCCGGCCTCGTGGCAAAGCCGTAACGCGCGGCCCGCGCCTTCCACCAGGTCGAAACGATCAAGGCTTCCCACATAGCCGTGATCGCGATTGATCACGCCGTCGCGGTCGAAGAAGGCCGCCCGCCTCAATACCGTCATTTGCGGGCGCGGCTGATCAGGGAGCTCGTGCTTTGTTCCGGCACCAATTCGGCCAGCACCACTTCACCGCCATAGGAGGCGACAAAATCCGCGCCGACAATCTCGTCACGCTTATAATCGGCGCCTTTGATCAGAACGTCGGGCCGTAAACATTGAATCAATGTTTGCGGCGTGTCCTCGCCGAAGATTACCACCAGATCGACCACGCCAAGCGAGGCCAGCACGATGGCGCGCGCCATCTCGTCCTGGACGGGGCGATCGGCGCCTTTCAAGCGTTTCGCCGATGCATCCGAATTCAGTCCCACCACCAGCCGGTCGCATTTGGCGCGGGCCTGGCGGAGCAGCGAAATATGGCCGGGGTGGAGAAGATCGAAACAGCCATTGGTGAAGCCGATGCGCCGGTTCTTGGCGCGCCAAAGCTTCAACCATTCCTGGGCGCTGTCGAGAGAAGCGATCTTTTTCTCCGCGCTCTCGAGCTGCTGCGCATGAAGCTCGTTCGCCAATTCATCGGCGGTGACGGCCGCGGTTCCCACCATGGTAACGGCGATGCCGGCGGCGATATTGGCGAGGGCGGCTGCATCGAAAAGCCCGCTGCCCGACGCCAGCGCCAGCGCCAGGGCCGCCACCACCGTGTCGCCGGCACCCGAAACATCGAATACTTCGCGCGGACGCGCTGTGATATGGGTGATTTGTCCGCCCCGCTCCATCACGGAAAGACCCGCGGCCCCGCGGGTGATCATCACGGCAGAAAGGTGCGGAAGGCCGGCCAGCAGCCGTTGCGCGCAGGCCGCGGCGCCTGTGTCACTTTCCGCTTCGCCGCCAGTGGCGTTCGCCGCTTCCTGCTTGTTGGGCGTGATCACGGTCGCGCCGTCATAATGGCCAAGCGTCGCGCCCTTGGGATCGACAATCACAGGCTTGCCCTCTTCCCGGCCAAGCGCGATCAGCCCCTGCACCAGGGCGGGCGGCAAAAATCCCTTGGCATAATCCGAGACCACCAACACGTCATGATCGCTGATCGCCTGGCGCGCCGCGGCGAGAATCCCGCCGGTCTCACCACCGCGCCAATGAGCTTCGTGGTCGGCGCGCATCACCTGCTGCTGGTCGGCGATGTAGCGGACCTTCTCGGTGGTCCGTCCACGATCCGACGTCACCAGGGCGTTGCGGATGCGGCCGTCGCGGGTAAGAAGATCATCGAGACGGGCGCCGGCTTCGTCCTGGCATTTGCCGCCGATCAGTGTGGCCTGGCCACCCAGCGAGGCGATGTTGCGCGCGACATTGCCGGCGCCGCCCAGGCTTTGCGCTTCGCGCTCGACTGCCAAGACCGGGACCGGCGCCTCCGGCGAGATGCGGGAAACCCGTCCATAAACGAAACGATCGAGCATCACGTCGCCCACCACCAGGACGCGCGCGTCCTTGAAGCGGGAAAGAAGATTGGAGGAGATCGCCATCGCTGCCGGCCGGAAAAATCAGGACGTGAATGCACTCAACTATCGTTTCAACCTAAAGCGCAATCCGAAAAGTGTGAAGCGGTTTTCGGGAAAATTGCGCGATAAAACAAAAACCTAGAGCATGATCGCGATTCAAAGAACGCGATCATGCTCTAGGCTATTTCAAACGTGCGAAAAAGCGCTCACACCCTTGTTCGCGCCGCCGGCACACGCTTAATTCGCTAAAATCCGCGGAATGCAATGCGACTGGGCCCGCCCTTGGCGAGAAAAGCACCCCTGGTATATGCCGCCTTATGCTTTGCCGCCGCCATTTCGACGGCGCAGGCGGCCAGCATTTCCATGGTCGCCTATCTTTCAGGGGCCTCGGTCGTGCCCCCCAACCGGAGCGCGGCATTTGGCGAGGCCGACTTCACTTACGACAGCGCCAGCGGAGAGTTGAATTATTTCATCAGCTATGAGGGCCTGCCATCGGCCCAGGTCGAAATTCACGGACCATCGAGCACGACAGAGAACGCGCCGGTGGTCATCCCCTTCCCCATGCCGCAATCCCCCGTCAGCGGCATCCTGGTCCTGAACTCCAGGCAGGCCGACACGCTGCTCGCGGGTGAACTCTATGTGGAGGTCCATGGCCGGGGCCGTGCAGAGGACGCCATTCGGGGCCAGATCGAAAAGCGCCAGATCGAAAAATGATCGGCGGCCTCGTCCAATTCATCTGCGGAGCGTGCGGAACTCAAACCCACCGTCCCGGCAAAGATAACTCCGCCGGGCTTCAAGGCATATCCAGGATACCTTAGTAGTCCGCTTTCTGCTGCGGCACGGGATTCCACATCCCCGAACCGTAGACCACGTATCCACCAAGGGCGGCGATCGCCAAGGCCACCAGTAAGACAGCCATCAGCTTCACGCCAACACTTTGATCGCTTTTTTCACTGATATGCGCGTGATGCTCCATTAAGGCCTCCCGCATGCGCTATCTAGACTAAGGAACTATACGCCTTCGCCGCCTTTGTGTCATGGCCAAAAGAGCCAGAGATATTTCGAGTTTGCCCGCGATCTCGGGAGAAAAAGCACGCCCGAAGCGGCCCAAAATCTGGCCTCGCGACGTTGTTCCGGCGCTCCTCGTGGAAGGCAGGACTTGGTCAAATGCTGCCGGATTAACGGCCTATCACCTCCAAGTCATATGCGTTATGAAGCCCCATGAAAGAGCGAGAACCCGGCTTTTTTTACGGCATGAACGCGTTCGACTTTGTGAAAATCGGACTGGCCTTCATGCTCTCGCTGGCCGGCTTTTATCTTATCTGGCGCAGTTTTTTTGGGCCGCCCATGTTCGAGCCCTCGGCGGTCCAGGCCGAGTTGAGAAGCCTGGCACCCAAACAGCAGCAGCCGCGGCAACAAATTGCGCCTCGCGCCTCCCAAGAGAATGGCAACAGCTCAGGCGAAGTTTCGGTGGGCATCGCGCCCAGCACGCCCAAAAAATAACGCGATTACTTCGGCAGAAACGCAATGGCCGCCGCCAGCGCGAGACAGAAGAGACCGCCGGCGAATTCCAGGGCCGTGACTCCCCAGAAGATGGAGGGATTGTCGGCCTTTCGCACTTGGATCAACACGGTCCGTTCATTGCCGGATGCGGACGCGGATTCGATCGAGCCGGTAAGGCAATGCCGAACGGCGCTCCGGGTCAAGACCAGGCCGACACCCGCCACCACCAGGGCGCTCAAGGAATGATTTAGGTCCACTGGCCGATTGCCCGGATCCGGAGAATTCCCGCGACGAGCGACTATAGGAGAGCGCAGGCGCCCCCCGTCATGAATTGACGGACATCATCGAGATCGTCGCGAAGCTAAGACCCGCATCGGCGATCCTGCCGCGCGCGGCAAGACGGAGATGGTTGTGAGAGAGGCGCGGCGCAATCAAATAAACTCGATCCCGGTCGCGAAGACGACGCCGCGGATCGTATGAAGTGGTGGGCGCGACAGGGATCGAACCTGTGACCCCTACCATGTCAAGGTAGTGCTCTCCCGCTGAGCTACGCGCCCTCTAATGCCATTCTCTTGGGCAGGGGGCCTCTATAGCCGCCCGGCCTTCACGCCGCAATCATCCGTTCCACCTCGGCCACGATTTCCCGCAAGTGGAAGGGCTTGGACAGGACCTTGGCCTGTTTGGGGGCGCCCGCGGCCGGATGCAGCGCCACCGCGGCAAACCCGGTGATGAACATGATCTTGAGGCCATCATTGAGTTCCGCGGCCCGCTTGGCCAATTCGATCCCGTCCATGCCCGGCATCACGATGTCGGTGAGCAAAAGATCGAAACTGTCGCCTTTGAGGCACTCATAGGCGTCGCTGCCATCGCCGAAATCGCTCACCGCATGGCCGGCCTTGACCAACGCCGCCGCCAGGAACTTGCGCAGGGATTCGTCGTCTTCCGCCAAAAGGATATGCGCCATTACCTGCCCGGCCCTCGCCTGTCCCCAGTAAAAACCATATCCCAGGAACCGTAAACAAGTGTCCATACTTGAAACGGGGACCTGTTTCAGGCTCCCCTAGCGTCGTTGAGACGAGAACCGACCATGGCGCCTCCATCCTCCCGCCTTGAGGGGACCCCGCAATCCGCGGTTGCGGGGGAGGATCCCGTCCTGACTGCGTTGCTGGCTGAGCCTTTTCGGCTGAGCCGGCCCCAGGTCCAGACGGTACCGTTCGTGTTTGCATCTGGCCATTCGGGGCGGCGTTATCCGCAAAGCCTGATCACACAAAGCCGGCTCGACTCCATCACTTTGCGCCGTTCCGAAGATGCCTTCGTGGACGAGTTGTTTGCCGGCGTAGCAAGCCTGGGCGCGCCCCTGATCGCGGCGGAATTTCCCAGAGCTTATTGCGACGTCAATCGCGCCAGCGGTGAACTCGACAAAGGCATGTTCGATTCAGCCCTCGGTCTCGCCGTCGACACGCCCAGTCCCAGGGTTGCCGCGGGCCTGGGTGTCATTCCCCGCATCGTCCGTGACGGCGCCGAGATCTACGCCGGCAAGCTTTCGCCGCGCGAAGCCGAGCTGAGGTTGTCGGGCCTCTATCGTCCTTATCATGCGGCGCTGGCGGAATTGGCGGCGGAAACGGTCAGGAAATTCGGCGTTGCCGTGGTGGTCGATTGCCATTCCATGCCGTCGGCGCTTTCCGTGCCGGATATCGTGCTGGGCGACCGTTATGGCGCCTCAGCACCCTTGCTTCTCACCGGCTGGGCGGAAAATGCTTTCGTGGGCATGCGGTTTTCCGTCGCCCGCAACGCGCCCTATGCCGGCGGTTACACCACGCTTCTCTATGGCAAGGGCGCCCACGGCCTGTTCGGCCTGCAGATCGAAATCAATCGCGCGCTCTATCTCGACGAAGCTCGCATCCAGAAGAAATCCGGCTTCGATGCGCTCAAGAAGCGGCTGAATGAAACTTTGACACGGCTGACGGCGATCGATCCGTCACTGCTGGGCGGCCATATGGTCCCGCTGGCAGCAGAATAGAAGCCCTGCCTCGCGAATCACCGCGCGTTTCGCCCCGATGATCCGCGTTTAAGAAAAAGGCCGCTCTGGACATGCCAAAGCGGCCAAGTTCAGGGAGGAAACGCCCAGGAAGGGCGGCGGCTTCGCGGACGAATCCGCAATACCGCGCTGCAACAATATGATGGAACATGCAGGCTTGGGCAAGTCCCGAATTCCGGTCGAAATATGAAATTTTGCCGGAAAACCTGCGCATTTAACATAACTGAGCCGGGGATTCCGGGTGCCTGCTGCAGATTACGGCATTTGTGCGGCGCAATATTACGCCATATCGCACTTCTGGCAGGACACCCGCATCCCAAGAGTTGAAAGCCTGCGACTCCTCGCTGTAGATGCACATCATCCGGAGATCAGGAGATTTCGCGCTGGCCCTTCCCGCCGCCCACCTCAAGATCCTCATCGTCACCGATGCCTGGAAACCCCAGGTCAATGGCGTGGTGCGCACCCTGGAAGCGCTGGGCGAAGACTTGACCACGCTGGGCCACACCGTGCGCTACGCCACGCCCGAGGGCCGCCTCACCATCGGCCTTCCCACCTATCGCGAAATCCGCCTGGCGGTATTCCCGCGCCGGCAATTGGAAAAGGAGATTCGCGAATTCGCACCCCACGCGGTGCATATCGCCACCGAAGGCACGCTGGGGATGAGCGCGCGCAGGATTTGCCTCAAGCATGCCATCGCCTTCTCCACCTCGTTCCACACCCGCTTTCCCGAATATGTGCGGGCACGTTTTCCCTTGGTCCCCGAAGAACTGGTCTATCGCTGGCTGCGCTGGTTCCACGGTCCGGCCACCGCCATGATGGTGGCGACCGAACGCCTCAAGCGCGAGATGCAGGCGCACGGCTTCACCAATCTGCGCATCTGGTCTAGGGGCGTGGATGTGGATCATTTCCATCCCATCGTGGGCGCCCATCTGCCCTATGAGGCACCGGTCTGGCTCTATGTGGGCCGCGTCGCGGTGGAAAAGAACATCGAGGCCTTCCTTAAGCTGGATCTGCCTGGCACCAAAATGGTGGTGGGCGACGGGCCCGCGCGAGGTGAATTGGAGGCCCGTTATCCGGATGCCCGCTTCCTGGGCGCGCTGTCGGGCGAGGCCCTGGTCCAGGCCTATGCCGGCAGCGACGTCTTCGTCTTCCCCAGCCGCACCGATACGTTCGGGCTGGTGCTGTTGGAGGCCCTGGCCTGCGGCATCCCCGTGGCGGCCTATCCGGTCCAGGGACCCCTGGATGTGGTTGGAGACGCGCCGGTGGGCGCCCTGGACGAAGATTTGCAAGCGGCCTGCCTGAGGGCCCTGGAGATCGCCCGCCATCCTGGCACACCTACCCCCCGCCAGTTCGCCGAGGCGCATTCCTGGCGGGCCTGCACCCTGCAATTCCTGCACAATATCATGGTTGAGCCGGACGACCCTTGAACGGGCTTAAGGCCTTAACCCGAAAGACATTTATAGGGGCGCGGGCGGCCTCCGGCCTTTCGCCACCCCGGGACGCAGGCTAGAACCAAAGGCCAATCAAGCTCGGGCCACCCATTCCTCCATGACGCCGCTGTCCCGCGCCGCCTCGCCCCGCGCAAGCCTGCTCTCGGCCAAAGAGGCGGCGTTCCTGCTGCTCACCACCCTGTTTTGGGCGGCTTTCGTGATCGTCCTGGGCAAGGACACGAGCTGGGACTTCCGCAATTATCACTGGTACGCGCCGTACGCGTTCCTCAATCACCGCGAGGCGCTGGACGTGGCGGTCGCCCACCAGGCGAGCTACTACAATCCCTTTCTCGACATTCCTTTCTATTGGCTGGCGGTCCACACCCATGCCTGGATCGCGCTCGGCATATTGGGCCTGGTGCAGGGCGCCAATGTGGTGCCGCTTTATCTGATCGCGCGCGACGGATTGCGGATCGCCGACCGTGAGATCGGTGCGGGGGCGCTGGCGCTGCTGGGTCAGGCCGGCGCGCTCACCCTCTCGATGTTCGGCACCACCTATTACGACAATGTGATGAGCATGTTCATCCTGTCGGGGCTCGCCATCCTGATCCTGAACCGCGAGAGATTGCGCGATGGCGCCCCCGGGCGCGCCGCGGCGCTGGCGGGGCTTGCCGGCTTCATCACCGGGTCAGCCTTCGGATTGAAATTGCCCGAGCTGCCCTTCTGCATCGGCTTCGCCGCGGCGCTGATCGCGCTGGGCGGCAGCGTGAGGCAACAAAGCACGCGCCTGCTCGCCGGTGGCATCGGCGGCGTGCTGGGCTTTTTGCTCTTCAGTGCCTGGTGGATGCTGCACATCAAGGCGCTGACGGGAAATCCGCTCTTTCCCTATTTCAACGAATATTGGCGCTCGCCGCTGGCGTTGGCCTCGCCCTATCGCGACATGCGCTTCATTCCCACCCATTTCTGGCGCGAAATCCTGTTTCCCTTCCTGTTCTCGATCGATTGGCATGTGGCCGACGATCTGGGCTTCCAGGACATCCGCGTGCTGGTGGCTTATTGCACGGTGATCCCCGCGATCCTGATCTGGCTCGCGCGCCGCGAAAGCGGCGATGCGCTCTTCGACAAGCGCGTGACGCTGCCGCTGTTCGCCTTCGCCGCGGTGAGTTATGCGGTATGGATCCATTTCTTCGCAATTTATCGCTACATCGTCCTGCTCGAGATGCTGGCGCCTGTCCTGATCGTGGCGGCGGTGGGCCTGTTCCCGCTTCCGCGCCGCAGCCGCTATCTGATCCTGGGCGCGCTCTGCTTTGCCATCCTGGTGACGGCGCGCAGCGACTTCCTGGAGCGCGCGCCAGTGGAGGACCCCTATATCCAGGTGGCGCTGCCG
>DATNFZ010000007.1:0-8411 GCA_035606155.1 Rhizomicrobium sp. | reverse complement strand
TGAAGCTTTACGACAGCTATCATTGCTCCCGCTACAACACCAACACCGGCGTGCTCACCACGGCGATGTTCGAGAGTGTGGTGGCCAGAGCGAAGGCGCTAGCCTCTATTTCTTAGCAGCCGCGCCTTGTCGCGCTGCCAGTCGCGCTGCTTTTCGGTTTCGCGCTTGTCGTGCAGCTTCTTGCCCTTGGCGACGCCCAGCTCCAGCTTGGCGATCCCCTTGGCATTGAAATACATTTTGAGGGGAATCAGGGTCATGCCCTCTCGCTGGCTGGCGATGGACAATTTCGCGATCTCGGATTTGCGCACCAGCAATTTCCTCACCCGCTTGGGCTGGTGATTGAAGCGGCTGGCCTCGGTGTATTCCGGAATATAGGCGTTCACCAGGAAGATTTCGCCGTCCTTGGCGTGGGCGTAGCTTTCGCCGATGGTGGCCTTGCCGTTGCGGAGCGATTTCACTTCCGAGCCGGTGAGCACAATGCCCGCTTCCAGCACGGAGTCGATCGCATAGGCGTGCCGCGCCTTGCGGTTGTCGGCGATGAACTTGTTACCGTCGTCCTTCTTATTCGCCGTCAGACTTTGAAGCCCAGACCCTTCATCGCCTCTTTCACGCGGGCGCGGCCGGCTTCGGTGACTTCCACCAGCGGCAGGCGCACTTCCGGCGTGCAATGACCCAAGAGCGAGACGCCATACTTCACCGGCGCAGGGCTGGGTTCGCAGAACATGGCGTCATGCAGCGGCATCAAGCGGTCGTGCAGCTCGCGGGCGCGGTCGTAATTGCCATGCAGGCAGGCATCCTGGAATTCGGCGCAAAGCCGTGGCGCCACATTCGCCGTCACCGAGATGCAGCCATGGCCGCCATGGGCCATGTAACCCAAGGCCGTGCCGTCCTCGCCCGAGACCATGCGCCAGCCTTTCCGGCAGGCATTGCGCTCACGCGTGGGCCGCATCAGATTGGCGGTAGCATCCTTGACGCCGATGATGTTGGCAAGTTCCGACAGCCGCGCCATGGTCTCGACGCCGATCTCGACGATCGCGCGCCCGGGGATGTTGTAGAGCAGGATGGGAATGTCCACCGCTTCGGCCAACGCCTTGAAATGGCGGTACTGACCTTCCTGCGACGGTTTGTTGTAATAGCCGGTGACAGAAAGCACCGCATCGGCGCCCACCTCCTTGGCGTGACGATGCAGCGAGATCGCCTCCTCGGTGGAATTGGAACCGGCGCCCGCGATCACCGGCACACGGCCGGCCGCTTCCTCGACGCAGATCTCGACCACCCGCATATGTTCTTCATGGCTCAAAGTGGGCGATTCGCCGGTGGTGCCGCAGGGCACCAGCCCCTGGCTGCCCTGCTCGATCTGCCACGAGACCAGCTTGCGGAATGCCCCCTCGTCCACCTTGCCGTTCTTCATCGGCGTGATAAGGGCGGGAATGGAGCCTTTGATGCGCTCGCGTACGCTGGTCATGGGGAAAGTTCCGTTATCATTTTATCAGGGCAGCCCGCCGCATTATGGCCTTGAATTGTGGCTTCCGTCTAAGCTGAAGTTCGGGCTTCAACAAGCATGACTATGGGTTTGAAGCATATCGGCGTTGTCCTTGCCGCGTTGGTGGCAGCGACGGGTTTGAGCTGGGCCCAGGTCCGGGGTGTCGCCCCGCTGGGCGACGCGGTGCCAGATACCGGCGCGGTGAGCGCCCGCCCACCAGGCATTCATGTCCTTTCCGCCGCCGACCATCAGGTCTTCACCCGCGCCTTTGCCCTGGCTGCCGAAGGCGAGTGGGGCAAAGCGTTGGCCACAGGCGATCAGGGCCAGGACACCACCGCCCGTCAACTTCTCCAGTGGCGTTATGCGCTCGACCGCAACAGCGGAGCCAAATTCGCCGACATCGACGCGGTGATCAAAATGGCGGCCAACTGGCCCAGCCGCGGCTCCCTTTATGCGCGCGCCGAAGCCGCCATCACTCGCGACATGCCCGCCGATGCCATTCTCAAATGGTTCAACGGCCGCACCCCCGCCTCGCCCATCGGCGACATCCGGCTGGGTGAAGCGATGGCCGCAACAGGCAATGCCGCCCAGGGCGCGGTCTGGATCCGCGTGGGCTGGAGCCAAGGCAGTTTCGACGAATTCACCGAGAACGATATCCTGGCCCATGACACGGCCTATCTCACCCCGGAGTCCGATCGGGCGCGGCTGGATGCGCTTCTCTGGTTGGGCGACATCGCCGGCGCCAAGCGCCAGATGGCGAGGGTGGATTCCCGCACCGCGGCGGTTGCGCGCGCACGCCTGGCGCTGGCCGACGGCCTGAAGCGCGCCCGCGCCGCGCTTGCCAAGGTGGAAGGATCGAGCGACCCGGCATTGCTGTTCGATTGGTCCCGGGCTTTGCGGACCGACAACCGGGACGCCGAAGCCCATGCCATGCTGCTCAAGATCGACCCCACCGCGCTGGCCCGCGACCACACCCAGCGCTGGTGGAACGAAGTGGCGATCCAGGCCCGTGACGCGCTCGCCGCCGGCGATTCCAAAGAGGCGCTTTCATTGGCCGACCATGGCGAAGTCCCGGTGGGCGACCAGTATGTGGATCAGCAATTCCTTTCCGGATTCATCTCGCTGCGCTATCTGCGCGACCCCGAACGCGCGCTGATCTATTTCCAGCGGCTCACCAAGAATGTCACCAGACCGATCAGCAAATCGCGAGGCGAATATTGGCAAGGCCGGGCCTATGAGGCGCAAGGAAATCCCGCCCTGGCCTATGACCATTATCGGCTTGCCGCGGCCTATCCCGAAACCTTCTATGGCCAGCTTGCCATCGCCAGGACGGAAGCCGCGCCCTTGCTGCACCTGAACGAAGCCCAGGTCGTGCCGATCGCCCGCAGCGAGGTCGAGAATGATCCCTTGATGCCCCAGATGCGGGTCCTGGCCGATCTCGACCAGATCACCTATCTGCGGCTTTTCGCCGAGCGGGAAGCGGAGGTCTATTCCTCGCCGCCCCACCTGAAGGCGTTCCTGGAAACCCTCACCAGCTGGGGTTACCGCCAGATCGCGCTCCGCATGGCCAAGCAGGCCGGCTATGCCGGCGTCTGGATGCAGACTTATGCCTTCCCCACCATCAACCTGCCCGCTTACCGGGCCTCGGGCCGCGCACCCGAAGCCGCGCTGGTGCTGGCCTTGATCCGACAGGAAACGGAATTCGATCCCGAAGCCGTCTCCAGTGCCGGCGCGATGGGCATGATGCAGGTGCTGTTGCCGGTGGCAAAAAGTTCGGCCAAGGCGGCGGGGCTGCGTTATCGCCCAGGCGATCTGCTGATCGATCCCGACTATAATATCCAGCTGGGGATGGTCCAGTTCGCCGACGTCTATGCCAGGGCGGAAGGATCATTGGTGCTCGCGATCGCCAGCTATAACGCCGGCCGGGGCAATGTGAGAAAATGGCTCGCCGCCAATGGCGATCCCAGCGACGACAAGGTGGATGCCATCGACTGGATCGAGGAAATCCCCTTCGGCGAGACCCGCAACTATGTCGAGCGGGTGATCGAGAATATGGAAGTCTATAAGAACCGGCTGGCCGGGCGCGACATGCCGCTGACCATCATGGCCGATCTCTATGCCCCGGCATCCCCGCCGGCGCAGGCGGTCTTGACCCCGCCGCCAGTCGCAACGCCGGTCCGCCGCCCGTCAAACTAGAGCGCGAGGAACCAAAAGAACCGCGCGTGTTATTTGAAGATATTCAGCCATTCGCGGGCGAGCTTTTGCGCCTGCGCGATCTGGCCGGCATTCATCTCTTCCGCAATCTGGTTGCGCCAACTCTTGGCCTCGTTGATCCCGCGCATGGCGGCGAGATTGAACCATTTGTGAGCGACGACATAATCCTGGGTCACGCCCTGGCCGGTGGAATAGGCCAAACCCAGATTGTAAAGCGCTTCGGGGCGCCCGGTGCGGGCTTCCATTTCGAATTGCGCCAGTGAATCCACGTCGATATACGCCACGATGATCCCCCTTCCTCGACTACACCCCCGCGATTCTCCTTTTGGTTTTTCGCGTGGGATGATGGTGAAGGGCCAGAAACTAAGACGCGGTAAACGCCGGTTAGCCTTACCTGTTAAAAAGCGTTAGGGGACGCCAAGGAAGCATAAACCGCAGCAGATGGCGGGACGAAAATTCCAGCATCTCCCGATGCTTGCGCTTTCGCCCGCCTGGCCGACATTTCTCGGGTCGGTAGAACTACCTAGCCCTCTGTCCGAACAATATTTTCTTCTGCTCTTCCGTCATGGGCTTGCGCAATTCGGCGCCCAAGGCGTGGCCCTTCTTCACCGCGGGCCGCGCCGCCATCCGTTCCTGCCAGGCTTTCAGTTGGGGGAATTCGTCCAGCTTCTGGAAATTCATCGCCGCCACCACCCAACCCCAGCAGGCGATATCAGCGATGGAATAGGCCCCAGCGAGGAATTTCCGGCTCTCCAGCCGCTTGTTCATCACCCCGAACAGGCGATGCACTTCGTCGCTATAGCGCTTCTTGGCGTAGGTGAGGTCTTCATTGGAATAATTGAGGAAATGGAAGGCCTGGCCCGCCATGGGCCCCAGGCCGCCCACCTGCCAATAGAGCCATTCCTCGGCCTGAACCCGGCCGCGCTCGTCGGGCGGATAGAGCTTGCCGCTTTTGCGTCCCAGATATTGCAGGATGGCGCCGGATTCGAACACCGAGATGGGACGTCCGCCCGGGCCATCGGGATCGACGATCGCCGGCATGCGGTTGTTGGGCGAGATTTTAAGAAAGCCGGGCTCGAATTGTTCGCCCTTGCCGATATTCACAGGCTTCATCACATAGGGAAGCTTCATCTCTTCCAGCGCGATGGAAATTTTCCAGCCATTGGGAGTGGGCCAGTAATAAAGCTCGATAGGCCGAGCTGCTTTCTTGGCCACCTTCTTCGCCGGCTTCTTGGAGGATTTCGCTTTCGACTTCCTGGCGCGCGAGAAGGCCATGGACAACTCCGGATGGGTTCGGAGCCATGCTGTCATTTTTCGTGAGTACGCTCCAGCGCGCCGGCCTTGCTTACTTTGCAAATCCCGCCTGCAACGCTGTCCCTATCGCCAGCGAGGGCATCGTCTTGTGCTGAGTCCAGCCCTAAAAACGGGCTTGGCCGCGGACCCCAAAAGGCGAATGCCCTTAAGTCCGCGGCCATAACCTTTGCCCTGGAAGTCCCCCGAAAGGAACCTCCGGGAAGTCAAATTGACCTCAGGTCAATCCGACTTATTTCTTCCTCTTCTTCTTGGAGGCCTTCTTCTTCGTGGCCTTCTTGGCCTTTTTCTTCGCAGCCATGATCAACTCCTCTAGCGTTTGTTCGGGTCAGAGCGACGACAGGTCACCCCCCAAAACACGAAGAATATGAAAGACTTGCATTTAAAAATGCAACTCCGCTTGGGCTTTTCCGGTGGGTAGTTTTCACGGCGATGCATAAAAGCCCTATTTTCATTGGCTTAAATGCATCATTCCGTGTACTGACGGATTTTTCGCGTTTCTGCGGGCGATTTGGCGGATTTCCGCCGATTTGCGCATTTTTGTGCGAATCACCCTTTAGTCGGGCAAATTGAGTCGCGTCTTGAGCGCGGCGTTGACTTGCGCCGGATTGGCCTTGCCGCCGGTTTCTTTCATCACCTGACCGACGAACCAACCGGCGAGTTTCGGTTTTGCCCTCACCTCTTCCACCTTGTCGGGGTTCGCCGCGATCACATTCTCGATTGCCGCGTCGATCGTGCCGGTGTCGGTGACCTGGCGAAGCCCGCGCGTCTCGACAATGGCGCGGGGATCACCGCCATCGCTCCACACGATGTCGAGCAAGTCCTTGGCGATCTTTCCGGAAATGGTGCCGTCGGAAATCATGGCAATGATGGCGTTGTTGGTGGAAGCAGGCACCGGCACATCCACAATGGAAAGGCCGTCGCGATTGAGCCGGCCCAATATCTCGTTGTTCAGCCAGTTGGCGGCGGCCTTGGCGTCCACGCCTTTCGCCAATGCTTCGTAATAATCCGCGAGCTCGCGCTCCGCGACCAGGACCGAGGCGTCGTAGGCCGACAGTCCCATCGCCATGAAGCGCGCCTTCTTCTCATCCGGCAGTTCGGGCAGCGATTTTTCGATCCCTTCCACCCATTTGGCGTCCAATTCCAGCGGCAAGAGGTCGGGATCGGGGAAATAACGATAGTCATGCGCCTCTTCCTTGGAGCGCATGGAGCGGGTCTCGCCCGCCTTGGCGTCGAACAGGCGGGTTTCCTGCTTGATGGTGCCGCCGCCTTCGATGATCTCGACCTGGCGGCGCGCCTCGAACTCCACCGCCTGGGCGATGAAGCGCATGGAGTTGACGTTCTTGATCTCGCAGCGCGTGCCCAGGTGCTTGAAGTCGCCGCTTGCACGGAATTTGTCATAGCCCCCCGTCCGGCAGACCGAGACATTGACGTCGGCCCGCATCGAGCCTTCGTCCATGTTGCCGTCGCAGGTGCCCAGATACCGCACGATCGCCCGCAATTTCCTGAGGAAAGCAGCCGCTTCCTCGGATGTGCGCATGTGCGGCTTGGTGACGATCTCCATCAGGGCAATGCCGGAGCGGTTCAGATCCACATAGGAACTGTCCGGATGCTGGTCGTGCAGGCTTTTGCCCGCATCCTGCTCCAGATGCAGCCGCTCGATCCCCACCTTGCGGCTTTCGCCCTCCTTGAGGTCGATGATGACTTCGCCCTCGCCCACGATGGGGTTCTTGTACTGGCTGATCTGATAGCCCTGGGGCAGATCGGGATAGAAATAATTCTTGCGGTCGAAAATGCTGGTGAGGTTGATCTGGGCCTTGAGGCCCAGCCCGGTGCGGACCGCCTGCTCCACGCATTTTTCGTTGATCACCGGCAGCATGCCCGGCATGCCCGCGTCTATGAAAGAAACTTGCGCGTTGGGCTCGGCCCCGAATTCGGTCGAGGCGCCCGAGAACAGCTTGGAGTTGGAGAGGACCTGGGCATGGACCTCCATGCCGATCACGATTTCCCAATCGCCGGTCTGGCCCTTGATGAGCGTGGACGCAGGTGCGTTCATGCCGCCCTCCACCAATTTGCCGGCTTGTGGATGAAATTCGCGGCCTCTTCGACCGCCTTTCCGGCGCGGAGCACCGTGCCTTCGTCGAAGGCCTTGCCGATCAACTGCAGGCCCAGCGGCAGTCCGCTTGCGGTCAGGCCGGCAGGCACCGAAATACCGGGCAGCCCCGCCAGATTGACGGTCACGGTGAAGACGTCCTGCAGATACATGGAGACCGGATCGGCGGTCTTTTCGCCCACGCCGAAAGCCGGGCCCGGCGTGGCGGGGGTAAGCAGCACATCGCAGTGCTCGAAGGCCTGCTCGAAGTCGCGCTTGATCAGGGTGCGCAGCTTCTGGGCGCGGGCATAATAGGCGTCGTAATAGCCGGCCGAGAGCACATAGGTGCCGATCAGGATGCGGCGCTGCACTTCGGCGCCAAAACCTTCCGCCCGGCTCTTTTCATAAAGGTCGGTGATGTCGGATATGCCCTTGGCGCGATGGCCGAAACGCACGCCGTCATAACGCGCCAAATTCGACGACGCTTCTGCCGGCGCGACAATATAATAAGTGGGGAGCGCATATTTGGTGTGGGGCAGCGAGACGTCCACGATCTCGGCGCCTTGCGCCTTCAGCCACGCCGCGCCCTTCTCCCACAGCGCGCTGACCTCGGCCGGCGCGCCATCGATGCGGTATTCCTTGGGGATGCCGACGCGCAGCCCCTTGATGCCGCCTTCCAACTGCTTCTCGTAATCGGGCACGGCGATATCGACGCTGGTGGAATCCTTGGGATCCACGCTGGCCATCGACGTAAGCAGGATGGCCGCGTCCTTGACCGTCTTGGTCATGGGGCCGGCCTGGTCCAGCGACGAGGCAAAGGCGACGATGCCGAAACGCGAGCAGCGGCCGTAAGTGGGCTTAAGCCCGACAATGCCGGTGACGGCGGCGGGCTGGCGGATCGAACCGCCCGTGTCGGTGCCGGTGGCGGCGAGGCAAAGATCGCCCGCGACCGCGGCGGCTGAACCGCCCGACGAGCCGCCCGGCACCAGGTTTGCGTTGCTGTCCCTGGCGCGCCAGGGATTGAACACCGGGCCTGCCGCGCTGGTCTCGTTGGACGAGCCCATGGCGAATTCGTCCATGTTGGTCTTGCCCAGCATCACCGCGCCCGCATTCCAGAGATTCTGGGTGACGGTGGATTCGTAAGGCGGCACGAAATTGCCCAGGATGCGGCTTCCCGCCGTGGTTTTCACGCCCTTGGTGCAGAACAAATCCTTGATCGCCAGCGGCAGGCCTTCGAGGGCGCCGCCCTCGCCCTTCGCGAGACGAACGTCGGACGCCTTGGCCATTTCCATGGCGCGTTCCGGCGTTTCC
>DATNFZ010000006.1:0-3290 GCA_035606155.1 Rhizomicrobium sp. | reverse complement strand
GTTTCCGGTTCTCCAATATCGCCCATCAGATGGGCCCCGGGCTGATCACCGGCGCCGCCGACGACGATCCCTCCGGCATCGCCACCTACAGCCAGGCGGGCGCGCAAGCGGGCCTGGGCCTCACCTGGACCATGCTGCTCTGCTTCCCGCTGATGGTGGCGATTCAGATGGTGAGCGCGCTTATTGGCCGCGTCACCGGCCACGGCCTGGCGCGCAACATGGGCGAGGTGATGCCCAATTGGCTGGTGACGGGACTGGTCGCGCTGCTCTTTATCGCCAACACCATCAATTTGGGCGCGGACCTGGCGGCGATGGGCGAAGCCGCCCGCCTGGTGGCAGGCTTCGGTGGCCACGCATTCACCATCGCCTTCGCGCTGGTTTCGCTGGTCCTGCAGCTTTTCATTTCCTATCGCCGCTATGCCCGCTTCCTGACCGTGTTGACGCTTTCCCTGTTCGCCTATGTGGCGGTGCTGTTCATGATCCATCTCGACTGGGCAAAGATCGGCCTGAGCCTGATCGGTGTGGGCGCCGATCTCTCACCCGACGCCGCCACCACCATCGTCGCCCTGTTCGGCACCACCATCAGCCCCTATCTGTTCTTCTGGCAAAGCGCCCAGGAGGTGGAAGAAGTGGGCCAGCGGCCTTCGAGCAGGCCCTTAGTGGAAGCGCCCGCCCAGGCGCCAGGCGCGCTTCACCGCATCGAGGTGGACACGATCGCGGGGATGTTTGTCTCCAACGCCGTCTCGATTGCGATCATCGTCTCCACCGCCGCCACCCTGCATCAGGCGGGCGTCACCAACATCCAGACCGCCGCCGACGCTGCCAAGGCGCTGGCGCCGCTGGCGGGGCGTTTCGCCTCGTTGATCTTCGCCCTGGGGATCATCGGCACGGGACTGCTGGCGATCCCGGTGCTGGCCGGATCGGCGGCCTATGCCGTGGGGGAATCGCGCGGCTGGAAGACCGGGCTCGACAACATGCCGTGGGAAGCCAAGGGCTTCTATGCCGTGATCGGCGCGGCGATGCTGCTGGGACTGGGCATCGACTATTCGGGTCTCGATCCCATCAAGGCGCTTTACTGGAGCGCGGTGCTCAACGGCGTGATCGCGGTGCCGATGATGATTGCGATGATGGTTGTGGCGAGCCACCGTGGGAAGATGGGCAAATTCCGCATCGGACCCGTGCTGGGCACGTTGGGCTGGGCTTCGACCCTGGTGATGGCCGCGGCGACCGCGGCGATGATATATGTCAATCTGGGCTGACCGGCGGATTGCGAGCAGCCATTCCGGACCGGCCAGAGCTCATCGTCCGTCCTGGCAAGGGCCGATCAGGGGCCGGCCGCCACCACCGGCAGAGGCGTCTCGATCTCATAGCTCAGGCCTTCGGGCGCAAAGCCGATGCGGGGCGCGGCGCCGAATTCCTGCGCCGCGACCTTCTCGATCAGAACCCGCCCAAATCCCTTGCGGTTTGGGGGCAGGACCGGCGGACCGCCCCGTTCCCGCCAGCGGAACTTGAATCGTCCCCCGTCATCCCCGCCTTCCGCCGACCAATCGATGGCGATCCTGCCGCCGGGATTGGATAACGCGCCGTGCTTGGTGGCGTTGGTGGCAAGCTCGTGGACAAGAAGCGCGAAGGTCTGCGCCGCCTTGGGGTTGAGCGCAAGATCGGGGCCGGCCATCTGGTAGCGGCCGGTGAAGGATTCGAGTTCCAGCCGGATGACTTCCGCCAAGGGCGCGCCTTCGAATCCTCCGCTTTCAAGAATCTTCTGACTGCGGGCCAGGGCTTCGAGGCGGTGCATAAGAGCAAGGCGATTCTCGGCCGGCGTGTGCTGGTCGGTCAGGGTGCGCGCCACAATGGCCTGGATGACCGTAAGCAGATTCCTGTTGCGGTGGGCGAGTTCGCCGGCGAGCGCGCGCTCGCGGTCCGAGGCCTGCTTGCGCTCGGTGATATCGTGGAAGATCACGACCTTCCCGGCGATGGCGCCGCGGTCGCGCAGCGGCGAGGCGCTATAGACGACGGGAAAGACGCTGCCGTCCTTGCGAATGAAGAAATCTTCCTGGTCGATCACCGCTTCGCCGGTTTCCAGGACATGAAGTCCTGCGCATTCCTCGGCCGGATAGGGGCTTCCGTCCGGACGACGATGGTGGGTCATGTCGTGCATCCTCAGTCCCTTGAGCTCCTCGAAGCGCCAGCCGAACAGCGTCTCGGCGGCGGGATTCATGGAGGTGACGAGACCATGGCGGTCGGTGGTATAGAGCCCTTCACTCATGTTCGCCATCACCGCTTCGTCGAAGGCGAGCGCACGCTGGCGCTGTTCTTCCATGCGCGCTTGCGCCTCGTCGGAAAGGCCGCGCTCGACAAGATCGGCGGCCTGGCGCGCCAGCACATCGAACAGCCGCAAATCGTCGTTGGCCGGCTGGTGCGGCGCGCGCCAATGGGTGGAGATCATGCCGAGCAGGCGTCCATCGCGCGAGACAAGCGGCGTGGATTGCACCGCGCGGAAGCCGGATTTGCGATAAAATTCCAAATCCTGGGTATTCGCCATGGCGGCGCAAGTTTCGACGTCGGGCACGACGATCCGGCGCTGCGACCGTAGTGCTGCGCCGCACGAGCTTTCCGATTCCAAACTGACCTGCTGCCAGAATTTCGCCGAATCGGGATGAAAGCCGCGCCAGGCCAGAAGCCGCAATCGCGCATCCCCTTCATCCAATACCTGCATGCTGGCCGCATCCGAACCCATCATTGCGACAGCCGTATCCATGATGCGCTGGTAAAGCGCGTCGGGACCGCCCTTGCGGATCATGAAGGTGCTGACCCGCTGCAAGCTTTGCATTGCCGCCAATTCCTTCGCCAGCCGCGCCTCGCTTTCGCGCAGCGCATCTTCCATCCGGCGCCGGTGGGTGATTTCCATCCTCAGCATGCCATTGAGGTTTTCCGCCGCTTCGGCATTTTCATGCTGGCGCACCGAGGACAGGAGCAGCGCCTCGGTCAACTCATTCGCATTGCGGTGGAATTTTTCCGTCTCGGTCACCTGTATCGCCAGTCCGGCAGTGCGGCCCGTTTTGTCCGGAAGCGGCCAGACGGCATAAGACCGAAAGACGGAATGAGGATCGGGTTCACCGGACTCGCCATGAATTTCCGCTTCCCCGGTGCGATAGACGCGATCCAGCACGGCCAGGCAGGAGTCGCCTTGCGGCATCGCCTCGGCGAACGGACGCCCGGTCAGCGCCTGTTGCGATGTCCCGGCCAGCCGGCAAAAGGCCGCGTTGGCATAATGGATGAGATGGGCCTCA
>DATNFZ010000005.1:0-7390 GCA_035606155.1 Rhizomicrobium sp. | reverse complement strand
CCGAAATTGCCGTTGCCGTTGGGGCTTTGGGCGGCGATCTCGTGGATCGCATGCGCGGCGACCCTGATGGCGCGCCAGTGCAGCCCCTTGTCGTCGGCGACGATGATGTTGGCATTGGTGCCCCCGTCGGCCAGGATCGCCGGCAAGAGGTCGGCGGCGGCGGTGTCGTCATCGTCGTTCATCATGGCGGGGCCGATGTTGAGCGCCACATGATCATTGTGCGCGATGGTCTTGATGGCGCCGATCAGGGCCAGCGCCTGGTCCCGCGTCATGCCCTTGATGTATTGCGGGAAGGGCTCGGTGGTGACGCGCCCATTCGCGCCGGGAAATCCCGCCTGGTTCAGCGCGGTCTTGGCCTCGCCCAGGAATTTGGCCGCCTCGTCCATGCGCCCCGCATAATTGTCCTTGTCGAGAGTGACGAAGGCGGTCACGGCGCGGATGCCGGGTTTGTCCGTGGCGGCGTTCTGTATGCTGCTCTGGGGCGGCGCGTTTTGCGCCTGCGCCGCCGCCGCCCACAAAATTGCCGCGAGGCCTAAAGTGAGCCGCAGCGCCAGATTCAGATTCCGCGTATTCATCAATGCCCCCTCCGACGGTGAGTGACTTTATGAACGCGCCAATATCGTAGTTGAGTTTCATGCGGTTGTCGTGGTCTCCTTTAACCCAACCCTTTCGAGATCCTTGCATGTTCAAAGACAGGAAGCCCTGTGCCAAAAGCGCGATTGCGACGATAAGCAAATCGCTTTTCTGCCTTGCATTTGGCCTCGGCTTCTCCGGCGCGGCCAAGGCCCAGGTGGTGAAAATCCTGCCGGAGCGGCCTTATCTGGAGCCGGCTGCGGCCGGGCCCAGCGCCAATTTTGACATCCTAGTCCGGAATGACAGCGACAGACCCATGGAGGTGAGCGGCGTGAGTGTTTTCATCGCCGACAAGTCGGGCCGCGAGGTCCTGGAGCGCCGCGTGGACGGCAATGGTGTCGCGCCGTCAGTAAAGACCCTGGCACTAGCTCCGCTGAAGCCCGGCGAGGCGCGCCTGGTGTTCAATCCCTTTCCCGTCATCCCCGCCGACATCGCTGCACAAGCGGTTCGCGTCGAGGTCGAGTTGTCACCTGAGGATGGCAAGGGCGCGCCGGTCACCGGATCGGCCCAGGCGAAATTCCGCGCCCCGCCGGCTGCGGCCCTGAAATTGATGCTTCCTCTGGCCGGCAAGGTTTGGGTTTGGGATGGCCATGACCTGATGGCGCATCACCGGCGCTGGGATTACAGCAATCCCGACATTGTGGGCTTTGGCTTCTCCAGCAATGCCATGCGCTACTCCTACGATCTGGTCCGGGTGGACGACCAGGGCCGCCGCGTCATTGGCGACCCCGCACGCAACGAGAACCATCTGAGCTTTGGCCTGCCGGTCCGCGCACCCGCAGACGGCGTGGTGGTCGAGGTCGAGAATGGCCAGCCGGATAACGGCAAATTCGATCCGTCAACCTTCCGGAAGCATCCGAACCTGATCCTGGGCAACCATGTGGTCATTCGCCACGGCGAGGCGATGTTCAGCATACTGGGCCATTTGAAAGAGGGCAGTGTGACCGTGAAGGCGGGAGACGCCGTGAAGGCGGGAGAGACGATTGCCGCAGTCGGCATGTCCGGAACGGCCTTGTTCCCGCATCTGCATTATCAACTCATGGACGGTCCCACCTTCTCATCGGAAGGGGTGCCGAGCGCCTTTGTCGGCCTGACGCGGGTCAGGGGTGCTGCGCGCTCGCCTCTGCCCAGCGGCGCGATCGACAGCGGTGACGTGGTCGAAAGTCACTAAACCGGGCTGCCTGTGAATGTGATCACCAGCACATCGCGGATTGCGGGCTTTGCGGGATCGATGGGCGCAATCGGGGTGACGCCGTGAAACACCCGCGCATCATCCAGGAAGACAGAATCGCCCGCATCGCCCAGGGTGAACTCGCCCAGCGAGGCGCCGTGCGCGTCGAAAATCTGGGTGACGCCGCTTGAGACATTCCGGCGATGGACCAGCATCACGAAGGCGCCATCCACGCCGTCGCGATGCACCCCTTCCGGCGTGGGCCGGCCGACCGCATCCTCATTCGCCTCGATGCGGAATTGATGCAATTCCACATGCCAGCCCGTGCGCCCGTCGCCGGGAACAAGCCCCGCGAAGATGCGCGCCAGCTCGCGGATCAGGGCCTGGATGATGGGGTGATCGCCGATCTCCGGCGTCACGGGGTCGAACCAGCGGTCCAGGCCGCCGTTCAAGCGGTTATAGGTCTTGGCCTGATAATGCGGCTGATGCGGCGCGCGGACGATGCCGCTGCCGGTGACGTCGAACACGGCATAGCGGCGGCGGCGATAGCGCCCGCCATCGGCCATGTGGCGGTCTTCGCCCAGATCGTTCCAACTGGCGGCGAACTCGGCCCACCCGCTCCAGGCCGCGCCCAGCCGGGCGCGCATGGCCGCGCCGGATCGGACGGCAAAGCCTTTGGCTTTCAGTGCGGGCTCGATGGCTTCCATGAATGCTCAATAGCGCAAAAGGATGATTTTTTCACCTCCCGCTCTGGCTGAGGCCGATGGACCATTCCGTCTTCTCTCCATGGACGGGCCCCGCCGCGCGCGACCGCTGCAGAATCCAATCTGAACACCCATTCAGCAATCGGGCATCAATTGGGCAGGGAACATGAGGCATCTTTGGGCGCAACCCGGCGCAACATTTTTTGGGGGTCCCACGTTTTCTCTCTGAGACCTTCCAAGGAGGCCCGACATGAAAAACATGCTGAAGAAAACCGCCATTGCCGGTGCGCTGATCGCCTTGACCGCCATTCCGGCCGCCGCCCAGGTGGGCGTGTATCTGGGTCCGTTTGGCGCCGGCGTAGGCGTCTATCACCGCCACCACTATTATCACCACCGCGTCTGTCAGATCGACTATTACGGTTATGAGCATTGCTGGTGGCGCTAACGCCGCATGATTGGCGGCCAGAGAATTCCCCGCCCGGCCAAAAGCCGGGCGGGGAATTTGTTGTTGTTCGCCCCCCTGAAACGTGCCGCGCCATGATGAATTCCGCCGAACCGGGGGATGGATTCTTTGTAAAGCGCGCGCCCATTGAAACGGCCTTGCCATTTCCCATGTTTGAAGGACGATGAAAAAGCCCAACCATATCCGCGTGGCCGTGGCGGCGTTGCTCGCCGCTGTCGCCCTATCGTCACCGGACGTGGCGCAGGCGCAGAAGCTTCGCTCCACCTCTGCGCCGCCGGTCCAAGCCGATCCCGTGCCGGGCCAGGGCGGGAATTTCACACCCGCGATGGCGACGGCGACCACCGCCTATGTCGGCCTGCCCCGGCTCGAACATGATACTTCGTGTACGGAGTATAACCCCTGCGCGCTGCCCTCGTCCGCGCCCAGGACATCGGGTCCGCTGGTGGCCCAGGAGGACGCGCTGCCCGGCCACGCCGGCGCCCGGGCGCCTGCACCATCGCGGCCCGCTGCGCTGCGCTAAGACCCACGATCGCCATTCCCGCCCATCCCGCAAAGTGACGCGTCACGGCTTCCTCTGGATGGCCGGATCTAGTCCGACCATGGTGAGGTGACCATCACACCAAGGTATGAATTGCCGGGCGCCGCCAGCCATTTGCGGGCCGCGCGGGGCTTGGGGAAACAAGATGAGAGTGCCAGCCATCGCGAGCGGACTGCTTGGCGTTATTCTGGTCGCGCCCGTCCCGGCGCTGGCACAGGCGGGCAACGGCAGCGGCACCACCTTCCTGCACTGTGTGGACCCCAACGCGCCCGCAGCGCCCATCGACGTCACGGTCGATTTTGCGCACAACACGGCCAACAATCTTCCCGCCACGATGATGCCGCTCCTGGAATCCCGTCGAATGAGCGCGATCCCCTGCCACGGAAATGCTGCATAGGCGCCGTTGCCGCCACACTGGCTTTTCTGACGTCGTCGGCCTTGGCCGACCCGGTCAGCTTGATCTGCCATCGCACCATGCCCCATCTCACCGACAGCGGGGCCACGACGATCGAGCTGGATGAAGCGCAGCGGACCGTCACGGTCCATTTCGCCGGCTACCAGATGGCGGGGATCGTGCGTTTCTTCGAGCCGCGGGCACTCGGACCGGTGCAGGGCACGTTCACCCCGCAAACCATCACCTTCCAGAATCCCGATACCAATACCGCGCCCAGCGGGGGACCGGATCACTATACCCTCAATCGCCTGACCGGCGATCTGGAGGGCGAATGGGCCCAGGACGCGATGAACTGCCAGGTGGGCGCCAAGCGCTTCTGAACCCGCGTCACGTCCCGTCCGCCGGCGGCTTCATCCGCCTGAACGCCTCGGCCTGCTTCTTCACGCTGGCGCGATAGCGGCGGTTGGCTTCGGCATGGCAAAGATGGCAGTTGCGTTGCCCCTTTCGTCTTGGCGCGCGCCTGCAGCGGCACATTCCGGGCCCTTGTTTCACGTGAAGCAGAGTCTCCACAGCAACGCCTCACATCGCATAGCCGTAGTGACGGGCCAGCATCGAGAGCGAAAGCCTGAGCGCGTACGACACCGCGCGCTTGTCTTCCCGGACTTTCGCGGCCAGGCGCTCGACGCTGAAGGGATGATCCTCCGGCAACAGGAACAGACAGGTGAGCGTCACCAGCTCGGGCGGAAGCGCGGAGAGCGCCTTTTTCACGCGGCGCCCCGCATCCAGCTTGGCGTCGGACAGCGTGCCGCCCGTGCCGCCGCCCATGCGCGTCATTTGCATGGACGGCGCGGCTTCCAGCTTGGAGATCTGCCAATCGGCTTGCAGCCTTCGCCCCGCGAACAATTGATGATCGCCGATCGCGCCATGATCCTTCAGCCATTGCAGGCGGTCGATGCGGCGAAAGCCTTTGGGCCCACGCCCGCCGGCGGGGCTGAGCGGCCGGTCCTGGGCGTGCAGCGCGGTGATTTTCGCGGGCGCCTGGGGTGCGTCATCTGTCATTGATAGTTCACCGCATATTTGCCCCGCCGCATCAGCTTGTCGGCGCGGTCCCTATTGGCTTCGATTTCGGCGGGGCTGAGCGCGGGGGTTTGCGCAAACCCCTCGAAACGCTTTTCGGACAGAAAGCGCTCGGCATGGACGGGGCGGTAGGCGGGATGCTTCCCGCAATAGTCGCGGAAGGCGGGGATCGCTCCCTTGGCCGCCTCGCGCTCGGCCGGCGAGAGTTTGCGCCATTGCTCCAGCGCGCGTTTTTTGGACATCAAGGAATCGGTCGGGTATTCCCGCCAAAAGGCGAGAAACCCTTCCTCATAATGTTTTTCCCCCTCCGCCCTACGCATCGCAAGCGCTGCTACGGGCACCTCCCCCATCAGCGCGCTGTCGCGCGCACGGGGGAGGCAGGCCTGGGCTTGGGATCGAGAAGAAAAATCACGCACCTCCGATGGCACATCGGACAAAATTGATCCTTTCCCATCCTCTCCTTTCCCTTCCGTTCCCTTCCCTTCCTGGGGCGAAGCCTCGCGTGGGTTCGTGGAAGGTGGAGGCGGAAGGCGCGAGCGCGACGGCATGTCGATCCGCTGATGCGCCAGCCAGTTGGCGATGCGCAGATAGGCATTGCCGTCCACTTCATAGAGGGCGACGCAATTTTCCCGCTCCAGCTCGGCCAGCCATGCGCCGATGCGGGAATTGGCGTCATCGTCATAGGGGAACAGCAGGCTGGCCAGCATGCGCGGGGCGGCGCGGGCCCTGCCCTCGTCATCGACGATGGTGAACAGCATCAGGAACAAGAGCCGCGCCTCGCGCGACACCCGCCCCATGCTTTCGCTGTGGGGGAATTCCGGCTTGATGGTGCGGATGCGGGCCATCTATGCGGCAAGACCTCGCCTGGAAACCTGCCCTGCCACCTCTTCCTTCCAGCGGCCGCTTTTGGTGAGGATTTCCTTCACGCCTTCGATCTCGGTCTTGAGCCACGCATCCTTTTCCATGCGTTCTTTGGTCTTCTGCCAGGCATAAAGGATGCTGGTGTGATCGCGCTCGAAATATTGGCCCAGCCTGGGATAGGACGCGCCGGTCAGTTCGCGCGCCAGGTACATGGCGATCTGGCGGGGGCGGGACGCCAGGCGCTTGGGATTGCGGGCGCGAAGCGCGTCGCGGGGAATCCGGAAGCGCAGGCAGACCGCGCGCTCCACATCGCGGATGGTGAGGATCATGACCGCCCCTTTCGCGCGTCGCGGAACAGTTCGGCCACCTGGCGGGTGAGGCTTTCGCGGCTGGAGAGCGTCAGGCCCATTTCGGACAGCGCGCGCAACGCTTCGGCGAACGAACGCGCCACTTCGATGCGCATGCCGGCGGCAGTCAGACGGGGAAAGATGCTGCGCTGCGCGTCGCTCAGGGTGTGGCCGGCGCGCGGAAGCTCCAGTCCCAGGGCCCGGCCGCGATGAATGATAACAATGTCGGGAAGCCCACTCTTCCTCATGCTGAGCCCCTCATACCGAGCCCGTCGAGGGACGAAGGGTGAGCCCTCGTCCGGCAACGCGAAGGCAAAGGCGTCGGCGGGCAAAAGCGCGCCCAATTCCGCCGCCAGCCTTTGTTTGAGGTCTTCCGGCGGCGGCTTCTTTTTCAGGACCTTCACCTCGACCGCCGCCATGCCCTTATCCCATATGTTCTTGCTTTGTTCTATATTTACACGTAGCATGTAAGCGGTCAACATGGAACGTGTTGGGTTGCGCGAAGGTCCCCATGGTCATCCACAACAAGCTCATCCACAACAAGACGAATGCGAAAACAGATTCCGCCGCGCGGTTGCGCCAGGCGCGCGAGATGGCGGGCTTCAAAAGCGCCGCCGAGGCGATCGAATGTTTCGGCTTCACCGCCTCGACCTATATGGCGCACGAGAATGGGCAGAACGGCATCCGCGTCGAACCGGCGCAGATGTATGCGAACGCGTTCGGCGTCGATGCCGGATGGCTGCTCGCTGGAACGGGGCTTGGGCCCGACAGGGCACAAGCGGCGCAGCGCCGCGAGCGTCAGCGTAGCAGCGGCGCGAGCCCGGGACTGCATGAAACACGTACCGCTCCACCGCCCTCGCCCGTTTATAGTGGCGAGCGTTGGCCCAGGGATCTCCGCGTGCTGGGCATGGCGGAGTGCGGACCTGACGGCTGGTCGCTATGGAATGGCGAGGTGATCGAGATGACCTCCAGGCCGCCCAACCTGGCGGGCGCGGCGCTTGCGTATGCGGTCTATGTGGTGGGCTCATCGATGGAGCCGCGCTACCATTCCGGCGAGCTGGTCTATGTGCATCCCGGCCGGCCGGTGGATGTGGGCGCCTATGTGCTGGTGCAGGTCAAGCCCAAAGCGGCCGATGCGGGCGAAGCCCCGCGCGCGGTGGTGAAGCGGCTGGTGCGCCGCTCGGCCACGAGGGTGACGCTCG
>DATNFZ010000004.1:0-9521 GCA_035606155.1 Rhizomicrobium sp. | reverse complement strand
AAAATGCCGAAGGCATTTTCGGGGAGGGGTGAAGTCACCGAGGACAGTGGCCTGACCCCTCCCCGAAATCTTCTCTCGCGTCGCTCGAGAAGATTTCGACCCTCCCTCAAGGGGAGGGTCGAAACTCATACACGCCTCAGCGGCCGCCCGCCATCTGGGCGACTTCGTCGGCGAAGTCGGCTTCGGCCTTTTCGATGCCCTCGCCCACCTGGAAGCGGACAAAGCCTTCGACCGTGATGGGCGCGCCCAGTTCCTTGGACGCCTTTTCCAGCACCTTGGCGATCTGGGTCTCGTTGTCGATCACGAAGGTCTGCTGCAGCAGCACCGTGTCTTCGTAGAATTTGCGCATCCGGCCTTCCATCATCTTTTCGATGACATTTTCCGGGCGGCCCGACTGGCGCGCGATCTCGGCCTGGACGTTGCGTTCGCGCGCCACCACTTCCGGCGCCAGATGCTCCGGCGAGATCGCCAAGGGCGAGGCGGCGGCAACATGCATGGCAAGCTGCCTGGCCAGGGCCGTCAGCTTGTCCTTGTCGGCGGTGGACTTGAGGCCCACCAGGACGCCGATCTTGCCCAGCTCGGGCGAAGAGGCATTGTGGACGTAAGCCGCAACTACGCCGGGATCGACGCTGAGGGCGGCGGCGCGGCGCACGCTCATATTCTCGCCGATCTTGGCGACCAGTTCGGTGAGCGTCTGCTGCACATTGCTGTTGCCGTGCTTGGCAGCCAGCAACTTCTCCAGATCGCCGCCCTCTTTGAGGGCGAGATGGGCCGCCGATTTGACGAAGCTCTTGAACTCGTCATTGCGGGCGACGAAATCGGTCTCGGCGTTGACTTCCACCAAGGCGCCGGTGCCCTTGTCGATGGCGACGCCCACCAGCCCTTCGGCGGCGGCGCGGCCGGCCTTCTTGGCGGCCTTGGAAATGCCTTTCTTGCGCAGCCAGTCGATGGCGGCTTCCATGTCGCCATCGGTTTCGCTCAGCGCGGCCTTGCAATCCATCATGCCGGCGCCGGTCTTGTCGCGCAGATCCTTCACCATGCTCGCGGTGATGTTCGCCATTTCACTCTCCATTCAGGGCCCACGCGGACATGCGTAAGGCCGCAACCAAAGAAATCAGGCGCTTGCTTCGGCGGGCGCTTGTTCCACGTGGGCAGCCGTGTCTTCGATCTCTACCGCCGCGCCGACATCGACGCCCGCTTCGATCTGGCTCTGGCCCAGGCCGTCGATGATGGCGCGCGCCGCCAGGTCGCAATAAAGCGCGATGGCGCGAGCGGCGTCGTCATTGCCGGGGATCGGATGGGCGATGCCATCGGGATTGGAATTGGAATCCAGGATCGCGGTCACCGGGATGCCCAGCTTCTTGGCTTCGGCGATGGCGATGGCTTCCTTGTTGGTGTCGATCACGAACAGCATGTTGGGAAGACCGCCCATCTCCTTGATGCCACCCAGCGCGCGCTCCAACTTGTCCTGCTCGCGCAGAAGGCCCAGCAGCTCTTTTTTGGTAAGGCCGGACTGCTCGGCGCTGGTCAGCGTTTCTTCGATGGTGCGCAGGCGCCGGATTGAATGGCTGATGGTCTGCCAGTTGGTGAGCGTGCCGCCCAGCCAGCGGTGATTGACGTAATATTGGGCGCAGCGCTTGGCCGCTGCGGCCACCGGCTCGGAAGCCTGGCGCTTGGTGCCCACGAACAGGATGCGTCCGCCCGAAGCCGCGACATCTCTCAAGGCAACCAGCGCCTGATGCAGGAGCGGCACCGTCTGGGTGAGGTCGAGAATGTGAATGTCATTGCGCGCGCCATAGATGTAGGGCGCCATCTTGGGATTCCAGCGCTGCTGGCGGTGACCGAAATGGGCGCCGGACTCGAGCAGTCCACGCATGGAAAATTCTGGCAAAGCCATGGATTTCGTCTCCTTTACCGGTTGGCCAGACGCGCGGGTTATCCTCCTTGAAGGACACCGGATGGGGACGCCAGAACACCCGGCGAAACCCACCCGCGCGTGCGAGATGGCGGGCTTTTAGGCAAGTGTTGCGAAAAACGCAACACTTGCCTGGTTAACCCCTCCGGCCTTCGCATCGCAAGCGTGGCTCACGGCCACCTCCCCTGCCAGCGCGCTTACGCGCGCGCAGGGGAGGTAGGTCACGATCAAGCCTCTCTAGCAAGCCACATTTGCAGGAAAACCGGGCCTTTTTGGCTGGTTCCCGTGCTAAGAACTCCCATGAAAAGTCCGTTCCGGCCCATTTTGGGCCAGCTTTATCCCAACCGCATCGTGGAAGTGGCGAGTCTGGGACTCGACCGGCCCGGCCTGATCCCGCTCTGGTTCGGGGAAAGCGATCTGGTAACGCCAAAATTCATCCGCGACGCGGCGGTCAAGGCCTTGGACGAAGGCAAGACCTTTTATACCTGGGCCCGCGGCATCCCCGAACTGCGCCAGGCCATCGCCGCGTTTCATCAAAGGACGAGCGGGGTGATGGTCGATCCCGACCGGGTCACCGTGCCGGGGGCGGCGATGCTGGCCATCGCCATGGCGCTTTCGTGCGTTGTGGAGCGCGGCGACAATGTGGTGATTGTGGCGCCCGTCTGGCCCAACATCTTCCATGCTGCCCAGGTGGCAGGCGCGGAGGTGCGGATGGTCCGGCTGGATGAGGATTGGAGCGCAGGCCTTTGGCGGCTCGATCTCGACAAATTGTTCGACGCCTGCAACAGCCACACCAAGGCGATCTTCATCTCCACACCCAACAATCCCTCCGGGTGGATGGCGTCGCGGGCCGAGCAGCAGGCGATCCTGGATTTCGCGAGGAAGCGCGGCATCGCCATCATCAGCGACGAGGTCTATGGCACGCTGGTCTATGATGGCAGCAGCCATGCGCCGTCCTTCCTCCAGATCGCGGACGAGACCGACCCGGTCTTCGTGATCAACAGCTTCTCCAAGCCCTGGGCGATGACCGGCTGGCGCATCGGCTGGTTGACCCACCCGAAAACCCTGTCGGACGCGATGCGCTACCTCTCTCCTGCCGCCAATACCGGCACCACCAGCTTCAACCAATATGGCGCGCTGGCCGCGCTCTCGGCGGAAGGCGATGCGTTTCGCGAATATCTGCGCCAGCGCTGCGAGAGCAACCGCGATCTGGTGCAGGATTTCATCGCCCGGCAGAACCGGGTGCGCTGGATGAAGCCGGAAGGCGCCTTCTATGGCTTCCTCCATGTCGAGGGATTGAACGACAGCATGGCCTTGGCGCGCGATCTGGTGCTCAAGGCCAATGTCGGCACCGCGCCGGGTTCGGCGTTCGGGATCGGCGACCCGCGCGACGAAGCCTATCTGCGCATCTGCTTTGCCCGCGATCCGGACGGAGTGAACGAAGGGTTGGGCCGCATCGAAGCGATGCTGGGCGCGGCTTAAACCGCTTCCACCGATACGACGCCCGGGATCGCAGCGATGGTGCTGCGCAAGGTCGCCGTCACCGCATGGCGCTTGGCAAGGGTGATTTCCACTTCCTCGCTGGGCCCGCTGGGCACGACAAAGCTCACCAGGCCCTTGCCCGGTTGCATCAATTGGGCGGCAATGGCCGAAAGCGGCGCGGCGGATTCGAGCCTGACCACCATGCCTTCGCCGGCATTGGCGGCCGCCTGGTCGAGATCGGTGATGGAGGCGGCGCGCAGTTTCAACTCGTCTCCGTCCCAATCGGCGCTGGCCGTGATCACCAAACTCTTGCCGGCTTCCAACAGCGGGCGGCTGGCGGCCAGCACTTCGGGAAACAGCATCACTTCGAACATGCCGGTGGGGTCGGAGAAGGACACAAAGGCGTACATCTGGTCGCTGCGGCCGCGCCGTTCCGACTTCTTGATCAAGGTGCCGGCAAGCCGCGCCTTGAAGCCGGCGCGGCGGTCTTCGACCAGGCTGGCATAGGAGGTGACCCCCAGCCGTTTCAGCGCCGCGCCATAGGCATCGAGCGGATGGCCGGAGAGATAAAAGCCCATGGCGCTGAATTCCTCGCCCAACCGTTCATGCGCCGGCCAGTCGGGCACGGTGGTAAACCGCAAATCTTCGGCATGGGCATCGCCACGGCCGAACAGGCTCACCTGGCCGCTTTCACGTTCGCGCTGGGCCGCTTGGGCGCCGCCCAGGATACGGTCGGAATTCTCCACCAGTTGACGGCGGTTCTTGTTCAAACTGTCGAAGGCGCCGGCGCAGACCAGATTTTCGAAGGCGCGTTTGTTGACCAGTTTGGGATCGACGCGGCGCGCGAAATCGGAAATGGATTTGAACGGACCGCCTTCTCTGCGCAGCTCCACCACGTGATCCATGGCCAGGCGGCCCACGCCTTTGACCGCCGCCAGCGCGTAGAAGACCATGCAAGTATCGGCATCGCAGGCAAACACCGCGTCCGAGCGGTTGATGTCGGGCGGAGCGATCTTGACGCCCAGGCGCTGCGCTTCCTGGCGGAAGATATTGAGCCGGTCGGTGTTGCCGATATCGAGGGTCATCGAGGCGGCCAGGAATTCGACCGGATAATTCGCCTTGAGATAGGCGGTTTGATAGGCGACCTGGGCATAAGCCGCGGCATGGCCCTTGTTGAAGCCATAGCCCGCGAATTTCTCCGCCTGCTCGAAAATCTGCTCGGCGATCGAAGGGATGATGCCGCGCTCGCCCGCGCCTTTGAGGAATTTCTCCCGGTGCGGGATCATTTCCGAGGCGATCTTCTTGCCCATGGCGCGGCGCAGAAGATCGGCTTCGCCCATGGTGTAGCCGGCAAGCTCGCGGGCGATGCGCATCACATCGTCCTGATAGGTCATCACGCCATAGGTTTCGCGCAGGATGGGTTCGAGCGAAGGATGGAGATAGTCCACCGCCTCCTTGCCGCTCTTGCAGGCGATGTATTTGGGAATCGAATCCATCGGCCCCGGCCGATAGAGCGCCACCAGCGCCACCAGATCGTTGATATGGTCGGGCCTCATCTTGCGCAAAAGATCGCGCATGCCCGCGCCTTCCAGTTGGAACACGCCGATGCTGTCGCCGCGCGACAGCATCTCGAAAGTGCCGGGATCGGTGAAATCGATGGTCTGCGTGTTAAGGTCGATGCCGCGCTTCTTGAGCAGCTCTTCGGCCTTGGCGATCACGGTCAGGGTCTTGAGGCCCAGAAAGTCGAATTTCACCAGGCCCGCTTTTTCCGCATCTTCGTAATCGAATTGCGTGACCGGCATTTCCGAGCGGGGATCGCGGTAGAGCGGCAATATTTCATCCAGGGGCCGATCGCCGATCACCACGCCGGCGGGATGGGTCGAGGCATGGCGATAGAGCCCCTCGATGCGGCCGGTGATTTCGAACAGACGCTGGGCAATGGGCTCGGATTCGGCGATAGCCTGCAGCCTGGGCTCGCTCTCGATCGCATCATTGAGCGAAACCGGCTTGCCCGGCGGATTGGGGATGAGCTTGGCGATACGGTCCACCAGCCCCAGCGGCATCTGCAGCACGCGTCCCGCATCGCGCACCGCCGCGCGCGCCTGCAGCGAACCCAAGGCAATGATATGCGCGACGCGGTCGGCCCCATATTTGCCCCGCACATAGCGCACCACCTCGTCGCGCCGTTCCTGGCAGAAATCGATGTCGAAGTCCGGCATCGAGATGCGTTCCGGGTTGAGGAAACGCTCGAACACAAGACCGAAGCGCAAGGGATCGAGATTGGTGATGTCCAGCGCCCAGGCCACCAGCGAAGACGCACCGGAGCCGCGCACGCCGACCGGAATGCCCCGCCCCTTGGTCCACTTCATGAAATCGGAAACGATCAGGAAATAGCCGGGAAAGCCCATGCGGTTGATGATGGAGAGCTCATAAGCCAGCCGCTCGTGATAGACCTTTTCCTCCGCGGCCAGCACATTGGCTGCCATGCGGCGCGTCAATCCCTCTTCGGCCTGGACCTTCAATTCTTCTTCCGGATTGCGGCCGGACTCCGGCACGAACACAGGCAAAATGGGTTTGCGCTTCAGCGGCCGCCAGGCGCAGCGGCGCGCGATCTCGATGGTATTGTCCAGCGCCTCGGGCAGGTCGGCGAATTGCGCCGCCATTTCGGCCGGCGTCTTGAAACGATGCTCGCGGGTGAGCCGGCGGCGATCGTCCTGCGAGACGAAACTGCCGTCGGCGATGCAGAGGAGCGCATCATGCGCCTCGTACATAGCCTCGCTGCCGAAATGCACATCGTTGGTGGCGACCAGGGGAAGATTTTTCGCATAAGCCAGATCGATCAGCGGCGCTTCGGTGGCGCGCTCCTCCGCCAGGCCGTGCCGCTGCAATTCGATATAGAGCCGGTTCGGAAAGATTGCCGCCAATTCGTCTAGCAGCGCCGAAGCCGCTTCGTTCTGGCCGTCCAGCAAAAGCGCGTTGATGGGGCCACCCGGGCCGCCGGTGAGCGCGATCAGGCCGGAGGCCAGTTCGGCCAGCATCGCCTTTTTCACATGCGGCCAGTCGCCCGGCTCGGCCTTCAGGTAAGCCGCGCTCAAAAGCTTGGTGAGATTCTGGTAACCGGCTTCGTTCTGTACCAGCAGGGGCAGGTGCGGCGGCTTCTTGTGGCTGCCGGGCTGGGGCGGGGCCGAACCGAGTTCCACCGACAACAACGCACCGACGATAGGCTGAACGCCTTCCTTGGCAAGCGTGTCGGCGATCTCATAGACGCCGAAGAGATTGTTGCTGTCGGTGACGGCCACCGCCGGCATGAAACTGTCCGCAGCCAGCCTGGCCAGCTCCTTGGGCCTCACCGCTCCTTCCAGCAGGGAATAGGCGCTCTTCACCCTCAGATGGATGAAGGAAGCCATTTTGTGCGTGTCCGCCATGTTCGGAAGCGATTCCTCAAAGTCGCCGCCACTATTGCCCGCCGGGATTCAGGTTTCGCGGCTTGCTTGCCGCTATCCACAACTCAGATCGTCATGAGCATCGCATGCGCGCCGCTGGTGAGCGCGAAGGACGAAACAATGAAGATCAGCAGGCCCATACCCGCCGCCATATCCTTCAGCCACATAACCATCCCTCCCTTTTTGGGAGGAGTGTTCTACTATCGTTCTTTTTGGATTAGCAAGAACAAAAAGAGATCGAAAATAGATGTGATATGAAAAATCAAGTAAATTCAACGGCTTCTATGAGATGAGCGCCCGGCACCAGTTGGCCTCGATCCAGCATCAGCGCCCTGTCCATCCGCGCCGCCAGGGCGAAGTTATGGGTGGCGATCAGCGCCCCCACGCCCTGAGCGCGTGTGATCGCGATCAGGGCCTCGAACACGCCACCCGCCGTCTTGGGATCGAGATTGCCGGTGGGCTCATCGGCCAAAAGGATCCTGGGTTTGTTGGCGAGCGCGCGCGCGAACGCCACGCGTTGCTGCTCGCCGCCCGACAATTGCGCGGGCCGGTGGGTGAGCCGGGCCCCCAGTCCCAGGGCCGTCAGCAGCCGTGCCGCCTCTGCCTTGGCCTCACCGCGCGATTTGCCCGCGATCATCTGCGGCAGGACCACATTCTCCAGGGCGTCGAATTCCGGCAAAAGATGATGCGCTTGATAAACAAAGCCGATCGTGTCGCGGCGGATGCGGGTGCGTTCCTGGTCCGACAACCGCGACGCCGCCTGGCCGGCGATATAGATTTCGCCCGCTGAGGGCGCTTCCAACAATCCCGCCATGTGCAGCAGCGAGGATTTGCCCGCGCCGGATTGGCCCACCAGCGCCACCACTTCACCCGCCTGAAGCGTCATGTTGAGATCGCGGAAGACTTCGAGCTGGCCCTCGCCTTCCTTGTAGCGGCGCGAGACATTTTCCAGCCGCAGCAATTCACTCATAACGCAGCGCCTCGACGGGATCGAGCGTGGCCGCCCGCCACGACGGATAAAGCGTGGCGAGGAAAGTGAGCGCCAGCGCCATCACCACCACCGCCGTCACCTCGCCCGCGTCCATCTCGGCGGGCATGCGCGAAAGGAAATAGATGGTGGGATCGAACAAGGTGGTGCCGGTGAGACGCGACAAAGCTTGGCGGATGTTCTCGATATTGGCGCAGAACACCACGCCGACGACGAAGCCAACCAGCGTTCCGGTCACGCCGATGCTGGCCCCGGCGATCAGGAACACCCGCATCACCGCGCCCCGGGACGCCCCCATGGTGCGCAGGATGGCGATATCGGGCGACTTGTCCTTCACCAGCATGATCATGCCGGAGACAATGTTCAGCGCCGCCACCAGGATGATCAAAGTGAGGATCAGGAACATCACATTGCGTTCGACGGTCAGCGCCTCGAAGAAACTGGAATTGGTGTCCTGCCAGGGGACCAGGCGCGTATTCTGTCCCGCTGCCTGGGCCAGGCGGGGCAGCATGGCGAGATCGTTGTCGGGATCGGTCACCATCACCTCGATCCCGCTCACCCGCCCTTCCGCATTGAAAAAAAGCTGCGCTTCCTGAAGCGGCATGAAGATGAAACTGGTGTCGTATTGGGTCATGCCGACACGGAAGGTGCCTGCCACGGTATAGGTTTTGATCCGGGGCGTGGTGCCGAACGGCGTGACGTTGCCGTTGGGCGCGATCAGGGTGATGGAGCTTCCCGGATGCAGATCGAATTTTTGGGCAAGACCCGCGCCGATGATCACCTGGTCGCCGGCGGCGAAGCCTTTCAGCGATCCCGGCGTCAATGTCTTGGAGACGATGGTGAGGCTCTTGAGGCCGGCTTCGCTCAAGCCGCGCACCAGGACGCCGTCATTGACGCCGTTCTGGCTGGCCATCACCTCGCCGTCCACTATAGGCGCAGCGCGGGTCACGCCAGGCACCGCGCGCAACCGCTGGGCGACGGTGTCGTAATCGGTCATTGGTTTGGCGACCGCCTGCACCGTGACGTGGCCGTTCAGCCCCAGGATGCTTTTCAGCAATTCATGGCGGAAACCGTTCATCACCGACATCACGATGATCAGGGTCGCCACCCCCAGTGCGATCCCCACCAGCGAAAAGCCCGAGATCACCGAGACGAAGCTTTCCTGCCGTTTGGCGCGCAGATAGCGCAACGCCAGCATCCATTCGTAGGGTGCGAAAGCCCCGATTTTTCGAGATTCGGCCATGGCAGGCGAGGTTAAGGGCCTCCTGCCCCCGCGTCCACTTGCTTATGGACCGGGCCCCGAGCGACCGGCTAAGAGACACGCGTAAGTCCCACAGGTTCGTGACGATCATGCAACGCGCCCTGAATGTCACCCGCGAGCGTTTCGCCGACTGGTATCAGGCGGTGGTGCGCGATGCCGACATGGCGGAAACCAGCCCCGTGCGCGGCGCCATGGTGATCAAGCCCTGGGGTTATGGGGTCTGGGAGTTGATCCAGCAGGAACTCGACCGCCGCATCAAAGAGACCGGTCACGAGAATTGCTACTTCCCGCTTTTCATTCCGCTCTCCTTCATCGCCAAGGAAGCCGATCATGTCGACGGCTTCGCCAAGGAAATGGCGGTCGTCACGCATCACCGCCTGAAGCAGATCGACGGCAAGCTGCAGCCCGACCCCGAGGCAAAGCTGGAGGAGC
>DATNFZ010000003.1:0-7912 GCA_035606155.1 Rhizomicrobium sp. | reverse complement strand
TCCAGGAAACTCGCCACATACATCAGGGCCATCAGCGGGATCAGCCGTCTGGCCGCCCGCGCCAAAATGGCATCCGCCGCCCCCTGTGGTTCGCTCCCCATCCCCTTCAATTCCTTGATGTTTCGCCAGCCGGTGGCCATCCGGCCTATTTTTCCTTGTGTGGTCAAGGGCTTTGGCCTATATCGCCGGCCTTCAAACGGCCGCGGTCGCCGGACACCTCTTCCCGAGGCAGCGTGAGGTCACGCGGGTCCAGCGAGCCGAAGCGGCGATGGGTGGGTGTCCGCCCAGAACCGTTCCGCTGCCCAGGATAGGGACCGGACATGGCTCTTTACGAGCATCTCCTGATCGCGCGCCAGGATATCAGCGCGCAGGCGGTGGACGCACTCGCCACCCATCTCAAGACCATCGTCGAAGGCGAAGGCGGCAAGATCGAGAAGCAGGAATATTGGGGCCTGCGCGGGCTTGCCTATCGCATCAAGAAGAACCGCAAGGGACATTACGTCCTGCTCAACATCAACGCCCCCTCGGCGGCGGTGATCGAGCTGGAGCGCCAGCTCAAGATCAACGAAGACGTGCTGCGCTACATCACCGTCAAGGTGGACCAGTTCGACGTCTCGTCCAGCAAGCGCAACCGTGAAGACCGCCCTGAAAAGACCGAAGCCAGCGAGACCACCGCCACCGAGGAGACCGCACAATGAGCTATGGCGGAAATCGTGAAGGCGGCCGTGACCGGGATCGCGGCGGCGATCGTGACGGCGGACGCGGCCAGGGCGGCGACCGCGATGCCGCCCGCAGGCCCTTCTTCCGGCGCAAGAAGACCGATCCTTTCTCCGGCGCCAATGCGCCCAAGATCGACTACAAGGATGTGAAGCTGCTCCAGCGTTACATCTCCGAACGCGGCAAGATCGTGCCCTCGCGCATCACCGCGGTCTCGAACAAGAACCAGCGCCAGTTGGCGAACGCGATCAAGCGCGCGCGCTTCATGGCGCTGCTGCCCTATGTGGTGAAGTGACATGCAAGTGATCCTGCTCGAACGGGTAGAGAAGCTGGGCCAGATGGGCGACGAAGTCCGGGTCAAGGACGGCTTCGCCAGGAACTTCCTGCTTCCCAAGAAAAAGGCGCTGCGCGCCACCAAGGCCAACCGCGAGTTTTTCCAGACCCGCAAGGCCGAACTCGAGGCGCACAACCTGGAGCGCCGCAAGGACGCCGAAGCGGTGGCCAAGAAGCTGGACGGACAGGCCTTCATCCTGATCCGCCAGGCCGGCGACCGCGGCCAGCTTTACGGCTCGGTTTCGCCCCGCGACGTGGCGGTGGCGATGGAGCAGTCGGGCTTCAAGGTGGACCGCAACCAGGTGCAGATCAGCCAGGCGATCAAGGCGATCGGCCTATTCACCATTCCGGTGGTGCTGCATCCTGAAGTGCGAGTGAACGTGACCGTCAATGTCGCCCGCAGCGAGGACGAAGCCGAGCGCCAGGCGCGCGGCGAGAACGTGCTGGCCGAGCGTACCGAACAGGAAGAAGCCGTGGCGGCAGCCGAGGGGGTGTTCGAGGAAGGCGCCGGCCCCAAGCCCGAAGCGCCCAGCGAGGAAGAACCCGCGGAAGCCTGAAACCTCCGTTCTGAACGACAAAACCCGGCCCGAGGGGGCCGGGTTTTTCGTTCAAGCGCGTGTTTCCATTTGGCAATCTTGACCTTCCGCCGCCAAAAGCACATTGCGCGTCGCCCCCGGACAGGGCTAATTGGCGCAAATGCCCGTGAGAACGGGTCCCTTCCAGGCGAGGACTGGCGTTGAGTGACATCTTCCGCGAAGTCGAAGAAGACGTTCGCAAAGAAAAGCTGGAAAAATTCTGGAAAGCCTATGGCGATTACGTCATCGCCCTGGTGGCCCTGATCATTCTGGGCATCGCCGGCTTCGAATTCTGGCAGCGTTACCAGGCCAACCAGCGCGACAAGGCCGCCGTCGCATATATGGCGGCGCAGCGTATCAGCGATGCGAGGCAATCTGCCGGGGTCTTTGCCGACCTGGCCAAGACCGCGCCGGGGGGCTATCGCCTCTTGTCGCGGCTGGAGCAGGCCAACAGCATGCTGGCGGCGGGCCAGCGGGAAACCGCGGTCGCGCTCTACAAGGAGATCGCCGACGAGGACAAAGGCGGAATCGGCGCCGTGGCAAGGCTGCGCGCCGCCTGGGCGACGGCGGATACCACCAGCCGCACCGACCTTCAAAACCTGCTGGCGCCGTTTGAGACGGAATCCAGCGTCTGGAAGCCGATGGCAGACGAGGTCCTTGCCTACAGCGATTTCCGCAACCACGACACCGCCAAGGCGATGGCGGAGTTCGCCAAGCTGGCCAGCGACCCCACCACGCCGGGCGACCTCAAATCCCGTGCCCGCGCCATGGCCGCCTTCCTCCAACAGGGCGGCGACAAGAATACCGGCACCGTGCCGCAGATTGGACCTGCGGCCGGCCCGGCACACACGCCCCTGTCAGAGCTGGCCAAGCCCCTCACGGGAGCGCCCACCAAGCCATGACTTTGACCTCCAAGGGCCTGCGCCTTGGCTGTGCGCTCGCCGCTGTTTTGCTGGTGACCGGTTGCGACACGCTTCAGGACATGGGCGACACGGTGGGCGATTGGTTCGGACCGTCCACAAAGTCCAAACTCAAGGGCGAGCGGATTCCCTTGACCGCGCTGGATCAAGCGCTGAAGCCGGATGCCACGCTGCAAAACACGCCCGTGCTCCTGCCTCCGCCCTACCGCAACACCGAATGGCCGGAACCGGGCGGCTTCGCCTCGAACGCCATGTATCATCTGGAAGCCAGCGGACACTTACGCGAATTGTGGGATGCCGATGCCGGCAAAGGCTCGGACAGCAATTCCCGCCTCACCGCGTCGCCCGTGATCGGTGGCGGGCGCATCTTCACCTTGGACTCCGAGGCCCATGTCTATGCCTTCGATGCCAATACCGGCCAGGAAATATGGGACAAGCGGCTGGCGCCCAAGAACGGCACCGACATGCCTACCTTGTGGGGCCTTTTGGGCAAGCCCAACACCATCGAGCCGGTGTCCGGCATGGGTGGCGGCATCGCCTATGACGGAAGCAAAATCTTCGCCACCTCCGGTTTCGGCGTCCTGATCGCAATGGATGCGGCCACAGGCCGTGAAATCTGGCACCATGATATGGGCGTGCCCATCGTCAATGCGCCCGTGGTCAATGGCGGGCGGATCTTCTTTTCCACCAACGACAACCATTTCTATGCCCTGGCCGAAACCGACGGCCGCACGCTCTGGGACCAGCAAGGCGTTTCGGAATCGGCGGGCATCCTCGCCTCGACCAGCGCCGCCGTCTCGGGCCAATTCGTGATCGCGCCTTACACCTCGGGCGAGCTCTATGCGATGCGGGTGCAGAACGGACAGCAGGCCTGGAATGACGTGCTGTCCCATACGGGCGTGGTGACGGCGCTGTCCGAGCTGGACGACATCGCCGCTCGGCCCGTGATCGACCGCGACATGGTGTTCGCCATCAGCCATTCGGGCGTGATGGCGGCGATTTCGCTGTCCACGGGAGATCGCGCCTGGACGCGCGAGGTAGGCGGAACGCAGACGCCCTGGGCCGCCGGCGATTACGTTTATGTGGTGACGACCGATCAGCAGATTCTTTGCCTTACCCGCAAGGAAGGGCGGGTGCGCTGGGTTCACCAATTGCCGCAATTCGAGAACCCCGATGCCAAGACGCGTCCCATCAACTGGGCCGGCCCTGTCCTGGTCTCGAACAAACTGATCCTGGTGTCGTCGGACGGCTATGCCGAGGCCGTCTCGCCCTATAACGGCCAGATGCTGGGACGCGTGGAAATTCCCGGTGGCACCAACATCGCGCCGGTCGTGGCCAACGATACGCTTTACATCTACACCAATGACGGCGAACTGGTGGCATTGCGGTAAGGATGACGTGTCATGCCGCTCACTCTTGCCATTGTGGGCCGGCCCAATGTCGGCAAGTCCAGTCTCTTTAACCGCATCGCCGGGCGGCGGATCGCCATCGTTCATGACACGCCGGGCGTCACCCGCGACCGCAAGGTGGCGGACGCGGACTTTCACGGCCTTTCCCTTCGTTTGATCGACACCGCGGGATTCGAGGAATCCGGCAACGCCGAAAGCCTCAGCGCCCGCATGACCGGTCAGACCGTGGCGGCGATCGAGGAAGCCGATGCCGTGCTGTTCGTGATCGACGCCCGCGCCGGCATCACCGCGGGAGACGAGATCATCGCCCGCGCCCTGCACCGTGCCGGAAAAGCGGTGATCCTGGCGGCCAACAAATGCGAAGGCCGGATCGATCCCGCCGCTCTCGGCGGCGTGTTCGACCTTGGGTTTGGCGAACCGCTGAAACTTTCCGCCGAGCATGCGCTGGGCATGGAGAATTTGGCGGAAGCATTGGAATCGCTGGCGCCTCGTGCTCCGATTTCGGATGAGGCCGTGCCGGAAATGGATGAGAGCGAGGAACCGGGGAGCGACTTCGATTATCGCACCCGGCCGCTCAAGCTGGCCTTGGTGGGAAGGCCCAATGTTGGCAAGTCCAGCCTGTTCAACCAGTTGCTGGGCGAAGCGCGCTCCATCACCGGCCCCGAGGCGGGGCTTACCCGCGACGCCATCGCCGCGCCGTGGCGGATAGAAGAGCGCGAAGTCCTGCTCCATGACACCGCGGGCCTGCGAAAAAAGGCGCGCGTGGCGGGCGAGACGCTGGAGGAAATGTCGGTAGCGTCGGCGCTTGCCGCCATCCGCTTCGCCGATTGCGTGATCGTGATGCTGGACGCCACCCAGCCTTTCGAGAAGCAGGACCTCGCCATCGCCGACCTGATCGCGCGCGAGGGCCGCGCCATCGTCTTCGCCGTCAACAAATGGGACCTGAAAGAGAACAAGCAGGGCGCGATTTCCGAATTGCGGGAGATGCTGGACCGGCTGCTACCCCAGGTGGCGGGCGCGGAACTGGTGGCGATTTCGGCCAAGACCGGCCAGGGAATCGACCGCCTGCCTGCTGCCATTATGGCGGCCGACCAGGCCTGGAATACGCGCGTGCCCACCGCGGCGCTCAATCGTTTCCTGGAGACGGCGCTGATGCGCCATGCTCCGCCCGCCATCAAGGGCCGGCGGGTGCGCATCCGCTACATGACTGAGACCAAGACAAGGCCGCCCACCTTTGCCCTGTTCGGCAACCAGCTCGATCACCTGCCCGAGGATTATCAGCGTTATCTGGTGAACGGACTGCGCGAGAATTTCGACCTCAAGGGCATGCCCATCCGCCTTCTGATGCGCAATACGAAGAACCCTTACGATCCACGTTGATTTCGCCCATCTGTCCGCCAGCTTGAGCTTGGCGCTCCGGCTCGCGCCTACGCGCTGGGCAATCCCGCAGGCGGATGTTCGGCGAACTTGGCCGTTCGCCTCAATCCCCCGCCAGCGGGCAACGCCCGCGCGGGGAAAGAAATTCAGGGTCAAGATTTAAGGATTGCGTTTGAAGTTCACCAGCTCGCCGTGCTTTTCGGTCGTGGAAGAGAGCAACTCCACGATCAACGGCGCAAGTTCTTCCGGCCGCGGCAAGGTGGAAGGATCCTCGCCCGGCATCGCCTTGGCGCGCATCATGGTGCGCACCGGGCCGGGATTGAGCAGATTCACGCGCACATTGGTGCCCAAACATTCCTCGGCATAGGTGAAGGCCAGCGATTCCAACGCCGCCTTGCTCATGGCATAGCCGCCCCAGAAGGGTGTGTGCCGCCGGGCAGCGGCCGAACTCACGAACAGGGCGCGGCCCGAGTCGGACATTTTGAGCAAGGGATCGAGCGAGCGGATCAGCCGCCAATTGGCGGTGACGTTGAGCTCCACCAGCTCCTGGAACACTTTGGGCTCGAGATGGGTCAGCGGCGTGAGCACGCCCAGTGTGCCGGCATTGCCCAGAAGCGCGTCCAGCTTCTTCCAACGCTCGAAGATGGAGGCGCCCAGCCGGTCGATCGCCGCGAAATCCTTGAGGTTAAGCGGCACCAGGGTGGCGGTGCCGCCGGCTTTCTGGATGGCGTCGTCGGTTTCTTCCAGCCCGCCGACAGTACGAGCCACGCAGATCACATGCGCGCCTTCCGCGCCGAGCGCGATGGCGGCGGCGCGGCCGATGCCGCGGGATGCGCCGGTGACGAGCGCGATGCGCCCTTGGAGCTTCTGAGGCATCGGATCAGGCGACGTCGGCGAGCAGCGAAAGCTGGCGGTCGCGGGCGCCGCCGGAAATATCGGTGAGTTCGATCGGATATTCGCCCGAGAAGCAGGCGTCGCAGAAGCTGGGGGTCTTGGCGTCGCGGGCCGGCATCTCCATGGCGCGGTAAAGCCCATTCATGGTGATGAACGCCAGGCTGTCGGCACCAATGAAACGGCGCATGCCTTCCACATCCATGCGGTGGGCGAGAAGATCGTCGGTATTGGGCGTGTCCACGCCATAAAAGCAGGAATGGGTGGTGGGCGGACTGGCGACCCGGAAATGCACTTCGCTGGCGCCGGCGTCGCGGACCATCTCCACGATCTTTTTCGAGGTGGTGCCGCGCACGATGGAATCATCCACAAGCACGACTTTCTTGCCCTTGAGCTTGGCGCGGTTGGGATTGTGCTTGAGGCGCACGCCCAGATGGCGGATGCGGTCCGACGGCTCGATGAAAGTGCGGCCCACATAGTGGTTGCGGATGATGCCCAACTCGAAGGGCATCTGTGCCTCGTTGGCGAAGCCCAAGGCCGCGGGCACGCCGGAATCCGGCACCGGAATCACCATGTCGGCCACCACTGGCGCTTCCTGGGCCAGCACATTGCCGATGCGCTTCCTGGCCTCATAGACGTTGCGCCCTTCCATGGTGGAATCGGGACGGGCGAAATAGATGTATTCGAACACGCAGAAGCGGCTCTTTTGCGGGCGGAAGGGGAAATGGCTTTCGATGCCGTCCCTGGTGATCACCACCATTTCGCCCGGCTTGATGTCGCGCACGAATTCCGCGCCGATGATGTCGAGCGCGCAACTTTCCGAAGCCAGGATGGGCGCGCCTTCCAGCATGCCCAGAACCAGGGGACGCACGCCGAAGGGATCGCGCACGCCAATCAGCTTCTTGGAAGTGAGCGCCACCAGCGAATAGGCGCCTTCCACCTGGCGGAGCGCGTCGATCAGCTTGTCGACGATGCGCACACAGGCGCTTCGGGCCGCCAGATGGACGATGGTTTCGGTATCGGAGGTGGATTGGAAGATCGCGCCCTGCGCCACCAGTTCGGTGCGCAGCACATGGGCGTTGGTGAGATTGCCGTTATGGGCGACCGCGATGCCGCCGCCGGCGAGATCGGCGAAAATCGGCTGGATGTTGCGGACAACCGAGCCGCCGGTGGTGGAATAGCGGACATGGCCGACCGCAAAATTGCCCTTGAGATTGCGCGCGGCGTTGGAATTCCTTCCGAACGCGTCGCCCACCAGGCCCGGATGCCGCTCGGCGATGAATTGGCCATTGTCGTAAGTGACGATGCCGGCGGCTTCCTGGCCGCGATGTTGAAGGGCATGAAGCCCCAAGACGCTCAAGGCGCCGGCGTCGGCATGATTGAAGATACCGAACACGCCGCATTCCTCATGCAACGTATCCGCGTCCCACATATGGTCTTTCTGAAACTCCTGGCCGGTCATGGCTTGCCGCTTCCGCCGTTCCCCGTCGCCCTCTCCACGAGGCTCTCTAGCGCGCGGCGGTCCTTGGCGCCATAACCTTTCAGGCCCTGCGTGACTGATATGCCAGCAGATTTGTCAGGGTGTGGCATATGATCCTCAGGAACCTGGGTATTTTCCGCGGCATTTTCAACCTTAACGGGCTTTTCATTGCGCCGGATCAGGTCGCCCAATTCGTCGCGGGGGTGAACG
>DATNFZ010000002.1:0-4101 GCA_035606155.1 Rhizomicrobium sp. | reverse complement strand
GACGATCTTGTAGGGGACCATGCCCATGTCCTTCTGGGTCATGGGATCGTCGAAGCGGCGCCCGATCAGGCGCTTGAGGGCGAAGAAGGTATATTGGGGGTTGGTGACGCCCTGGCGCTTGGCGGGCTGGCCGGCCAGGCGCTCGCCGTCAGGGGCGAAGGCGATGATGGATGGGGTGGTGCGGGCGCCTTCCGCATTTTCGATGACCTTGGGGGCTGAGCCCTCCATGACCGCCACGCAGGAATTGGTGGTGCCAAGGTCGATGCCGATTACTTTAGCCATTTTCATTCCTCTCACTCGGGCATGGGGTTCTGACCCTGACGGCGTCCTCTGGCCCATCCCATTGAAACACAAGACAAATCAAGGCTGGCGGGGAAACCCCGCTGCCTTCATGGGGTATATAGGGTGGGGGGGTGGTCTTGCCAAGGCGGGTACGCCGTAAAAGCCCGGTTTTCAGGCATTGAGGACGTCGAAGGCATAAACCAGTACGGCTTCGAATACACCCCAGCCCAGGACCGGGAGGAACAGCAAGCCGGCCAGCCGGTCCTTCCGCCAGAACAGGATGGTGGCGAGGAGCCGGAGAAGCACAACCAGGCCCAGCGCCGCCAAGGCCAGGTCCATGCGATGGGGACCAAAGAACAGCGCGGTCCACACGAAGGTGAAAGCCAACTGCAAGCCATAGAGCGTCATGGCGCTGGATTTGAGGCCGGTGATTTTCCAGGCCCGCCAGGCGGCCACCGCCATCAGCACATAGACCGCGGTCCACAGCGCCTTGAGCAGCCAGGAAGGAGGGGCAAAAGACGGCCGCCTCAGCGCCTCGTACCAGGCGAGATTGGGTTCGGTGAAGAGGCTGGCCGCCGCGCCTACTGCCAAACTCGCCAGCAGGAAATAATAAAGCGGCCAGCGCGCGGCGCGCTTGGGATCATCCGAGTGATCTACGAAATTCATTGCCGGGCGTGATCGGCCAGGATCGACGCGATGGAGGCGGAGACCTTCTTGCCGGTGGGAATGTGCAGGAATTCATTGGGACCATGAGCATTGGAATGCGGTCCCAAGACGCCCGTCACCACGAACTGGGTCTTGGGAAATTTCTTGCCCAGCATCGCCATGAAGGGGATCGAGCCGCCTTCGCCGATGAAGGCAACCGGCTTGCCGAAATAATCCTTGCTGGCTTTGTCGAGTGCCTTGGCCAGCCAGGGCGAAAGCGCGGGCGCGTTCCAGCCATTGTCGCCCTGTACGCCATCGAAGCTCACTTGCGCGCCATAAGGCGGATCGCGCTCCAATTCCCTTTTTACCGCCAGCCGCGCCGCTTCCGATGAACAGGTGGGCGGCAGGCGCAGCGACAGTTTCAAGGTCGTATAGGGCAGAAGGACATTGCCGCCATTTTCGGGCGTGGGATAACCCGCCATCGCCGTGATCGCCAATTGCGGCCGCCAGGTGCGGTTCAGGATCAATTGCGTGGGATCGTCGGCCATCGGCTTCATCCCCGAGGCGAAAGGCAGCTTGGTGAAAACCTCGTCGCCAAGAATGCCGGCGGCCGCCTTGGCCTGCGCCTGGCGCTCGGGCGGAATCTGTGCGAACAGGGACTCGATCTTCATCTGTCCGCTGGTTTCGTCTTCGATACGCGAAAGAAGCTGGCGGGCGATGCGGAACGATGACGCCACCACGCCGCTGGCGTCGCCGGAATGCACGCCCTCGGTCAAGACGCGCACGGTGAGATTGCCGATCACCATGCCGCGCAAGGAAGTGGTGAGCCAAAGCTGGTCGTAATTGCCGCAGCCGGAATCCAGACACACCACCAGATCGGGCGTGCCGATTTTCGCGGCCAGATGGTCGATATAGAAGGGCAAATCGGGTGAACCGGATTCCTCGCAGGCCTCAATCACGATCACGGCGCGGGCATGAGGGATATTCTGCTCTTTCAGCGCCAGAAGCGCGCTGATGGCCGCGAACATGGCATAGCCGTCGTCGGCGCCGCCCCGGCCATAGAGCCGGTCATTCTTGAGCACCGGCTCCCAGGGACCCGGGCTGTCGGTCCAGCCGGTCATCTCGGGCTGTTTGTCGAGATGACCGTACATTAGAATGGTCGCGCCGGAAGGCCCTTCGCTGCGCTCCGGGTTTCCGGTCGCTCCGGGAACCTCGATGAAGATCAAGGGCGTGCGGCCGGGAAGGCGCACGACTTCCAATGACGAACCGGGCAATTGCTTGAGCTTGCCTTTGGCCCAGGCGGTGAACATCTCCACCACCTTGTCCATATGGCCATGCGCCTCCCACTTGGGATCGAAGGCCGGACTCTTGTTGGGGATGCGGATATAATCTGTGAGCGTGGGAACAATTTCCTTGTCCCAGATCGCGTCGATGAAGCTTTTGGTCTTGTGCGCGTCAATCATGGTCAATCATTGATGTCATAGGCGGCGACGATGGCCGCGTTATAGATGTCGCTCATCTTGGCACCCAGGGGTGCGATCTGCACGGATTTCTCCAGCCCCACCAGCAGCGGCCCCATCACATTCACCCCGCCAAGCTGCTGCAGCAGTTTGGTGGAAATCTGGGCCGAATGCATCGCCGGCATGATCAGCACATTGGCGGTGTCGGAGAGCCGCGCGAAGGGATAGAGATCGAGCTTGGCAGGGTCCAGCGCCACGTCGGGCGCGAATTCGCCGTCATATTCGAAATCCACGGCGCGCGTGTCCAGGATGTGCACCGCCTCGATGATGCGTTCGCTGCGCTCGGAGCGGGGGAAGCCGAAGGTGGAAGACGCCAGCATCGCCACCCGCGGCGTCAGCCCCAGCTTCTTCGCCGTCGCCGCGGCACGGATGGCGATGTCCGCCAATTGTTCGGAATTGGGCAGTTCGGTGATGGAGGTGTCCGCCACCAGGACGATGCGGCCCTTGGCGAAAATCACTTGAAGCCCGATGGGCCTCACCCCATGCGAGGCGTCGATCACTGTGCGCACATCGGTGAGCGCGGCGGCATAATTGCGTGTCACGCCCGTCACCATGGCGTCGGCATCGCCGGCCGCCAGCATGGCGGCGGCATAGATGTTGCGGTCGTTGGTCACCATGCGCACGGCGTCACGATAGAGAACGCCACGCCGCTGCAGCCGCTTGTAGAGCCGCTCGACATAGGGTGTGACTTCCTGGGCCGACAGCGGCACGCGGATGTCCAGCGCATGCTCGTCCAGGCCGATATTCTTGAAGCCGCGCCTCACCACATCGGCGCGGCCCACCAGGATCGGCTTGCCCAGCCCGGAATTCTGGAACGCGTAGGCGGCGCGGATCACCGCTTCGTCCTCGCCTTCCGCGAACACCACCCGCTTGGGTTCGGCCCTGACCGCCGAGGTGATGGTCTGAAGCAGAATGGCGGAGGGATCGAGCCGGGCGGAGAGCTGATAGGAATAATGATCCAGATTCTTGATCTCGCGCCGGGCCACGCCGGTCTTGATCGCCGCTTCCGCTACCGCCCGGCTCACCCGGCTGATCAGGCGGGGATCGAACGGCACCGGGATGATGTAGTCGGCGCCATAGACCGGGCGCGAGCCGCGATAGGCCGCCGCCACCTCATCGGGCACATCCTCGCGCGCCAAAGCCGCCAAGGCTTGCGCCGCGGCAATTTTCATCGGTTCGTTGATGGTGCGCGCGCGCACGTCCAGCGCGCCGCGGAAGATGTAGGGAAAGCCCAACACATTGTTCACCTGGTTGGGATAGTCGCTTCGGCCCGTGGCGACGATGGCATCCGGCCTGACCGCTTTCACGTCTTCCGGCGTGATCTCGGGGTCGGGATTGGCCATGGCAAAGATGATGGGCACCTTGGCCATGCTCTTCACCATCTCCTGGGTCACCGCGCCTTTGGCCGACACGCCAATCAGCACGTCCGCGCCCACCATCGCCTCCGCCAGAGTGCGCTTCTTGGTCACCACCGCATGGGCCGATTGCCATTGATTGAGATCGGTGCGGTCCTTGTGCAGCACCCCAACCTTATCCACGGCGATGCAATTGTCCGGACGCACGCCCATCGCCTTGATGAGTTCCAATGTGGCGATGCCGGGTGCACCGGGGCCGTTCAAGACCACTTTCATCTCGGAGAGTTTGCGGCCTGTGA
>DATNFZ010000001.1:0-4466 GCA_035606155.1 Rhizomicrobium sp. | reverse complement strand
CGACGAGCATATGACCAAGATCATCGCCGGCATGGGCGTGGCCGACATGGATTTCCGGTGCGCGCCGGCCATCACCGAAGCGCTCCAGAAACGCGTCGCCTTCCCCAACTGGGGTTACAATGTGATCGACGCCGACATGTTCATGGGCAATGCCGGTTCGAGCGCCTTCATCAAGGGCGTGATCGACTGGAACAGGCGCCGTTACGGCATCAATGTGATCGACCCCAAGCAGATCGGCGTCCCCCCCGGCGTGATCCCCGGCATCATCTATGCGATGCAGGCCTTGGCGCCCAAGGGCAGCAAGGTGCTGATGGCCACGCCCAATTACAGCGGCTTCTATGCGGCGATCGGCTTTTCCAAGACCGTGCCGGAAGAAAGCCCGATGAAGCAGGTGAACGGCCGCTATGAGATCGACTGGGCCGATTTCGAGCGCCGCATGACACCCGACGTGAAGGTGAGCATCCTCTGCAACCCGCACAATCCGGTGGGCCGCGCCTGGACGCGGGAGGAGCTCACCCGCTATGGCGAGCTCTGTCTCAAGCACAAGATCGTGGTCTTGTCCGACGAGATCCATTGCGACTTCATCTCCAAGGGCCAGAAATACGTGCCTTTCTCGACCCTGGCCAAGCCCATCGTGGACAACAGCATCACCTTCAAGTCGGGCAGCAAGTCCTTCTCGCTGGCGGCGATGAAATGCGCCTGGTTCTTCTCCACCAACCCACAGTTGTTCCAGGCGACCAATGCCGGCGCTTTCCCCGTGATCTCCAATCCGGCGATGGTGGCGGAACAGGCCGCCTATGCCGGCGGCGAGGAATGGCTCAACCAGTGCGTGGACTATATCGACGGCAATCTCGACTACGCCCACAACACCATCAAGACCAACATCCCCATGATCAAGGTGGGCAACAAGCCGGAAGGCACCTATCTGATGTGGCTGGATGTCGCCCAAGTGGCCGACAAGATCGGCGCCAAGAAGTTGGCGGATGCCGCCAATGCCAAGCAGCCGCTGCCGAAAAATCCCTTCACGGGTGAGCCGGTCATGACCTCGCAGGCCGACATCGTGAGCCACTGGTTCGCGAAGAATGCCTACGTCTTCCTGGAATCGGGCACCGGCTTCGGCCTGGGCGGCGAGAACCATCTGCGCATGAACGTCGCCACCAATCGCAAGACCCTGAAAGCGGCCCTGGACAGCGTGGCGGGGACACTCAAGAATCTCGCTTGAACGGCTTTTGAGAGAACAAAGGCCCGGGTTTCGCCCGGGCTTTTTCTTTTCAGGCGGGCGCATTTCTCCGCGCGCTGTCGTCAGCCGTCGGCCGTGCTAGGTTCGTTCAGCTTGAATTTTGTGAGCCGCTTCTTTGCACCAAACCGACAAAACAGAGAATAAGCCTTTACCCCAGCGATCGCCGAAGAACGCGCCGTTGCTGGCGGCGCTGGATTTGGGCACCAACAACTGCCGGCTTCTGATCGCGCGGCCCACTCCGCCCGACGGTTTCACGGTGGTGGATTCCTTTTCCCGCATCGTGCGGCTGGGTGAGGGGGTGGGAGAAAGCGGGCAGCTGTCGCAGGCCGCCATCGCCCGCACCATTGCCGCCCTCAAAATCTGCGCCGAGCGCATCGCCCATCATCAGGTCCATCATGTCTTCGCCATCGCCACCCAGGCCGCGCGCCAGGCGGAAAATGCCGATCTCCTGGTCGCGCGGGCCCGCGACGAGGCGGGCATTGCGCTGCAAGTGATCTCGGCGGAGACCGAAGCCGACCTCGCCGCCCTGGGCTGTGCGCCCCTGATCGGGGCCAAATACCGTGGCGCGTTGATCTTCGATATCGGCGGCGGCTCGACGGAAATCGTCTGGCAGCACAGACACGGAGACGAATTGAAAAAGTGTTTTTCAGCCTCATTGCCGGTGGGCGTGGTCAATCTGGCGGAAGCCTATGGAGAAAAGGCGCAAAGTCAGGCGGGCTTCGAAGCCATGCGGGACGCCATGTTGGCCCGCTTCGCCCCGCTCAGAGAAGAAACCGGGACGTTCGATCCTGCGCGGGAGCATCTGCTCGGCACGTCGGGCACCGTCACGACATTGGCGGCGCTGGCGCTTAAGCTGCCGCGCTATAACCGCACCAGGGTGGATGGCAGTTGGCACCAGACCAGCCGGCTGCTGGACCTGGTGGCGCGCCTTTCCCGGCTGGACACCGCGGCGCTGGCGAGCATGGGCGCGGTCGGGCCCGAGCGTGCCGATTTGATGCTGGCAGGCTCGGCGATTTTCACCGCCATCTGCACATTCTGGCCAAGCCCGATGCTGCGGGTGGCCGACCGCGGCTTGCGCGAAGGCATGTTGCGGCAAATGCGCGATGCGCTTATGAGCAGCCCGGCATGAAAACCGGATCGCGTGGGCCAGGATCGCGTGGATCAGTCCGCGCCAAAATCAAGAAAAGCGGATTGAAGGCCTCGTCGCGCCAATGGCTCAGCCGCCAGCTCAACGATCCTTACGTCCACGCGGCCAAGCGCGAAGGTTATCGCAGCCGGGCCGCTTTCAAGCTTCTGGAACTGGATGGCAAATTCCATTTTCTCAAGAAAGGCGCGCGGGTGCTGGATCTGGGTTCGGCGCCCGGCGGCTGGAGCCAGGTGGCGGTGGCCAAAGGCGCGCTAGTGGTGGCCGCCGATGTGCTTCCCATGGAAGCCATTCCCGGCGTCGATTTTTTCCAGGCCGACCTCACCGACCCCGAGGTGCCCAACATGCTGATCGAGGCACTGGGTGGGCCTGCCGATCTGGTGCTGACCGACATGGCCGCGCCCACCACCGGCCATCGCGCCACCGATCACTTACGCACCAGCGCGCTGGCCGAGATCGCGCTTGAGGTGGCCGAGGATTGTCTTCGCCCCGGCGGGGTCTTCGTCGCCAAGGTCTTCCAGGGCGGAGCGGCGCAGGACCTGTTGGATCGGATCAAAAAAAGCTTTCACAGCACCAAACATGTGAAGCCGCCGGCCTCGCGCGCGGATTCCGTGGAGCTTTATCTGGTGGCGGCGGGGTTCAAAGCGACCCGCGGTTGCGGGGCAAATCGGTCCGGTGGATCGATTTGAGCTTTGAACGCCCCGAGCTTGGGCGAGGGGCCGGGCCAGAAAAAACCTCCGGCGGATGACCGCCGGAGGTTTCGTCAAAACAGGACAGGTCTTATGGCGCGGACTTCAGGCTGATCGAGCCGATGCCAGCCGCCACATTCAGACCCTTGCTGCCCGAAATGCTGAGCGGCTGAAGGGCAATGGACTTGTCGAGCCCACCCACCAGCACATTGGCGCCCAGGCCCAGGCCCACGGTGGCCTGTGCGCTGACGCCGGCATAATCGCCCTGCAGCGCGCCTTCACGCATGTCGGAGGTGGGTGCGAACACGCCCCACACCAGCACTTCGCCGCCGGTATAGCCGATATCGACGCCGAATTTGGAGATCGAGCCGGTGTAATGCTCATGATGACCATTGCCGCGGAACGTGCAGTGCAGGTCCTTGGAGGAGCCGAAGATAAAGCCCCAGCCGCTCTCCACGTTGCAGGTGAGGTCGCCCACCCGTACGCCATGAGGCGCCGCCTGGGCCGCGCTTGCGATCATGAGACCTGCCGCCGCAAGACCAGCGCTCATCAATAAACGAAATGACTTTTTCATATCCTTACTCCTTGGGGACTATTCGGAAGGGGTTGGCCCCTTTGCCGACCCGTTCCTCAAAAACGAACACCCGGCGCTTCCGTTCCGGGGGAGTTCCGCCGGGGAACCGGCGAATTTTGGCGGAAATTGGGCTAAATTGGCCTTTCCGGCGCCCTCTTGCGGAATCAGGGAACCGCTGATACAGGCTCGGCGCTCCAAGACGGAGCCTCGATATGCCCCCAGAGACCATCCGCGAAGCGCTCACCTTCGATGATGTTCTCCTGGTGCCCGGCTCCTCCGACATACTGCCTGGAACCGCCGACACCCGTACCCGCCTCACCAAGAGCGTGGAGCTGGGCATACCCCTGATTTCCGCCGCCATGGACACGGTGACCGAGGCGGGCCTCGCCATCGCCATGGCCCAATCCGGCGGCATGGGGGTGATCCATAAGAATCTCACCATGGAGGAGCAGGCCGAGCAGGTCCGCCGGGTGAAGCGCTACGAAAGCGGCATGGTGGTGAACCCGGTCACGATCGGACCGGAGGCCAGCCTGGCCGACGCCCTGAAGTTGATGGAGCGCCACCGCATCTCGGGCGTGCCGGTGGTGGAATCGCCCGACAGCAAGGGCCCAAATTCAAAGATGATTGGCAAGCTGGTGGGTATCCTCACTAACCGCGACGTCCGCTTCGCCGCCGATCCGCGCCAGAAAGTGGCCGAGCTGATGACCACCGAGCTGGTCACGGCGCCGGAAGGGGTGAGGCCCGACGAGGCCAAGCGGCTTTTGCACCAGCACCGCATCGAGAAGATCCTGGTGGTGGACGACGCCTATCGCTGCGTGG